>NZ_JBICSQ010000124.1:0-17462 GCF_043197175.1 Amycolatopsis sp. NPDC049252
CCGCGCCCGTCGCCGGCGGGGGCGGCGGCGGTTCCGGGGCGGCGCCGCGGATGCTGCCGGGCACGCGGCGCGGCAGGCCGTTCGCCGTGGTGCCGCCGGACGGCTGCTCGACCGGCCGGGGCCGGGGCGCGGGCGTGCGCGCCGCCGGCGCGGCGGGCTCTTCCCGCGGGAAGGCGCCCGGACGGCGGCGCGGCAGCCCGCCCGCGGTCACGGGTTCGCCGTTGGTCTCGGCGGCCGCCGCCGGTTCGGCGGTCACGGTGCGGGTGCCCGACCAGGCGCGCTCGGCCGGCTCGGTGACGATGCCGGTCGGCAGCAGCACGGTCGCGACCGTGCCGTGCGGGCTGCGCCGGTCGAGCCGGACGGTGACGTCGTGGCGGGCCGCGAGCCGGGCGACCACGGCGAGGCCCATGTGCCGCGCGGCGCCGTGGTCGAGCTCGCCGCCCGCGGCCAGGCGCGTGTTGAGCCCGGAGATGCGCTCGGCGGGGATGCCGATGCCTTCGTCCTCGACCCGGACGAGCACGCTGCCCTGCTCGGTGAGGTGGGCGCTGACGTGCACCGGCGAGCTCGGGGACGACTGGTTGGCGGCGTTGTCGAACAGCTCCGCCAGCACCCGGCCGAGGTCCTCGGCGGCGAAG
Organism: Amycolatopsis sp. NPDC049252; assembly: GCF_043197175.1. Taxonomy (NCBI): domain Bacteria; kingdom Bacillati; phylum Actinomycetota; class Actinomycetes; order Pseudonocardiales; family Pseudonocardiaceae; genus Amycolatopsis; species Amycolatopsis sp. NPDC049252. The sequence goes on from NZ_JBICSQ010000124.1 coordinate 636, forward strand.
CCGACGACACCGAGGTTGACGACCCGGCCGATGGTGATCCGGGCGTAGTGGTCGATCGAGGACATCGCCTCGCGCATGAGGTCGAGCAGCGAAGTGGCGCGCGCGGCGTCGTCGGCGGACTCCTGCCCGGACAGCACGCGCAGGTTCTCGGCGTTGCGGCGCAGCCGGGTGGCGAGGTGGTCCAGCTGGTAGAGCTCGGCGAGGCGGTGGTGGTCCTCCTCCCCCGCCTCCAGCTCCTCCAGGCGGGCGAGCAGCTGGTCGAGCAGGTTGAGGTCGCGCAGCGCGACGCTGGCGCAGATCTCGGCCAATACCGGCTCCCCGGCCGTCGGCGACGCCCCGGGGCGCGAGAGCTCCGCGATCGCCGGGCCGGCGGCGGGGACGTACTCGGCGGGCGCGTACCCGGGCGCGCCGTGCTGCGGGTGCTTCGGCGGCGCCGTGAGGTACTGCGCGGCGGCGACCCGCGAGCGGTCCAGCAGCACGCGTGATCGATCCAGGAGTTCCCGGGCGCGGCTCGCCATGTGTGGTCCCAACTCTTCCTTGCTCAGTTCTGTGATGCCGGCGTGCCGACCCCCGGCGGCGACGACGGACATGCAAGCAGACCGCATTGTTATGTGTCCACAACCCGTTCCCGCGCGTACGCGCCCGGTGACCACGGATCCGCCGCGTCATTCCTGGTGAGAGCAGCCGGTTGGGCCATTCGGCTCTATTTTGCAAGTTGCGTCACGCAACAGAGCGCACACGGCCGCCGATACCGCAGACCCGGAAGGCTCTCGCCACGGGATCCGGACCGTGTCCGGTTCGTCCCAATCTTGCGTGGCCCGCACTTTTTTGCGTGGCACGCAAGTTTTTCGCTACACTCCGCCCATGACGTCGCTCGACCCACCGAACCTGAGCCTGCGGGAGCGCAAGAAGCGCGAAGCCCGCCGGGCGCTGGCGCAGGCCGCCCTGCGGCTCGCGCTCGACCGCGGGCTGGAGAACGTCCGGGTGGAGGACATCGCGACCGAGGTCGGGGTCTCCCCGCGGACGTTCAACAACTACTTCTCGAGCAAGGAGCAAGCGGTCTGCTCGATGGTCGTCGACCGCCACGAGGGGATGCGCGAGGCGCTGCTCGCCCGGCCCGAGGGCGAGCCGTTGTGGGAGTCCGTCAAGCAGGCCGTGATCGAGCAATATTCACGTGAAGGCGAACCGGATCGCGCGTATGTTGCGCGTCTGCGGGAGCTGATGGGGCAGCTGATGCTGCGCGGGGAGTTCCTCAACGCCCACGCGGCGGTCGAGCGGGTCCTCGCCGAAACGATCGCCAAGCGGGCGGGCGGGGCGGACCACCTGCTGTGCCGCCTGATGGCCTCGTCGGTGGAAAGCGCGGTCCGGGTCGCCTTCGTCAACTGGTTCATGAGCGAGGGCGAACCGTTCCTGCCGACCCTGGAACGGCTGCTGGACGAGCTGGCCACCGGCATGCCGACCCTGACCGGCGGCACCACACCGAAAACCGAACCGGACACCACCACACTGGGGGAACCGTTGTGCTAGTCAAGCTCCTGCGCAGCCACCTGCGCCCGTACAAAACCACGCTGTGGGTGATCGTCGTGCTGCAGCTGGTGCAGACGATCGCGATGCTCTACCTGCCCACGCTCAACGCCGACATCGTCGACAACGGGCTGATCAAGGGCGACATGGGCTACATCATCCGCATCGGCGGGGTGATGCTCGCCGTGACGCTGGCCCAGATCGCCGGCTCGATCGGCGCGGTCTACTTCGGCGCCCGCACCGCGATGGCGGTCGGCCGCGACATCCGCGCCGGGATCTTCCACCAGGTGCAGGACTTCTCGGCCCGCGAGGTCGGCCAGTTCGGCACGCCGTCGCTGATCACCCGCACCACCAACGACGTCCAGCAGGTCCAGATGCTGGTGCTGATGACGCTGACGCTGATGGTGTCGGCGCCGATCATGTGCGTCGGCGGCATCGTCCTGGCGCTGAACCTCGACGTGCCGCTCTCCTCGCTGCTGCTGGTGATCGTGCCCGTGCTGGCGCTGGCCGTCGGGATCATCATCGCCCGGATGCGCCCGGCGTTCCGGCTGATGCAGGTGCGCCTCGACCGGATCAACCAGGTGCTGCGCGAGCAGATCATGGGCATCCGCGTCATCCGCGCGTTCGTCCGCGACAAGCACGAGCGCGCGCGGTTCGACGTCGCCAACGACGAGCTGCTCACCGTGTCGCTGCGGGTCGGGCGCCTGATGGCGCTGATGTTCCCGATCGTCATGCTGGTGATGAACGCTTCGAGCGTCGCGGTGCTGTGGTTCGGCGGGCAGCGCATCGACTCCGGCAGCATGCAGATCGGCGCCATGACGGCGTTCCTGTCCTACCTGCTGCAGATCCTGATGGCGGTCATGATGGCCACCTTCATGTTCATGATGGTGCCGCGCGCGGAGGTCAGCGCCGAGCGGATCAGCGAGGTGCTCGACACCGAGTCCAGCGTCCGCCCGCCGGTGACGCCGATCCGGCCCGGCAAGGTCCACGGGCACCTCGAGCTGTCCGGGGTCGAGTTCCGCTACCCCGGCGCGGAGGAGCCGGTGCTGTGCGACATCTCGCTGATCGGGCGCCCGGGTGAGACGACGGCGGTGATCGGCTCGACCGGTACCGGCAAGACCACGCTGCTCAACCTGATCCCCCGGCTGATGGACGCCACCCAGGGCACGGTGAAGGTCGACGGCGTCGACGTCCGCGACCTGGACCCGGCGGTGCTCGCCCGCGCGGTCGGGCTGGTGCCGCAGAAGCCGTACCTGTTCGCCGGCACCATCGCGACCAACCTCCGGTACGGCAACCCGGACGCCACCGACGAAGAGCTGTGGCACGCGCTGGAAGTGGCGCAGGGCAAGGACTTCGTCGAGGCGATGGCCGAAGGTCTCGACGCGCCGATCGCCCAGGGCGGCACGAACGTCTCGGGTGGGCAGCGGCAGCGGCTCGCGATCGCCCGGATGCTGGTGCACAAGCCGGAGATCTACCTGTTCGACGACTCGTTCTCCGCGCTCGACTACGCGACCGACGCGGCCTTGCGCCGCGCGCTCGTGCCGGAGACCGCCGACGCCACGGTGGTCATCGTCGCCCAGCGGGTCAGCACGATCCGCGGCGCCGACCGGATCATCGTCCTCGACGAGGGCCGCGTCGTCGGCACCGGAACCCACCACGAACTCATGGACGGCAACGAAACCTACCGGGAGATCGTGCTGTCCCAGCTGACCGAACAGGAAGCGGCATGAGTACCACGGAAGAGTCCGCCAAACCCGATGTCACCGAGGCCGGGGAACGGCGCACCGCCGAGCGGCACAAGAACACCGGCGCGGCGACCGTGGGGCCGGGGCGCTTCATGGCCGGCGGCGCGCCGCCGGAGAAGGCCCTCGACTTCAAGGGCTCCCTCAAGCGGCTGCTGCGCCTGCTGGCGCCGCAGCGGGCCGCCCTGATCGGCGTGCTCGTCCTCGGCGCGGCGAGCGTCACGCTCACCGTGATCGGGCCGAAGATCCTCGGCCAGGCCACCGACGCGATCCTGGCCGGCGTGCTCGGCAAGGCGGTGCCCCCGGGCGTCACCAAGGAACAGGTCGTCGCCGGGCTGCGTGCCCAGGGCAACGGCACGCTCGCCGACATCTACGGCCGGGTCGACCTCGTGCCCGGCGTCGGCATCGACTTCGACAAGGTCGGCCAGATCCTGCTGACCGTGCTGGCGCTGTTCGTCATCGCGTCGTTCTTCGGGCTGATCCAGGCCCGGCTGACCACGACGCTGGTGCAGCAGGCGGTCTACCGCCTGCGCCAGCAGGTCGAGGAGAAGTTCGCCCGGCTGCCGCTGAAGTACTTCGACCGCCAGCCGCGCGGCGAGGTCCTGTCCCGCGTCACCAACGACATCGACAACCTGGCGCAGTCGCTGCAGCAGACGCTGTCGCAGATCGTCGCGTCGCTGCTGACCGTGATCGGCGTGCTGATCATGATGTTCCTGATCTCGCCGCTGCTGGCGCTCATCGCGCTGATCACGGTGCCGCTCTCGGCGGTGGTGGCGGGGAAGGTCGGGAAGCGGGCCCAGCCGAACTTCATCAAGCAGTGGGCCACGACCGGCAAGCTCAACGCGCACGTCGAGGAGATGTACACCGGCCACTCGCTGGTCAAGGTGTTCGGCCGCCGCGGCGAGTCCGCGGCGATCTTCGACCAGCAGAACGAGACGCTGTACGAGGCGAGCTTCCGGGCGCAGTTCATCTCCGGGATGATCCAGCCGGCGATGATGTTCATCGGCAACCTGAGCTACGTCCTGGTGGCCGTGATCGGCGCCCTGCGCGTCGCGTCGGGCAGCCTCACCCTCGGCGAGGTGCAGGCGTTCATCCAGTACTCGCGCCAGTTCAGCCAGCCGGTGACGCAGATCGCCAGCATGGCGAACCTGCTGCAGTCCGGGGTCGCCTCGGCCGAGCGGGTGTTCGCGCTGCTCGACGCCGAGGAGCAGGGACCGGAGCCCGCCGACCCGGAGCGCCCGGCCGTCGTGCGCGGGCGCGTCGAGTTCCAGGACGTCTCGTTCCGCTACCTGCCGGAGAAGCCGCTCATCGACGACCTGTCGCTGACGGTCGAGCCCGGCCAGACGGTGGCGATCGTCGGCCCGACCGGTGCCGGCAAGACGACGCTGGTCAACCTGCTCATGCGGTTCTACGAGCTCGACGGCGGGCGGATCACGCTCGACGGCGTCGACATCGCGAAGATGAACCGCGAGGAGCTGCGCGACCAGACCGGCATGGTGCTGCAGGACGCGTGGCTCTTCGGCGGCACGATCGCGGAGAACATCGCCTACGGCGCCGACGACCCGACCCGCGACGAGATCATCGAAGCGGCGAAGGCGACGTACGTCGACCGGTTCGTGCGGACCCTGCCGGACGGCTACGAGACCGTCCTCGACGACGAGGGCGGCACGGTCAGCGCGGGTGAGAAGCAGCTGATCACGGTGGCGCGGGCGTTCCTGGCCCGGCCGGTCATCCTCATCCTCGACGAGGCGACCAGCTCGGTCGACACCCGCACCGAGGTGCTCATCCAGCGGGCGATGAACGAGCTGCGCTCGGGCCGCACCAGCTTCGTCATCGCGCACCGGCTCTCCACGATCCGGGACGCCGACGTGATCCTGGTGATGGAGCACGGGCAGATCGTCGAGCACGGCAACCACGAGACGCTCCTGCACAGCGACGGCGCGTACGCGCGGCTGTACGCGGCGCAGTTCGCCGAGGCCATGGCCGAGACGGACTGAGGCGTGCGTGCCCTCCCGGAGCCACCCGCTCCGGGAGGGCACGGCCGGAGGCGGGACCCGGTGCGGCGAGCGGTAATCTGGTGCCCTCCGAGCGAAGTGGGGGTGCCGGTCCCGCGATGGCCGACCGACTCGACGAGTACCGGCGCAAGCGCGACCGTGCCAAGACACCCGAGCCGTGGCCGGACGGCGCGCCGGAACCGGGCCAGGACGACCTGTTCGTCATCCAGGAGCACCACGCCTCCCGCCTGCACTGGGACTTCCGCCTCGAACGCGACGGCGTGCTCGTCTCGTGGGCGGTGCCGAAGGGCCTGCCCCGCTCCCCCGGTGTCAACCGGCTCGCGGTGCACACCGAGGACCACCCCATGGAGTACCTCGCGTTCGAAGGCGAGATCCCGGCGGGTGAGTACGGCGGCGGCTGGATGGCGATCTGGGACACCGGCCGCTACGAAACGCTGCACTGGAACGACCACAAGGTCGAAGTCGTCTTCCACGGCACCAAGGCCAGCGGCAAGTACCTGTTCCAGAACCGGCACAACCCGGAGGACGAGGGCGACTGGACCCTGCGCCGTCTCGACCCGGCCGAGGCCGGCCACGAGGACGCCCCCGAGTTCCTGGAGCCGATGACCGCGGTGCCCGGCGAGCTGCCTCCGGCGGCCGAAGACGCCGGCTGGGCCTACGAATTCGCCTGGGGCGGGGCGCGGACCATGCTCTGCGTGGCCGGCGGCCGGCTCACCGCGCACGACGGCTCCGGCGCCGACGTCACCGGCCGGTACCCGGAGCTGCACAAGCTCGGCGAGAGCCTCGGCTCGACGGAAGTGCTGCTGGACGGCGAGATCGTCGTGATCCGTGACGGCCGCCCGGATCCCGAAGGACTCCAGGAGCGCAGCCGGTTCGAGGGTTACGACGCGAAGCGGATCATGAAGCACAAGCCGGCTTTCTTCTTCGCCTACGACCTGCTGCACCACGAAGGCCGTCCGACGCTGGAGCTGCCCTACCTCGAGCGGCGGTCGCTGCTGGCGGACCTCGACCTGACCGGCGGGACCTGGCAGGTGCCCCAGTTCTTCGAGGGCAACGGCGAGGCCGTCCTGGGCGCGGCCCGCCAGCACGGGCTCGGCGGCATCTACGCCAAGCGCGCCGACAGCGGCTACACCCCGGGCGAGGCGGACGGGACCTGGCTGCACGTCGAGACGTGACCCCGGGCGTCAAAGCTTCTTCAGCAGCTCCAACGCCTTTGTCGGGGACGCCGCGTGCTCGGCCATCCCGGCCCACGGGTCTTCCTTGCGCGCCAGGCGTTCCTTGACGCGCTTGGGCGTCCAGCCGTCCGGCTCCGCCTGGCCCAGCTCGGGCCAGCCGATCGGCGTGGCGACCCCGGCCGAGGGGCGGGCTCGCAAGGAGTACGGCGCCACGAACGTCGACGTGTAGCCGTTGCGCAGGACGTCGAGGTACACGCGGTCGCCGCGCTGGGCCTTCCGCACCGCCGTGGTGAGGCGGTCGGGGTCGAGCCTCGCCAGCACCTCCGCCGCGGCTTTCGCGAGGTCACGCACCTCGTCGTAGGTCCGGCTGGGTTCGATCGGCGCGACGACGTGGAACCCGCGCCCGCCGGTGGCCTGCAGGTACGCGGTGAGCCCGGCGGCTTCGTAGACCTTCTTCACCAGCCGCGCGATGTCGCGCAGGTCGGCGACGGTGACGTGATCCGGCGGGTCGATGTCGATCAGCACCAGGTCCGGGTGCTCCAGATCGTCCACAGTGGACGACCAGATGTGGAACTCGATCGCGGCCTGGTTGGCCAGGTACACCAGCGTCGCGGGGTCGTCGCAGATCACGTGCCGCACGTCGCTGGTCGTCCGCTGCGGGATCGTCTCGACGCGGATCCACGACGGCAGCTTCGGGCTCGCTTCCTTCTGGTACCAGGTCTGGCCGGCGATGCCGTTCGGGTAGCGGCGCAGGGTGAGCGGCCGCCCGCGCAGGTGCGGCACCATCACCTCGGCGACCCTCCGGTAGTGCCCGACGACGTCGCCCTTGGTCAGGCCGGCGTCGGGGTAGTAGATCTTGCCCGGGTTCGACGTGGTGATCTCGTCGGGGTCCACCCGGCCGAGCCTGCCCGCCGCGGCCGGGCGCGTCCACTCGGAGCTTGCTCAGGCCCGCGTCAGCAGGACCGCTCCGCCCAGCACGACGACGGCCGCGGCGACCACGTTGCCCACCAGCGCCCCGGCCGAGGGCCAGGTCACCCACGTCGGGCGCAGCACCACCAGCGACAGCCCGGCCCATGCGCCGAGCACAGCGACGACCCAGGTCAGCGGGCGCGCCCGCGGCGTCGCCGTCCGGGCGATCGCCAGGGCCACCAGGACCAGGCCGGTGACGGTGTTGCTGAGCGCCAGGATCCCCGCTCCGCCGAAGTGGGTGAGCCACGGCGCCAGGACCAGGTACACCCCGGCCAGCAGCACGGCTCCGGTGGCCGCCCCCGCTACCGGGGCGGCGATGCGCGGTGAAGTCATCACGGCACCTCCCTCCGGAGAGGTACCCGGCGGTCGCGGGCGGTAATCGTGACCGGCCGGGACCTGCCCGCAGCCCTCATGGCGGGCAGGCTCCGGCCGGACGGCTCAGCAGCCGCAGGTGTAGTACGTGATGTCCCAGTGGTTGCCCTCGTCGCAGTAGAGGTTGCCGGAGCCGGCTTTCCACTGCGGGTAGCCGTCGCCACGCAGCCCGATGTAGCTGAAGCTGTTCTTGATGTAGCTGTCGATGCAGCTGTTGTGCGCGATGTCCACCTTGTAGCCGTTGTAGTGGCTGTAGGTGCCCGACGCGTGCCCGACCTCGGTGCCGCCGGTGATGTTGATCGCGCAGCCGCTCGCCCGCTTCAGCGTGATCACGCCGGTGACCGTGGTCTGGTTGATCTGCTCGTAGGACGTGCAGGTCGAGTTCGACCTGGTGGTGCAGCCGCCGCTGGACGAGTGGGTCACCCCGGCCGCGGACAGCTGGGACGCGGCCGCCGACTGGCTGAGCTTGGTGACCTCGACCTCCGCCGAAGCGGTTCCGATGGTGGCGAACACCACCGCGGCCGAAGCGGTCAGCCCCACCGCCGCCCGCACGAGCATCCGTTGTCCCGACATGACTTGCCTCCTCGGTGCCTTGATCCGATGGCGGCAGCCAAAAGGGCCCGACCATAACTTCGCCAAACACGACCGGTCGCGCGGCGGGCGTGGTGGGGTCAGGTCCTGATCTTCGTCAAGACTTCACGAGTCCGCTCCCGCTCCGGGGAGGCACTGGTCACGGCGTTGAGCTCGTGCAGCGCCCGCAGCTCCCACAGCGGGAAACCGAGGTCGCGGAACAGGTCGGCCGACATCCGCAGCACCTGCACCGCCTGCCGTTCCGCGGCGTCACCCGCCTGGGTCCGGCCGAGGCTGAGCAGGGCGTACCCGGCCCCGCGGCGGTCGCGCAGTTCGCGGAACACGCCCATCGCCAGCCGCAGGTGCTGTCGCGCTCCCGCGGGGTCGCCGGCCCGGCGGCGCGCCTCGGCCAGGCTGCGGTGGGTGTAGGCGGCGGCGTGCCGGTGCCCGATCTGCTCGAACAGGTCCAGGGAGCGGGTCAGGCAGCGTTCGCCGTCGGCCAGCTCCCCCGCCTCGGCGTGCAGGTCGCCCAGGCTGCGCAGGACGTGCGCCTCCCAGTGCCGCTCCCGGGTGCGGACGGCGCCGCCGAGAGCGCCGGTGAGCAGGTCGGCCGCCTGGTCGCAGCCGCCGTGGCGGCGCAGGACGTCGGCGTAGCGCTTGGCGGCCTGGTCGTGCCAGCGCCCGTCCTCGCATTCGCGGGCCAGCAGCATGCTCACCTCGAAGCTCTCGACCGCGCCCCGGACGTCGCCGACGTCCTCGGCCAGCGAGCCCAGCTGCGCCGCCGCGGCCGCCTGGCCGCGCCGGTCACCGCAGTCGCGCAGCAGGTCGAGTGCCTCCCGCAGCTCCGTCTCCGCGGCCCGCGCCTCGCCGCTGTCGAGGTGGATGTCGGCGAGCGCGGCCAGCACCGCGGCCGTGCCGTTCGGGTCGTCGAGCACCCGGAACCGGTTCTCGGCCATGACGAAGTACCGGCGCGCCTGCCGCCACCGGCCCTGCTGCCAGTGCACGGAACCCAGGGTGAAGAGCTTCTCGGCCTCGGCGTGCGGGTCGTTGCGGCGCCGCGCCGCGGCCAGCCCGAGCACCGACACGGCGCGGGCGGAGTGGTCCAGCCACGGCGTGCCGGCCAGCTCGGTGCAGGCGTCGGCGAGGCGTCCGGTGAGCTCGTGCCAGCCGCGCGCGCCGGCCAGCCGGACGGCGGCGGCGAGGTGCGCGGTCTCCCCCGCCGCCCAGCCCGCCGGGTCGGCCGCGACCCGGCGCAGCGTCGCCGGGTCCGGCTTCGGGCCGCCGGGCGACGGGCGGCCCCGGGCCTGCTCGGCGAGCGCCAGCGTCACCTCGCACGCGCGGCGCAGCGCGACCCCGTCGGTCGCCGGGGCCGTGCCCTCGGCCAGCACGAGGCGGACGAACGGCGCCACCGCCCAGCGGGCGCCGTCCGGGACCAGCACGTGTCCGGAGGCCACGGCGTCGAGCCGGTCGCGGGCCTCGTCGAGCGGCTTGCCGAGCAGGGCGGCGGCACACCAGTCGGGCACGGGTGCGTCGAACGCGGTGAGCAGCCGCAGCAGGTACCGGTCGGCCGCGGGGCGTTCGCGCAGGGCCGCCGTGACGGCCGCCCGGACGCTCAGGTCGCCCGCGGTCAGCTCGTCGAGCCGGCGGCGCTCGTCGGCCAGCCGCACGGCCAGCTCCGCGACGCGCTGCCGCGGCCGCCCGGCGAGCTTGGCCCCGGCGATCCGGACGGCGAGCGCCAAGCCCGCGCAGTGGCCGAGAAGCCGTTTCGCGGCTTCGGGTTCCGCACGCAGCCGGGCCTCCCCCACGATCGCCGCGAGCAAGGCATATGCGTCCGCTGTGGACAGTCCGGCGACCGGGACCGGGTGCGCCCCGCACAGCCCGGGCAGCGCCCGGCGGGACGTCACGAGGGTGGCGCAGCCGGGCCCGCTCGGCAGCAGGGCGCGGACCTGTGCCTCGGACGCGGCGTCCTCGAGTACCACCAGGAGCCGCCGCTCGGCGGTGTAGCACCGCCAGAGCCCGGGCAGGCCGGCCCGGTCGGCCAGCTCCGCCGGGGTCGCACCGAGCACCCGCAGGAACCCGGTCAGCACGGCCGCTGGGTCGGCCGGGCCGGACAGCGTCGCGACCAGCTGGCCGTCCGGGAACCGGCGGCGGGCCCGCCAGGCGGCCTGCACCGCCAGCGCGGACTTCCCGGCGCCGGCCGCGCCGTGCAGCACCACCGGGGCCGGGCCGCGCAGGGCCCGGGTGACGTCGGCCAGCTCGGCCGTCCGCCCGGTGAAGTCGGGCACGGCGGGCGGCAGCTGTGCCGGCGGCCCCGGGGTCGTCCAGTCGGTGCCGGCGATCCGGCGGTAGACGTCGACCAGGTCCGCGCTCGGCCAGACGCCGGCCTCTTCCCAGAGCGCGCGCCGCGTCCGCCGGAGCACCTCGAGGGCCGACTCGCGGCGGCCGACGGCGCCGAGCGCGGCCGCGAGGCGCCCGGCGAAGCGTTCGTCGGCGGGCCGGGCCGCGACCACCGGGTCCAGCCGTTCGACGACGGACCCGCCGTCGCCGTCGGCGAGCTCCAGCTCGACCAGCTGCAGCAGCGCCGCCGAGCGCCGGTCCTCCAGCCACAGCTTGTGCGCCTCCAGCAGCGGCCCGCCGGCGACGTCGGCGAAGGCGTCACCCCGCCAGCACGCGAGGGCCCGTTCGAGGGCGCGCCGGCGCTGGGCGCGGTCGTCGGCCCCGGCGGACAGCAGCGTCAGGAAGTCGTCGGCGTCCAGCTCACCGGGCTCGACGACCAGCGCGTACCCCCGCGGGCCCGACCGCAGGCGCTGCCCGGCCGCGGCGGCGCCGAGACCGGGCGAGAGCGTCTTGCGCAGCTTCGAGACGGTAACCTGGACGATCGCCGCGGCGCTCGACGGCGCGCCGTCCGGCCACAGCTCGTCGACCAGCGTGTCGCGCCCGACGTACTGACCGGCCCGCGCGAGCAGCACGGCGAGCAGCCGCCGGGGCTGAGCCGCCGAGGGCAGCGGGACGGTGGCCGTCAGAGGGCCGAGGACCTGGAACCGCACGGCTTAACACCCCACCCGCGAGATCACCTGATCGAGCGAGCTGACCCTAGCCGTCCGGGGCCGTCCGGGAAGGCCACTCACCCGGATGGCCGACGCCGTTCGCCTCAGGCGTGCGCGAGCAGCTTCTCCAGCAGCTCCGGATGGTCGGCGAGTCCTTCCCGCAGCGTGTACTCGCGAAGCGGCTTCAGGTCGCCGTAGGGCGGGTTGTCCCAGTCGAGCGCGCCCTGCGGCGGCTCCGGGTCGTATTCGATGCCGAACTGGACGGTCGTCGCGACCTCGCGCCCGGCCAGCCGTTCGACCAGGTGCAGGGCCAGGTCGATGCCGGCCGACACGCCCGCCGCGGTGATCACCTTGCCGTCCTCCACCCAGCGCTTCGCGACCGGCGTCGCGCCCAGGCCGGTGAGGACGTCCCGGAACATCCAGTGGGTGGTCGCCTGCTTCCCCTCCAGGAGCCCGGCCGCGCCGAGGACGAGCGAGCCGGTGCAGACCGACGTCACCAGCTCCGCGGTGGCGGACGCGGACCGCAGCCAGGCGAGCAGGGTTTCGTCGGCCATCGCGCGCAGCGTCGGCACGGTGCCGCCGGGCACCAGCACCGCGAACGGCGAGGGCACCTCGTCGAACGTGTGGCTCGGCGCGAGCCGCAGCGGGGTGTCCGTGGCGAGCTCGTCCTTCGTCGCGCCGACCACGACGGTCCGGTACCCGGGATCGATCTGGGCCAGCGCGCTCAGCACCTGCAGCGGGCCCACCAGGTCGAGCGGTGTGAGGCCCGGGTACAGGACGAAGGCGATGGTCTTCTGCTCATCGGTCATGGTCCCCACCCTGGCGGGGACGCCGTGGTGCCGAAGCCGTGATGTCCGTAATCCTGCGAACCGCGTCCGAGCGCCGGTCGGGCTGCTAGCGTCCGCTCATGCCAGGCTCACCCAGACGGGTCGTGATCGTCGGATTCCCCGACGCCGAGCTGCTGGACATCGCCTGTCCCGCCGACGTGTTCGACGCCGCGAACCGGCACGGCGCGCGGCCGCCGTACGAGATCCGCCTCGCCAACCTCGACGGCCGGCCGATCCACACCGCCTCCGGCCTGATCCTGCAGCCGCACCTGCGGCTCGACCAGGTCCCCGCGGACCTGGACACCCTGGTCGTCGCCGGCGGCTGGGGCAGCACGACCGCCGCGGGCGACGAGCGCGTGCTCGCCCAGGTCCGGCGCCTGGCCCGGACGAGCCGGCGCGTCGCGTCGGTGTGCACCGGCGCCGAGGTGCTCGCCGCGGCCGGGCTGCTCAACGGCCGCCGCGCGACCACGCACTGGCGTTACGCCGCGAAACTCGCCGCGGACTACCCCTCGGTGACGGTCGACCCGGTGCCGCTCTACATCCGCCACGGCAACGTCTACACCGCGGCCGGCGTCACCAGCGGGCTCGACCTGACGCTGTCGCTGGTCGAGGCCGACCACGGCCCGTCGCTGGCCCGCGAAGCCGCCCGTTCGCTGGTCACCTACCTGCAGCGGCCGGGCAACCAGGCGCAGGTCAGCCTGTTCCTGTCCGGCCCGCCGCCGGAGCACCGCGAGGTCCGCGACCTCACGGCGTACATCGCCGAGCACCTCGACGAGGACCTCGGCACCCCGGCCCTGGCCACCCGCGCCGGGATCAGCACCCGCCAGCTGACCCGCCTGTTCGACGCCCACCTCGGCACGACACCCGGCCGCTACGTCCGCACGATCCGCACCGAGCAGGCGGCCCGCCTGCTGTCCGGCACCGACCTCCCGCTGGCCACGATCGCCCGCCGCTGCGGCTTCGGCTCCACCGAAACGCTCCGCCAGGCCTTCCTCGACCACTTCGACACCCCGCCGTCGGCCTACCGCCGGGTCCACGTCCGCCACACCCACGGCTGACACCGTGTCGTCCATCCAGGTACGCGTGTCGTCCGCCTGAGTACGCGTGTCGTCCATCCGCATCCGGTACCGGACCGGCGAACTCGCGCACCCGGATGGACGACACGCGTACGTGGACGGACGACACGGGAGGAACCGGGCGGCACCGCGGCCCGTTGCGCGGGGCGAGGGATCGCGCTGTCAGGATGTGCGGGTGGACCGCCCCGACCTCGACGACGAAACCGGCCCGATCCGCCGGGTCACCGACGAGGCTTCGCCCACCCGCGGAACGCCGGGTACGCCCCGGAAACCGGCCCGCCGGACACCGCCGGAAGGCACTCCCGCGGGAACCCGGCGCCGCGCGGACACCGGACCACAGCGAGTCCCCGGGAACCCGGGTGACACCGGCGCACAACGGATTCCGGGTGACACCGGCGCCCAGCGGGTCCCCCGCAAACGCGGCGACACGGGACCGCAGCGCACCACCGGAAAGCTGACCGACACGGGATCGCAACAGGTGCCGGGAACGCCCAGCACCACCGGGGCGCAACGGATTCCGGGCAAAGCCGGCGACACCGGCGCGCGGCGGATTCCCGGCAAACGCGGCGACACCGGACCGCAGCGCGCGGCCGGCAAACCGACCGACACCGGCGCCCAGCGTGTCCCCGCCGACACCGCGACCCAGCGCGTCCCCGGCAAACGCGGCGACACCGGACCCCAACGCGCAACCGGCAAACCGACCGACACCGGCGCCCAGCGGATTCCGGGCGACACCGGACCGCAGCGCGCCGCCGGGAAGCCGGGTGACACCGGGCCGCAACGGGCCGCCCGGCGCGGCGACACCGGACCCCAGCGAGCCGCCGACGGCCGCGCGAAGGCGGCCGCGAAACCCCAGGAACCCGCCCCAGCCCCCGAAACCGGCCATGGTCACGGGCACGGGCACGGCCCGGCCGCCCCGGCCTCCCGCCGCGTCCGGCTGCTGCTCATCTGGATGCTGGCACCGCTGGCGCTGGCCACCGTGGTCGCGATGGTCGTGCTGTACCCGTGGGGCAAGGCGTCGCCGACGAGCGTCGTGCCGCAGGGCACCCCCGTGCACGCGTCGATCTCCGCCACCGCCACCGGGCCGTGCCTCGCGCAGGGGCAGGTCCAGGTCGGCGACCAGACCGACCCGAACGCCAAGCCGTGCCTGACCGTCGACCTGTCGATGACCGACGGCCCGGCCACCGGAAAGCCGCTCCGCCTCACCGTGCCGATCGAGCCCAGCACCCCGCGCTTCGCCGCGGGGGACGCCGTCGTGCTCGCCTACAACGGCGGCAACGCGGGTGACCCGCAGAGCTTCCAGCTGGTCGACTTCCAGCGCGGCACGCCGCTGCTCGTGCTGGCCGCGCTCTTCGCCGTCGCCGTGCTGGTCCTCGGCCGCTGGCAGGGCCTCGCCGCGCTGATCGCGCTCGGCCTGTCCTTCGCGGTGATCGCGCTGTTCATCCTGCCGGCCATCCTCGCCGGCGAAAACCCGCTGGTCGTGGCGATCGCCGGGGCGGGCGCGATCATGTTCATCGCGTTGTACCTGACCCACGGGCTGACGGCGAGAACGTCCGCCGCCGTGCTCGGCACGCTCGTCAGCCTCGCGTTGATCGGCGTGCTCTCGGCGATCTTCTCGGCCGCCGCGTCGCTGACCGGGCTCGACGACAGCACGTCCACGCTGATCGGCTCGCTCGGCCACGGGATCGACGCGCGCGGGCTGCTGCTCGCCGGCGTCGTGATCGGCGCGCTGGGTGTGCTCGACGACGTCACGGTCACCCAGACCAGCGCCGTCTGGGAGCTGCGCCGCGCCAACCCGGACCTGAGCTGGCGGGAGCTGTACCGCTCGGGCCTGCGGATCGGCCGCGACCACGTCGGTTCGGCGGTGAACACGCTCGTGATGGCCTACGCCGGGGCCGCGCTGCCCGTGCTGCTCTACTCGTCGATCTCCGGCGTCGGGCTGGGCGCGCTGCTCGGCAGCGAGGAGATCGCCCAGGAGATCATCCGGACGCTGGCCGGCAGCGTCGGCATCGTGGCGGCCGTCCCGGTGACGACGGTCCTCGCCGCGCTCATCGCCTCCCGCGAGCCCGCCGGGTACCTCAGCAGCACCACGAAAGCCGTTCCGTCACACCCGTAACACCGGCGAACCCCGCCGTGCCGCGCGCCGCCACACGCGGTAGGAAGACGGCAGCCGATCCGGGGAGGCGCCATGTTCGTGCTCATCGGCCCGCGTCAGGTCGTGCGCGGCGCGCTGCGGCTGGTCACGGCCACCGTCCAGGCCGTCGAGTCGCTCCCGCGCATCGCCGCGGCCCTCGACGACGTCCGGGCGACGCTGCACCAGGTCGAGCGCCTCACCGCCTACGTCGCGCAGGAGGTCCCGGAGCTCGTCTACCAGCTCGAGCAGCTGCGCGACCCGGACGAGGAGCTCAGTCGAGAGTCGCCACGAACCGGCTGACGGCCTCCATCGTGAACCGCTGCACGTACTTGCCCGACGGCGCCACCGAAGCCAGCCGGTAGAGCGGGCGCTCGGCGACGCCGGTGCCGCGCGCCTCCGCCTTCAGCTCCGCCACCAGCAGCTCCCCGAAGACCAGGCCGTTCGCCTCGGTGTTGTTCATCAGCGCGTTGGCCAGCTTCCGCAGCTGCAGGATGCCCAGCTCGCGCCCGCCGGTGCCGGAGAACACCGCGAGGTCGACCTTCGCCACCTTCCGCCGGTTGCCCGCGTTGACCAGCAGGCTCACCGTGCGGCTGCCGCGGACGTCGCCGACCACGAGGTCCAGCCGGGTCGCGGTGACGAGGTCGACGTGGCGCAGCCCCCACGTGCGCACGATCAGCGTCGAGCCCTCGAGCCAGACGCGGCGCCGGATGCTGACCGCCATCACGTAGACCAGCGGCAGGGCGATCACGACGGCGACGACCAGGCCGGTCACCGTGCCGCCGATCAGGCCGGCGACCCCGCCGAACGCGGCGGCGACGATCAGCACGCCGATCAGCCCGGAGATGCCACGACGGCGGCGGCCGCGCGCGTCCTCGTCGAACAGCGGCAGCCGCTCCTTCGACTCCTGCTCCATGCTCACGCCCCCGTCCCGGCGAGGAACGGGTTGCCCGCGCGTTCCCGGCCGATCGTCGTCGCCGGGCCGTGGCCCGGCAGCACCACCGTGTCGTCCGGGAAACCCGCCAGCAGGTCGCGCAGCGACGCCGTGACGTCGCCGCGGCCGACCGAACCCGCGAACAGCGTGTCGCCGGTCAGCGCGATCCGCCCGCCTTCGGCCGACGTGATCGACAACACCACCGAACCCGGGGTGTGCCCCGGCGCGTGCCGGACGTCGACGTCGAGGCCGGCGAAGCGCTGCGTGCCCTCTTCCAGCGGCACACTCTCGCCGTCGTACAGCGAGGCGTCCGCGGGGTGCAGGTGCAGCGGGCCGGCCGGCAGCGAAGCGGCCGAAGCCACGTGGTCGGGGTGGCCGTGCGTGGCGACGAGCGCCGCGGGGACCAGCCGGTGCTCGGCGAGCGCGGCGGCCAGCGGCGCGGCCA
>NZ_JBICSQ010000125.1:0-17367 GCF_043197175.1 Amycolatopsis sp. NPDC049252
GCGCAGGAACCTCGTCGCGTAACTGGTTCCGCGCCGGTACACCGCGGGGGAGGGGCCGATCAGCGCGATCGAGCGGTGGCCGAGGTCGGCCAGGTGCGCGACGCACGCCGCGCCGGCGGCGGTGAAGTCCAGGTCGACGCAGCTCAGCCCGGCCGGGTGGTCGGGTACGCCGATGAGCACCACCGGCAGGTCGAGCGCGATGAGCATCGGGACGCGCGGGTCGGCGGCCTCGACGTCCATCACCATCAGCGCGTCGGCGATGGCCGAGGACGCCACCCGCTGCAGCGCGGCGGGGCCTTCGTCCTTGGTCAGCAGCAACAGGTCCTGGTCGTGCGCGCGGGCCGCGGTGACCGCCGCGGCGACGAACTCCATCACCACGGCGACGTTGAGGTCGGTGCGCAGCGGGACGACCAGGGCGAGCACGTTCGTCCGGCTGCTCGCCAGCGCCCGGGCCCCCGCGTGCGGGTGGTACCCGAGCTTGCGGATACTCTCCTCGACCAGCCGCCGCGTCTTCGGCGAGATCGAGCGCTTGCCGCTGATCACGTACGACACCGTGCTGGGGGCCACCCCCGCGGCATTGGCGACGTCGTTGATCGTGACCACGGGCGGCCTCCTGAGGGCAAGGCGGTAGGGATGTGCGAGTCGAAGCGCATCGACGATGGCAAGAAGATAAGGGACTTCAGCCTGGAACACAAGCACTGTTATCAGTCTGCCAATAATTTGATTCGCATTCAACGGCGGCCTTGCGTCGAAATTGTCGAACGTCCCTGATAGCGGATCTTTCGCCAGCTCAAGGCCCGGTTTTGGCCAATGTCACGATTGTGTGGGAGCGCGTCCAGGGATTCTCGCCCGTGGGACATCGCCGCAATCGTCGTCACTATCCGCACCGGCGACACGAATTTTCCGCGGCTGCCGTCGAAACGATTCGACGATTCCGGGCGACCTTCGATATTCGGAAATCGAGATTTTCAGGCTCAGTGGTGTTTCCGGCCGACACCCGCGTACGGGAGGGTGTTGATCGCCGGGTCCTCGGACATGTCGCCGGCGCCCTCGGGGTTCCACATCGCGCACCCGACCAGCCCCGGCTCGACCAGTTCGAAGCCGTCGAAGAAACGCAGCACCTGGTCGTGCGTGCGGGGGAACGGCTGGTTCTGCTGGTTCTGGCGGTTCGTGTAGACCTCGATCGCCTCGTCGAGGCCGGTCGACTCGGTGTCCGCCGCGACGTGCGTCAGCGCCAGGAAACTGCCCGGGGCCAGCCGCTCGCGGTAGCGGGCGAGGATGCCGGCCGGGTCCCACGAGTCGGGCACGAAGTGCAGCAGCAGCAACATGAACACGCCCGTCGGCTGGTCGGGGTCGAGCAGCTTGCCCGCTCCCGCGAAGATCTCGTCGACGTCGCGCAGGTCCGCCTGCAGCACCGCGCAGCGGTCGTTGTCCTGCAGGAGCAGTTCGCTGTGCGCCACCGCGACCGACTCGCGGTCGACGTAGACCACGCGGCAGGTCGGGTCGGCCTGCTGGACGATCTCGTGCAGGTTCCCCACGGTCGGGATGCCCGCGCCGACGTCGAGGAACTGCCGGATCCCCGCGTCGACCATGTACCGCGCGGCGCGGCGCAGGAACGCGCGGTTGAGCCGGGCCGCGTCGCGGATGCCCGGCATGATCTCGAGGATCTTCTCCCCGAGTTCCCGGTCCGCGGCGAAGTTGTGGTCGCCGTCGAGCCAGAAGTCGTACACCCGCGCCGGGTTCGGCACCGTGGTGTCGACCTCCGGCGGTACCCAGCCCAGTTCCCCGGTCATGCGACCTCCCACCCTCGTGAACCCCTGCGGCGTGGCGGAGTGTAGCCCCGCTCATCCGTTCGTGTGGCGGGACTGCCGCGGTTCTCCCTGCCGGTCCTAGGGTGTGGCCGGTGACGAACGAGCCGCGCGCCGTCCCCGGTCGCTGGCCGGTGCTCGGGCACACGGTCTCCCTGCTCCGCGACCCGCTGAAGCTCTTCGGTTCCCTGCCCGCGTACGGCGATGTCGTCACCCTTCGCCTCGGCCCGCTGCCGGTGCACGTCGTCACCACCCCGGAGCTGGCGTGGCGGGTGCTGGCCACCGACGCCGACAAGTTCGACAAGGGCCTGGTCTTCGACAAGATGCGCCCGCTGTTCGGCGACGGCCTGGCCACGTCGAACGGCGAGCTCAACCGCCGTCAGCGGCGCATGGTCATGCCCGCCTTCGGCCGGGCCCGGATCGAGGGCTACGCCGAGAACACGATGACCGCGCTGGCCGACCAGCTGGCGAATTCGTGGCAGCCCGGCGAAGTCGTCGAATTCGACCAGCGCATGCAGGACCTGGTGCTCACCATCGCCGGCCAGACGCTGTTCTCCACCGCCCTCGGCGAAGACGTGCTCGCCGAGATCCGCCGCTCGATCCCGGTCATGCTCAAGTACGTGCTGGTCCGGGCGTTCTCGCCGAAGTTCGTGGAACGGCTGCCGATCCCGGCGAACCGCCGGTTCGACGCCGCCGCGGCCCGGCTGCGCGACGTGATCGGCGAAACCGTCGTCGCCGCGCGGAAGGACGGCGCCGACCACGGCGACCTGCTGTCGACTTTGCTGGCGGTCCGGGACGAGGACACCGGCGAAGGCATGTCCGACCGGCAGGTGCACGACGAGGTCATCACCATCCTGACCACCGGCGCCGAGACGACGGCCGTGGCCCTGGCCTGGTTCTTCCACGAGCTCGGACAGCACCCGGACGTCGAGCGGCGGTTCCACGCGGAGGTCGACGACGTCCTCGGCGGCCGTCCGGCACGGTTCGAGGACCTGCCGCAACTCGGTTACACGCACCAGATCGTCAACGAGATCGTCCGCCGCACCCCGCCGCTCATCCTCATGCGCCGGGCCCGCGAAGACGTCGAACTCGGCGGCGTCCGGATCGCCGCCGGCAGCGAGGTCGCCGTCAGCCAGCACACGCTGCACCGGGATCCGCGCTGGTTCCCCGATCCCGGCCGGTTCGACCCGGACCGGTGGGCGCCCGGGCGCACCGCGGAACTGCCGAAGGGCGCCTACATCCCGTTCGGCGCCGGACCCCGGCTGTGCCCGGGGCACGTGTTCGCGCCGACCGAGATCGGCATCGTCGCCGCGACCATCGGCGCCCGCTGGCGGCTGGTCCCGGCGCCGGGCAAGAAGGTCCACGCGCAGCTCAAGGCCACGATGCAGCCGAACCGGCTGCCGATGACGCTCGTGCCGCGGCGGACCTGACGGTGCCCGATCGGCTACCTGCTGTAGTGTTCCGGGGTCCTCAGCTCGTCACCCGTCCGGAGGGAAGAACGGCGTGAGACTACCGGTCAAGCTGACGTCGGCGTTGTTCGCCTGCGCCGTCCTGCTCGGGTCCCTGACCGCCGCGGTGCCCGCCGAAGCGGCCGCGATCTCCTGCGCCGACACGGATCTGCCGGTCACCGGCCCGGGGCTGCCGCCGCTCGTGCCGGGCGCGCCGGCGACGGTGCACGGCCGGCTGTGCCTGCCCGCCGGCGCCGTGCCGGACAGCGTCCAGCTGCTGGTGCACGGCGGCACGTACAACAGCGCGTACTGGGACCTGCCGTACCAGCCGGAGCGCTACTCCTACCAGCGGGACATGGCCTCGCACGGGTACGCGACGTTCGCCGCGGACCAGCTCGGTGCCGGCGGCAGCAGCCGCCCGCTCAGCCTGCCGCTGTCGGTGCAGGCCGAAGCCGAGGCGCTGCACGAGGTGATCGGCCACCTGCGGGCCGGGCGCGCCGGGGGGACGTCGTTCACGAAGGTCGTCATCGTCGGCCATTCGGTCGGGTCCGGGGTGGTCGCCGTGGAGGCGGGCACCTACCACGACGTCGACGGCGTGATCCTGACCGGCATCACGCACCTGCCCGCGCTGCCCGTGCTGGCATTGGGCGCGGCGCTCGGCCTGCAACCGGCGTTGCTGGACGGCCAGCTCTCGCACCTGGGCAGCGACCCGCTGTACTTCACGACGCGGCCGGGCGCGCGTGCCGGGCTGTTCTACGCCGCCGGTGACGCCGATCCGGCCGTGATCGCGGCCGACGAAGCCACGAAGGACCAGGTCTCGGTGCCCGGGATGGGCACGGTGGCCTTGTTCGGCATCGTGCTGCCGGCGACGTGGGGAATAACCGTCCCGGTTTTCCAGGTCGTCGGGGAAAAGGACGTCCTTTTCTGCGGCCTGCTCGCCCTGCGCGACTGTTCGAGCGCGGCGA
Organism: Amycolatopsis sp. NPDC049252; assembly: GCF_043197175.1. Classification (NCBI taxonomy): domain Bacteria; kingdom Bacillati; phylum Actinomycetota; class Actinomycetes; order Pseudonocardiales; family Pseudonocardiaceae; genus Amycolatopsis; species Amycolatopsis sp. NPDC049252. Next base: position 4,222 of record NZ_JBICSQ010000125.1, read on the forward strand.
CGCTGCGGGCGCAGGAGGCGCCGTATTACCGGGATCCGTCGAACCTGTCGATGTTCGTCCTGCCGGGCGCGGGTCATTCCGTTGCGCTGCACGAAAACGCGGGGCTGTACCGGGACGCCACCCGGTCGTGGCTGCAGGACCGCATGGGGATAACTGCTCAGGGTTATCACTCGATTGGATGAACACCGATCAGTGCGCGTGACACCATTTCGCGCCAAGATATGTCGGTTACCCGAGCCGGAGTGCGCACTAGACCCTTGGACAGGCTGAAGTGACTGCTCCCCATCCCCGCCGCGGCGCGCCGCGGGCGAAGCCGTCCGCCGAACGAGCGGCGCGACGGCTCCGCACCCTCGCGCGCAAGTGGGGCTACCTGGTCAGCACGACCGCCTACCTGCCGCACACGCCCGACGAGATCGAAGGCGAGCTGACGATCCTCACCGGCTGGCTCTTCGAAGCGGTCGCGAGCGACCCGCCGGGTACCGAGGAGGCAGCGGCCGCCGGCGGGCGCCTGGTCGAGCTGCGCTGCGTCGGGCCGGAAAGCCTGCGCCGCACCATGGAGGTCCTGGGCAAGGGCCTGCTGCGCGAGCCGGAGCTGCGCGGGGTCGACCAGCTCGCCGAACGCGTTGTGCTGGTGCTCGGCGCCCTGAGCTCCGGCTACAGCGAATCGCTGCGGGAAGACATCCAGAAACGGCAGGAAGGTCTGAGCCGCGCGTTGCTCAAGGTGGAGCAGGAAACCCGGCGCAAGCAGGTCATCACGCGTGCGCAGTTCGAAGAGGTCTTCGCCGGCTCGGCCAGCGGGGTCGCGGTCACCGAGCTGGACGGCCGGGTGCTGCGCGCCAACGCGGCGCTCGCCAAGACGCTCAACCGCACCCCGGCCGAGATCGCGACGCGGACCCTGTTCGACTTCGTCCACCCGGAGGACGTCGACGTGCTGCGGGAGGGCTACGCGGACCTGCTGTCCGGCCGGCTGCACAAGCTGCGCGCGGGCCGCCGGCTGGTCGGCCGGGACGGCGAGCCGATGTGGGCCACGTTCGTGGCCTCGGTCGTCCGCGACTCCACCGGCGAGGCCCAGCAGCTGATCACCCTGGTCGACGACGACACCGAGGTGTCCCTGCTGCAGCGGCGGCTGAGCCACCAGGCCCTGCACGACGTCCTGACCGGGCTGCCCAACCGGCAGTTCTTCAGCACCCGCCTGGAAAACGCGCTGCGGGAAGCCGACCAGGACCGCGGCATCACGCTGTTCCACCTCGACCTCGACGGTTTCTCGCTGATCACCGGCGGGCTCGGCCAGGACCCCGGCGACAAGCTCCTGCGCGGCGTCGCGCGGAAGCTGGAAATGGTGTTCGAGGACGAGAAGGTGCTCATCGCGCGGATCGGCGCCGACGAGTTCGGCGTGGTCGTGCAGAACGGCGAGGACACCCCGGACGTCGGGACGCTGGTCCGCCGGATCAACCACGAGCTCGCCGAACCGGAGTACGTCGACGGCCGGCACGGCGTCGCCGTCTCGGCCAGCGTCGGCGTCGTGCACCGGCCGCCGCGCGAGATCGCGCCGTCCGAGCTGCTCCGCGCGTCGGACCTGACCCTGCGCCGCGCCCGGCGGGCCGGCAACCAGTGGGGCCTGTACGACCGGGAGCACGATCGCCGCGATCGCCACGAGTTCGGCCTCGCCGCGTCGATGGCGGGCGCGTGGGAGAACGGCGAGGTCGAGATCGGCTACCGGGTGCTGGCCGACCTGGCCGACGGCGAGCCGGCCGCGATCGAGGCGCGGCTGCGCTGGACCCACCCGGTCGAAGGGGTGCTACCGCACGAGACGTGCGTCCGGCTGGCCGGCGAGACCGGGCTGGCGCTGCCGCTGGGCACCTGGCTCCTGCGCACGGCGGCCGAGCGCCTGACCGCGGCGGGCGTCGAGGTGCCGCTGGTGGTCGAGCTCGGCCCGCACCAGGCCGCGGACCCCGACCTGGTCGGCGAGATCCGCCGCGTGCTGGACGACACGGGCATGCCCCCGGAGCGCCTCCGTCCCGCCTTCCCGGCGGAGAGCCTGCTCGCCGAACCGGGCGACGCGGTCGACAGCCTGAAGGTGCTGGCGGAGATCGGCATCCCGGCGGAGATCCACGACTTCGGCGCGGCGGGCGACGTCACGTTCCTCGCGGACCTGCCGATCCGCACGGTCCGGATCGCCGGGACGCTGGTGTCACGCCGGAGCCACCCGCTCGTCGTGCGCTCGCTGGCCGCGCTGACCGAAGTGGCCCACCTGGCGGGCGCGAAGGTGTCGGTGGCGGGCGTGGAGTCCCGCGAAGAGGCCCAGTGGTGGCGGGAGCACGGCGCGGACTACGGATCCGGTCCGGTGTTCGCGCAGCTGCCGGGCGACCTGCCCGCCTGCTGATCCCGCCGAGGCGGGTCGTGGTTCGTGAGGCTGCCGGTGTGGCTGAGGCGAGGCCAAGTCTTCGAGGCCACCATGAGGACGGCCGGTTGCGTCACGGCAGAGGACATCACTGCTCGTCGTTGGAGGATCCGGGACGCTCAGCGTCCCGGATCCGCCATCCACGCCTCGCGGTCATGCCCTGGCAGAAAGGGTTCCCGAGCGGGCGGGAGCAGTGAGCCCTCAGATCCGGACCAGCACCTCCTCCAGGGACTTGCGCCGCAGGTCCGGGACCACGCAGTCGTCGGCCGGGTAGCCGACCGGGATCACCGCGAACGCCCGTTCGTTGCGGGGACGGCCCAGCAGCTCGCCCAGGAAGCGCATCGGCGACGGCGTGTGCGTGAGCGCCGCGAGGCCGGCCACCTGCAACGCCGTCAGCAGCATGCCGACCGCGATGCCCACCGACTCGTCGACGTAGTAGTGCTTGTGGACGCCGCCGTCGTCGTCGAGGGTGAAGCGTTGCTGGAACACGACGATCAGGTACGGCGCGTCCGTCAGGTGCGGCTTCACGGCGTCGGTGCCCAGCGGTCGCAGGGCTTCGAGCCACTCGTCGCCGAGCCGGCCGTCGTAGGAGATCTGTTCCTCGGCTTCGGCGGCTTCCCGGATCCGGCGGCGCACCGCGGGATCGGAGACGAGGACGAACGTCCAGGGCTGCTGGTGCGCGCCACTGGGGGCGGTGGACGCCACGGCGATCGCGTCGAGCACCGCGCGTTCGGGGACGGGGTCGGGGGAGAACATCCGGACCGAGCGGCGCTGCTCCATCCGCTGCCGGAGTTCGGCGACGTTCGACGTGGCTTCGGCGGCGGGCAGGCGGGCGGGCCGGTAGGGGACCGGGTGGTAGGTCATGCCCTGGATTGTGGCGGGGGACACGCTCGGTGCAGCAGGGCCGAACGTACGATTTGCGACTCACACGCGTTCGGAGGGCGGACAGTTAGGCGTGCCTTGCCTCGAAAATTACGCCATGTGGCGCACTGCAACTAGACCGTTCGGTCCTGTCGCGTGAAGTGACCCCGTCATTACTCTCCAGTAGAACGAAGTGGTGCCGATCACAGCCGCTCACAGTCGCCGGAGGAGGCCCCATGGCGTCGCGCGTCAGAGGAACAGCCTCCGAAGACCGGCGCGACCCGCGGCTCAGGCACATCACCGGCTGCCTCACCTGCACCCTCAAATGCGTGTACTGCGGGCTGCCGGTGCGGCTGACCGGACCGGGTGACCACCCCGGGTACGGCGTGGTCGAGCAGATCGCCGGGGACGGGCCCGCCCCGGACCTGGTGCTGCTGCACCGGTTCTGCCGCAGCGCGCTCGGCCGCTGCCGGACGCGGGGGTGCGTGCTGCGGCGCGCCCACCTCGGCCGCGCGACCGAGCAGTACGAAACCGGCCGCCGCCGTCCCGGGCGCTACCAGCGCCTCGGCGTCCGCCGGTCGCCCGACCTCGATCTGTACCGGAAACACTGGCGGGTCGCGAAGATGCGGTACGCGTGCAAGGCGTGCCGCTACTACACCGGCTCGCACTGAGCCTTCCCCTCAAGCACGTCACGGAGGACTCGTGCTCGTTCGCCTCATCCTCGGCCTGCTCATGACCGTCGTCGGCCTCGCCGTCGCCGGGCGCCGGGTCGTGTTCCTGTACCACCTGATCAAGGCGGGCCAGCCCGACACCAAACGCTCCGACGACCTGGGCGCCCGCGTGTTCGCGCAGGTGCGCGAGGTGTTCGGCCAGCGCAAGCTGCTGAAGTGGTCCGTGCCCGGCCTGGCGCACCTCTTCACGTTCTGGGGCTTCGTCATCCTCGCCTCGGTCTACCTCGAGGCGTACGGCGCGCTGTTCGACGAGCGGTTCGCCATCCCGTGGATCGGCCACTGGGCGGTGCTCGGCTTCCTGCAGGACTTCATCGCCGTCATGGTGGCCGTCTCGCTGGGCGTGTTCGCGGTGATCCGGATCCGGCAGGCGCCCGAACGCAAGGACCGGGCGTCGCGCTTCTACGGTTCGCACACCGGCGGCGCGTGGCTGATCCTGATCATGATCTTCAACGTCGTCTGGACGATGTTCTTCTTCCGCGGCGCGTCTTCGGCGTCGGGCAACTTCCCGTACGACTCGGGCGCCTACGTCTCCCTCGGCGTCGGGAACCTCCTCGAGCCGCTCGGGCACTCGACGACCGAGGTGCTCGAGACGGTCGGCCTGCTGCTGCACATCGGCGTCATGCTGGTGTTCCTGTCCATCGTGCTCTACTCCAAGCACCTGCACATCTTCGTGGCGCCGATCAACGTCTCGGCGAAGCGGCTGCCGGACGCGCTCGGCCCGCTGCTGCCGATGGAGTCCGCCGGCAAGCCGATCGACTTCGAGGACCCGGGCGAGGACGACACGTTCGGCCGCGGCAAGATCGGCGACTTCACGTGGAAGGGCCTGCTCGACTTCTCGACGTGCACCGAGTGCGGCCGCTGCCAGTCGCAGTGTCCCGCGTGGAACACCGGGAAGCCGTTGTCCCCCAAGCTGCTCATCATGAGCCTGCGCGACAACATGTTCGAGGAGGCGCCCTACATCCTCAGCGGTGAGGAGCACGAGGGCGCGCGCCCGCTCGTCGGCACGGAGGCCGACAACGGCGTCATCGACCCGGACGTCCTCTGGTCGTGCACCACGTGCGGCGCGTGCGTCGAACAGTGCCCGGTGGACATCGAGCACGTCGACCACATCGTCGACATGCGCCGCTACCAGGTGATGATCGAGTCGGCGTTCCCGACCGAGCTGGGCGGGCTGTTCAAGAACCTGGAGACCAAGGGCAACCCGTGGGGCCAGAACAACGCGGAACGCCTCGCCTGGACGAAGGACATCGGGTTCGACGTCCCGGTGTTCGACGGCGAGCTGGCCGAGGACGTCGAGTACGTCTACTGGGTCGGCTGCGCGGGCGCGTTCGACGACAACGCCCGCAAGACCGTGCGCGCCACGGCGGAGCTGCTGCACATCGCCGGCGTGAAGTACGTCGTGCTCGGCAAGGAGGAGTCCTGCACCGGCGACCCGGCGCGGCGCGCGGGCAACGAGTTCCTCTTCCAGATGATGGCGCAGCAGACCGCGGAGACGCTCAACGCGGTGTTCGAGGGCCGTGAGGAGCGGCTGCGCAAGATCGTCACGACCTGCCCGCACTGCCTCAACACGCTCAACCGCGAGTACCCGGACCTGGACGGGCACTACGAGGTCGTCCACCACACGCAGCTGCTCAACCGGCTGGTGCGCGGCGGGCAGCTGACGCCGGTCAAGGCGGTCGACGACGGCCCGAAGGTGACCTACCACGACCCGTGTTACCTCGGGCGGCACAACAAGGTCTACACGCCGCCGCGTGAGCTGGTCGGCGCCACGGGCGCGACCCTGGAGGAGATGCCGCGCCACGCGGACCGGGCCCTCTGCTGCGGCGCCGGCGGCGCGCGGATGTGGATGGAGGAGCAGATCGGCAAGCGCATCAACCTGGAGCGCGTCGACGAGGCCATCGCGACCGACGCCGAGACGATCGTGACGGGCTGCCCCTTCTGCCGCTCCATGCTCACCGACGGCCTGGTCCAGCGCCAGAGCGAGCAGAAGGCGGAGAACGTCGACGTCCGCGACGTCGCCCAGCTGCTGCTGGAGCGGGTGAAGTCCCCGAAGCCCGCGCCCAAACCCTGACACCGGCGTATCTTCCGGCCGCTTCCCGGCTCTGACCGGAGTCGGGAAGCGGTGGGAGGGGCGATGGGCCAGCGGGAGACGGCGACGATCGAGACGCTCGACGGCGCCGTGGCGAGGTTAGCGGTGCGCCGCGGCACGTGGCTGGTCGGCCGCGGGCCGGAGGCGCACCTGAGGCTGTATTCGGACCGGGTGAGCCCGCGGCACGCCTGGATCCGGTGCGACGCGCGCGGCACCTGGGTGTCCGACGCGGGTTCGCGCACCGGCACCCTGGTCAACGGCGAGGCGCTGGCACCGCGGCAGGCCCGGCTGCTGCGCGACGGTGACCGGGTGACGTTCGGGCCGATCACCACGGGCTACACGGACACCCGGCCGGCGCGCGAGGACGAGCCGCCGGTGTTTGCGAAGGTCGTCCGGGTGACGGGGACCGGCCGGGTGGCGCTGGTGCTCGGGCCGGTCCTGGTGGTCACCGGCTTCGGGCTGGGCGCGTCCAGGCTCCTCCGGTACTTCGAAGCCGGACCGGAGGTGGGCCTGGGCGTCACCCTGCTGACCGTCGGCATCGTGGTGACGATGCTCGGGCTCGTGCCGGCTAACCGTCCACAGTGGAAGTGACCATAGTGGACTTCGGGGTGTTGGCCGGGCTCTTGCCCCCGAGTTCCGCGGTCGGCACCCGGTAGGTCTCGCGGGCCGTCGCCGCGGCGATCGCGGCCACCACGCAGACCGCCGCGGTGAAGAGGGAGACGCCCAGCCAGTCGGACTTGCCGGTGCCGATCGCCGCCACCACGCTCGGGGCGAAACCCGCGACGGCGAAGCCGATCTGGGTGCCGATCGCCATGCCGGACAGGCGGACGCGCGCCGAGAACATCTCGCCGTACAGCGACGGCCAGACGCCGTTGACGCCGGAGTACGCGACGCCGAAGAGCACGATGCCGAGCACGAACAGCAGCGCGTACGAGCCGATCGAGATCGACCACAGGTACGGGAAGATCAGCACGCCGCAGGCGAGGCAGCCGGTGATGAACACCGGCTTGCGGCCGACCCGGTCGGCGAGCCCGGCCAGCAGCGGGATCGCCGCCAGGGCCACGACGTTCGCGAGCACGCCCACCCACAGCATCGGGGTCCGGGCCAGTCCGATCGTGTTGACCGCGTAGCTGAGTGCGAAGACGGTGAAGATGGTGCTGACCGAGGCGATCGTCGCGGCGAAGACCACGCGCAGGACGTCGGCCCAGTGGTTCCGGAAGAGCACCGCGACCGGCAGTTTCGCGACCTCCGTGCCGGCGAAGACCGGGGTCTCGTCGAGCTTGCGGCGGATGACGAAGCCGACGACCACGACGGCCGCGCTGCACCAGAACGGGATCCGCCAGCCCCACGTCAGCAGGTCGGCCTGGGGGAGCGCGGCGACCGGCAGGAAGACCGCGGTGGCCAGGATCTGCCCGGCCTGCGTGCCGCTCAGGGTGAAGCTGGTGAAGTACGCGCGACGGCGTTCGGGCGCGTGTTCCAGCGACATCGAGTTCGCGCCCGCCTGCTCGCCGGCGGCGGAAAGTCCTTGCAGCAGGCGGAGAACGACCAGCAGGATCGGCGCGAGCACGCCGACGGTCGCGTAGGTGGGCAGGCAGCCGACGGCGAACGTCGAGAAGCCCATCAGGAGCAGGGTGAAGACGAGGACCCGCTTGCGGCCGAAGCGGTCGCCGACGTGGCCGAGGACGAACGCGCCGACCGGCCGGGCGGCGTACCCGACGCCGAAGGTGGCCAGGGCGAGCAGCGTGCCGGTCGCGGGGGAGGAGGCGGGGAAGAAGACCTTGTTGAACACCAGCGCGGCGGCGGTGCCGTAGATGAAGAAGTCGTAGTACTCGAGCGCACTGCCGATCCAGGCGGCCAGCGCCGCCTTGCGGGGCATCGATGCGGTCACGGGGGTGCTCCTGACGTCCGTGCTTCGTTGCTCAGAGTCGGCGGGGAAGCGGGTTGCTAATGTACGATCTGGTTAGTTAATACAGAGTGCGAGAAGGTGCCCTCAGAGTCAAGAGATCCTTTTGGGCGGGGGCTAGCGAGCGGTCAGGTAGCCGATCACCAAGTCGCTCAGCATGGCGCGGTAGTGCTCGCGTCGCGCCGGGTCCAGCATGTCGCGGCTGAAGATCGCTTGGAACGTGTGGCGGTTCGCCAGTCGGAACACGCAGAACGAGCTGATCAGCATGTGGATGTCCAGCGGGTCCGCGTCTTCGCGGAAGCGGCCGGCTTCGCGGCCGCGCTGGAGGATGCGGGTCAGCCCGCCCAAAGCCGGGTCGGCCAGGCCGGCCAGGATCGCCGACTGCTTGAGGTGCTCCGCGTGGTGGATGTTCTCGATGCTGACCAGGCGGATGAAGTCCGGGTTGGCCTCGTGGTGGTCGAACGTCAGCGCGGCCAGCTCCCGCAGCGCTTCCTCCGGCTCGAGGTGCTCGACGTCGAGCTGCGCCTCGAGGGTGCGGATCGCGGAGTACGACCGCTCCAGCACCGCGAGGTAGAGCTGTTCCTTGCCGCCGAAGTAGTAGTAGATCATCCGCTTGGTCGTGCTGGTGCGGGCGGCGATCTCGTCGACGCGGGCGCCGGTGTAGCCCTTGTCCGCGAACTCCCGCGTGGCCACCTCGAGGATGTCGGCGCGCGTGCGTTCCTTGTCGCGCTGCCGTTCGGCCTCGGACGATGGTGCGGCCACCGGGCTCCCTCCGCTGCTGGTCGACACCTCACTCTAGTCGAGGACTTCCGGACGGGCGGACGTCGCGCTAGTGTGAACTCACTAGTTCGTACATTAATCCGGAGGGGCGCCGCGTGACCAGCTACCTGATCGGGCTCGTCGGCACGGGCATCGGGCCGTCCGCCAGCCCGGCCCTGCACGAGCGCGAGGCCGACGAGCTCGGCCTGCGCTACGTCTACCGCCTCCTGGACCTCGACGTCCTGCGCCGCCCGGTCGCCGACGTCCTGGACGCCGCCCGGCTCGCCGGGTTCGACGGCCTCAACGTCACCCACCCGGCCAAGCAGGCCGTGCTCCCGCACCTCGACGAGCTCTCGCCCGAGGCCGAGGCGCTCGGCGCGGTGAACACCGTGGTCTTCGACCGCGGCCGGGCGATCGGGCACAACACCGACGCGACCGGCTTCGCCCGCAGCCTGCGCCGCGGCCTGCCGGACGTCCGGCGCGAGGCCGTCGTCCTGCTCGGCGCCGGGGGAGCGGGTGCGGCGGTCGCGCACGCGCTGCTCTCCTCGGGCATCGGGCGCCTGACCGTCCACGACGTGGACGGCGAGCGGGCGGCCAAGCTCGCCGGCGCGCTGCGGGAGCGGTTCGGCGCGGGCCGGGCCGTCGCCGGTGGCCTCGACGCCGTCCGCCACGCCGACGGCCTGGTCCACGCGACCCCGACCGGCATGGCCGCGCACCCCGGCACGCCGGTCCCGGCCGAGCTGCTGCGCCCGGAGCTGTGGGTCGCCGACATCGTCTACCGCCCGCTGGAGACCGCCCTGCTCAAGGCCGCCCGCGCCCGCGGCTGCCGCGTGCTGCACGGCGGCGGCATGGTCGTGCTCCAGGCCGCCGAGTCGTTCCGGCTGTTCACCGGCGTCGAACCGGACCCCGCGCGCATGCTCCGCCACTTCGACACCCTGGACGGAGGGGCCGCCCGTGCTGCCTGAACCGCGTACCGCGATCGCCACCGTCTGCCTCTCGGGGACGCTGGAGGACAAGCTCGCCGCGGCCGCCGCGGCCGGGTTCGACGGTGTCGAGCTGTTCGAGAACGACCTGATCGTCTCGCCGAGCGGTCCGGCCGAAATCCGGAAGCGCTGCGACGACCTCGGCCTCACGATCGACCTCTACCAGCCGTTCCGCGACTTCGAGGCCGTGCCGCCGCCCCTGCATCGGGCCAACCTGCGCCGCGCGGCGCACAAGTTCGACGTCATGGCCGAGCTGGGCGCGGACACCGTGCTGGTCTGCTCGTCCGTGTCACCGGACGCGATCGACGACGACGAGCTGGCCGCCGAGCAGTTGCACGCGCTCGCCGAGAGCGCCGCGGAACGCGGCATGCGGATCGCCTACGAGGCGCTGGCCTGGGGCCGGCACGTCAGCGGGTACGAGCACGCGTGGCGGATCGTCCGCCGGGCCGCGCACCCCGCGCTCGGCGTCTGCCTCGACAGCTTCCACATCCTCTCGAAGGGCCACGAGCCGGCGCCGATCCGCGCGATCCCGGGGGAGAAAGTCTTCTTCCTCCAGCTGGCCGACGCGCCGCGGCTCCCGATGGACGTCCTGCCGTGGAGCCGCCACCACCGGCTCTTCCCCGGCCAGGGCGAGTTCGACCTGACGGCGTTCACCGGGCACGTACTCGCCACCGGCTACGAAGGCCCGCTGTCGCTCGAGGTCTTCAACGACGTCTACCGCCAGTCCGACCCGCGCCCGGCCGCGGTGGACGCGATGCGCTCGCTGCTCGCGCTGAAGGAGTCCCTCGGCGTGCTGGACCTGCCGGAGGCGCCACGCCTGTCCGGCCACGCCTTCGCCGAGGTCGTCAGCGGCCCAGGCGCCGGGACCGGCGCGGTGCTGGCTTCACTCGGCTTCGCGCGCACGGGGGTGCACCGCAGCAAGCCGGTCGAGCTGTGGGAGCAGGGCGAGGCCCGGGTGCTGGTCAACGAGGGCGGGGACACCGGCGGCGCGATCGGCGCGGTCGCGCTGGCGAGCGCCGACCCCGCGCGGTCGGCCCGCCGCGCCGAGGTCCTGCTCGCGCCGGTCCTGCCGCGGGCCCACGGGCCGCGGGAGGCCGACCTCGCCGCCGTCGCCGCGCCGGACGGCACCGAGCTGTTCCTCTGCGGCAACGACGACTGGCGCGGCGACTTCGAGCCGACCGGCGAAACGGCCGTGGGTGCCGGGGCCTTCGGAATCGATCACGTGGCCCTCACCCAGCCGTTCGACCACTTCGACGAAGCGGCGCTGTTCTACCGCTCGGTGCTCGGGCTGACGCCGTCCCCGGTCGTGGAGTTCGCCGCGCCGTTCGGGCTGGTGCGCAGCCGGGTGGTGACGGCCGGGGACGTCCGGCTGACCCTGGACAGCGCGCTGGTCCGGCGCGGGGAGTGGGCACCCGCGGTGCCCGAGCCGCAGCACGTCGCCTTTGCGTGCGCGGACGCCGTCGCCGCGGCGGAGACGATGCGCGAACTCGGCGCGCCGCTGCTGGAGATCCCGGGCAACTACTACGACGACCTCGCCGCCCGGCTCGACCTGCCGGCCGCCCGGATCGCGCGGTTGCGCGCGAACTCCGTGCTCCACGACCGTGACGAACACGGCGAGTTCCTGCATTTCTACACCGCCCTCGCGGGCGCGCGCGTGTTCTTCGAGGTGGTCCAGCGCATCGGTGGCTACCGCGGTTTCGGCGTCGTCAACGCGCCGGTGCGGATGGCCGCGCACCGCGCCCGCCGGCACCCGGCCCCACCAGGCGCAACGCTCGCCTGACCGCCGCCCCGGGACCTGTTCCGGGGCGGCTTTCTTTCTCCGTGCCGCGCTATTCCGGCGTGCCGGAATAGCCGCCCGGGCCGGTGAAAAACGTCCGGGTCACCCTCCTATTCGGACGACTTCCGCCACCTTTCGCGCCGGGGCCGGTAACGGTGCGACTACTCCGTGTCAGAGTGCCTGGAGCAATTACAACGTCTTGGCAACCGCCTTGACAGGGCCTGTGGTACGTACCACTCTAACCCCAACATTGGTCTACACCATTTGGGGCGCCTGGCCACGGTGGCCGGGCATCGAAAGGACGGCAACGAGTGAAACGCTGGCTCAAGCTGGCGGCGGGCGCCGCCGCAGTCACCCTCGCGACCGCCGGATGCGCGGGTTCCAGCGGCACGGACACCGCCGCTTCGTCGAGCGGTGCTCCCGCGCAGATCACCGGCGACGTCACGGTCTGGCTGATGACGGGTTCCGCGCCGACCACGCTCACCGACGCGCTCAACAAGGAGTTCGAGGCCGCCCACCCGGGCGTCAAGGTCAAGTACGAAATCCAGCAGTGGGACGGCATCCAGCAGAAGCTGACCACCGCGCTGGCGAGTGGCGCGCCGCCGGACGTGATCGAGATCGGCAACACGCAGACCGCGGCGTTCGCCTCGAACGACGGTGTCCTGACCGACCTGACGGCCGACAAGGACAGCTTCAACGGCGCGCAGTGGCTGAAGGGCCTCGCCGACTCGGGCACCTACGACGGCAAGGTCTACGGCGTCCCGTTCTACGCGGCCAACCGTGAGGTCATCTACCGCAAGGACATGTTCGAGCAGGCCGGCATCACCAAGACGCCGACCTCGAACGACGAGTGGGTCGACGCGATCGGCAAGCTGAAGACCAAGTTCGGCTCCGACCCCGACTTCCAGGCGCTCTACATGCCGGGTCAGAACTGGTACGCGCTGCTCTCGTTCATCTGGGACAACGGCGGCGACATCGCCCAGCCCGACGGCAAGAACTTCAAGGCGACGCTGGACAGCGCCGGTGCGAAGGCGGGCCTGGACTTCTACAAGAAGCTCGTCGACACCTCCGGCACCAAGGCACCGAAGGACGCCGACGAGGCCAAGCCGCAGCAGGCGACCATCTACGGCGCCGGCAAGGTGGCCATGATGATCGGCCTTCCGTGGGAGGTCGCGACCGCCGCGAAGACCGACCCGAGCCTGACCGCCAAGACCGGCGCGTTCGCGATCCCGAGCAAGACCGCCGGCCAGAGCGCCCCGGTCTTCCTGGGCGGCTCGAACCTGGCCATCCCGGCCAACAGCAAGAACGTGGCCGCGGCCAAGGAGTACATCAAGCTGCTCTCCAGCCCGAAGTACCAGAGCCAGCTCGCCGCCGCCGGCGTCGTGCCCGGTACCTCGACCGACCTCACCGGCCTGGACAAGGACCCGATGGGCAGCGTGATGGCGAAGGCCTCCACCAACGGCAAGGCCGTGCCGGCCAGCCCGAAGTGGGGTGACGTGGAGTCCGGCCAGAACCCGGTCAAGGACATGCTGACCGCGTACCTGACCGGCAAGAAGACGCTCGACCAGGCGACCGCCGACGCCAACGCAGCGCTGAACAAGCTCATCGGCGGATGACAGCGACCGCCAATGTGACGATGCCG
>NZ_JBICSQ010000126.1:0-16399 GCF_043197175.1 Amycolatopsis sp. NPDC049252
GGTTTTACTCGGCGCCGAAGCCCGGCGAGCCCGCGATGGTCGCGGTCCGGCTGCCGTCCGGGCGCTGGCTGACGGTGTCGGGTGCGCGGCCGGAAGCCGTGCTGGTGGCCGTCGCCGACGGCGTCCAGCTCGACCCCGCACCCGACTACCGCTGGCTCGGCCGGGCTACCAGCTGACCGTCGGGAACCAGATGATCCCGAGCCGGCCGAGCACGCGCACGTCCCAGTAGAGCAGCGTGAACGTGCCGCCGACGAGCAGCGCCGCGCCCGTCACGGCGGCGACGCGGCCCGGCTTCGCGGCCAGCCAGCGCTGCACGCGCCCGCCCGTGGCGTGCGTCAGGATCAGGAACAGCACGCCCATGATCACGATGTTGCCGAGCGACTGCAGGGCGAACGCGGCGGCGCCGTAGAACACGTTGTGCTGCTCGGCGGCGCTGCGGAACATGATCCGGAACAGCGGGTACGGCCGGCCGATGAGGAACCCGCCGATCAGCGCGCCCATCAGGACCAGCGGGGTGGCCGGGTGGCGGCGGGTCAGCCCGCCGATCGGGTTGCCGATCACCCCCAGGGATACCAGGCCCAGCACCAGGAACACGAGGCCGACGACACCGAAGGCGACCATCGACTGGATGCTGCGCGGCGTCAGCCCGCCGGCCTGCGAGGTGTCGAACTGGGGCATGCGCGTGCCGACGAGCGCGACGATCACGCCGTAGACGATCGACACGGTGAGCATGCCCGCCGCGATCCAGCCGAGCGGCTTGAGCGTGGTCGCGAACCGCCGTTTCTCCCCCGCCTGGCCGCCGACCAGCGGCGCGACCGCGCCGAACGCGGCGATGTTGCAGGCGGTGAACGAGCCGGCGAGACCGGAGACGAACGCGAACAGCGTCCCGGCCAGCACCCCACCGATCGGGGTGGCCTTCGCGTCGTAACCGAGCAGCGTGTTGGCGACGCTGTCGCCGATCACCGAGTCGACGAACGGCGCCGACCAGATCGCGGTCAGCGCGAACCCGGCCAGGACCGCGAGCACCACGAGCCTCGCCCGGTGCGCGGGATACGGTCCCGCGCCGAAGAAACCCGCTTGCGGATGAACCGGAACTTCGTGTGTGACGGCCATCTACACCCTCCAGTGTGCGGGAAAACCCAGCCCGCAAAGCGTTGCAAATATTCCATTGAAACGCTTCCGCCGAACTGCGCCTCTGGGTTGGGCCGGAAGCGTGCTTGACGCCGCGACCTCGGCGAGCGCAGAATTAAACGCATGACTAATTCTGCGCTCGAGGTCACCGGCCTGCGGGTCCGCCGCGGCGGGCGGCCGGTGGTGCGCGACGTGAGCTTCGCGGTGCCGCGCGGCTCGGTCACCGGGCTGCTCGGCCCGAGCGGCTGCGGCAAGACGACGCTGATGCGCGCGGTCGTCGGCGTGCAGATCGTCGAAGGCGGCACCGTCACCGTGCTGGGGCTGCCCGCGGGCAGCCCGCCGCTGCGGCACCGGATCGGCTACGCGACGCAGAACCCGGCGATCTACGCGGACCTGACCGTCCGCGAGGCGCTGCGCTACTTCGCCGCGGTGCTGCGCGCCCCGGCGTCCGATGTGGACCGGGTGATCACCGAGGTCGGGCTGTCCGACCACGCCGGGAAGCTCGTCGGCTCGCTGTCCGGCGGGCAGCACAACCGCGCGAACCTCGCCGTCGCGCTGCTGGGGAAACCGGAACTGCTGGTGCTGGACGAGCCGACCGTCGGGCTCGACCCGCTGCTGCGCGACGAGCTGTGGGCGCTGTTCCGCCGGCTCGCCGAAGGCGGCGCGACGCTGCTGGTGTCCAGCCACGTCATGGACGAAGCCGCCCGCTGCGACCGCCTGCTGCTGATGCGCGAGGGCGTCCTGCTGGCCGACGACGCGCCGGCGGAGCTGCGGCGGCGGACCGGCGCCGCCGATCTCGAGCAGGCGTTCCTCCACCTCGTGCGGGTCGCGTCGTGAACCCCGCGCTGACGCTCGCCACCACGCGGCGCATCCTCGACCAGCTGCGCCACGACCCGCGCACGGTGGTGATGCTGGTCCTGGTGCCGACGCTGCTGATGATCCTGCTGCGGTACGTCTTCAACTCGACGCTGGTGTTCAGCCACGTCGCGCCCGCGCTGCTCGGCGTCTTCCCGTTCCTGATCATGTTCCTGATCGCGTCGATCACGACGTTGCGCGAGCGCACCACGGCCACGCTGGAACGGCTGATGACGCTCCCGATCGGCCGGCTAGACCTGCTCTTCGGGTACGCGCTGGCCTTCGGCGCGATCGCCG
Organism: Amycolatopsis sp. NPDC049252; assembly: GCF_043197175.1. Taxonomy (NCBI): domain Bacteria; kingdom Bacillati; phylum Actinomycetota; class Actinomycetes; order Pseudonocardiales; family Pseudonocardiaceae; genus Amycolatopsis; species Amycolatopsis sp. NPDC049252. The sequence goes on from NZ_JBICSQ010000126.1 coordinate 2,284, forward strand.
TCGTCCAGGTCGCGCTCGCGGCGGGCGTCTCGCTGTCCTGGCTCGGCCTCGACCTCGCCGGGTCCGTCGGGATGCTGCTGGTGATCGCCGTCCTCGACGCGCTGCTGGGCATGGCGCTCGGGCTGTTCGTCAGCGCGTTCGCCCGGACGGAGTTCCAGGCCATCCAGTTCATGCCGGTGTTCGTGCTGCCGCAGATCCTGCTGTGCGGGCTGTTCGTCCCGCGCGAGGACATGGGCTGGCTGCTGAGGTGGCTGTCGGACGTGATGCCGTTGTCCTATGCGGTCGAAGCGCTGAACCGCGTGACGGCGTCTTCGACGGTGGACGCGGTGATCCTGCGGAACCTGGTGGTCGTCGCCTGCTGCGCGCTGCTGGCGCTGGTCCTCGGCGCGGCGACGCTGCGGCGCCGGACGCCGTGACTACCGTGGTCCCATGGCATCCGAAACGGACCGGCTCGCGGCCGAGCGCTACGTCGTCCTGACCACGTTCCGCAAGGACGGCCGTGCCGTGCCGACCCCGATCTGGGTGGCCGGCGACGGCGGTGAGCTCGTCTTCAACTCGGTCCGGAACGTGGGCAAGGTCAAGCGGATCCGCAACAGCGGCCGCGTCGAGGTCCAGGCCTGCGACCTGCGGGGCAAGAAGACGCACGGCGCGGTCGTGAGCGGCCAGGCCCGGCTGCTGGACCTCGACGAGACCCGGCGGGTCCAGCAGGTGATCGGGCGCAAGTACGGCGTCCTCGGGCGCGTGTCGATGTTCTTCTCGAAGCTGCGTGGCCCGGCCGACCGGACGGTCGGGATCGCCGTCAAGCTGAGCGAGTGAAGCTCCGGAAGCCGCGGCGCAGGTAGTTCGGCAGGGCGTTCGGGTGGTCGAGGGTCGAGGTGTGCAGCCAGACGCGCCGCGCCCCCGGCACCGCCCACGCGTCCGCGACCACGAGGGTGAGCGCGTACCCGCCGAACCCCTTCCCGACGAACTCGGGCAGCAGCCCGAACGTCGTGATCTCGACGTCATCGCCGTCCTGTGACTCGAAGTCCGCCGCCCCGGCGACCTCACCGCGGTACTCGACCAGCCGGTACCGCCGCCGCGGTTCGGCGAGCCACTGCGCCCACTCGCCGTCGGTGCGTTCGGCACTCGGCCACCGGTACGGCGTCCCGATGCGCACGTGCAGGTCGCGGATGAGCGGCGAAGCCTCGACGGCCCGCAGCGTCACGCCGTCGACCGGCGGCGCCGGGTTGAGCTGGTCGGCCGCGGTCATCTCGAGCTGGGTGACGATCTCCTCCACCGCGGCAACCTAGTGGTTCGGCGGGGTCCTGTCAGCCGCTTTTCGGTGTCAACCAGCCGCGCGCATCGCCGCCGCCATCGCCGCCGAGTCGTGGTCCGGGCCGCAGCCTTCCACGATCACCAGGTCACCCGGGATGTGGTCCGCGCGCAGGCGCAGGATCGCCCGGTAGGCGGGCGAGTCGTACCACTCCCGCGCCGCCGCGACGCTCGGGAACCCGATGACCACGAGCGCGCCGGGCCATTCGCCTTCCAGCACCTGGACACCGGCGCCGTGCACGACGAACTTGCCGCCGTACGGATCGAGCGTGGCCTGGATGCGTTCGAGGTACTCGAAGACGTCCGCCGGCAGCACGGCGGGCGGACGCAGGTGCGCGATCCCGTAGGCGTTCATGGTGGTCCTTTCGTTGTCCTGAAAGGAATCCTTCTCGCCCGCGCGCCCCGCGTCGATTACCCCGAAGGTAACCCTCAGACCTTCGCGACCGCCGCCAGCGCCTCGGGCAGCGTGAACGCGCCCGCGTACAGCGCCTTGCCGACGATCGACCCCTCGACGCCGTCCGACTCCAGGCCGGCCAGCGCGACCAGGTCGTCCACACTGGACACGCCGCCGGACGCGATGACCGGGGCGTCGGTGCGGGCCACGACCTCGCGCAGCAGGTCGAGGTTCGGGCCGCGCAGGGTGCCGTCCTTGCTCACGTCCGTCACGACGTAGCGGGACGCGCCGTCACGGTCCAGGCGGTCCAGGACCTCCCACAGGTCACCGCCGTCGGACGTCCAGCCGCGCGCCGAGAGCCGGTGCCCCGCCTCGGTGATGCGCACGTCGAGGCCGATCGCCACGCGGTCGCCGTACTCGCCGATCACGCGCGCGGTCCACTCCGGATCCTCGAGCGCGGCGGTGCCGAGGTTGACGCGGCGGGCGCCGGTGGCCAGCGCGGCCTTCAGCGAGGCGTCGTCGCGGATGCCGCCGGAGAGCTCGACCTGGACGTCCAGCCGGCCGACGACCTCGGCGAGCAGTTCGCGGTTGCTGCCCTTGCCGAACGCGGCGTCGAGGTCGACCAGGTGGATCCACTCGGCGCCGTCGCGCTGCCAGGCCAGCGCGGCCTCCAGCGGGCTGCCATAGGAGGTCTCGGTGCCGGCCTCGCCCTGGACGAGTCGCACGGCCTGGCCATCGGCCACATCAACGGCGGGAAGCAGCGTGAAAGTCACGCCGTAACTCTAGGGCGGAGACCCGCGTCACCCGGTCAGAGGGTCGCGAGCCAGTTGCGCAGGAGCTGGGCACCGGCGTCACCGGACTTCTCCGGGTGGAACTGGGTCGCCCAGAGCGGCCCGTTCTCCACCGCCGCGACGAAGTCCTCGCCGTGGTTGGCCCAGGTGACCTTCGGCTCGCGGCCGGGCAGGCCCGACTCCAGCTCCCACGTGCGGGCGGCGTAGGAGTGCACGAAGTAGAAGCGCTCTTCCGGGTCGAGGCCCGCGAACAGCTGCGAGTCCGCCGGCGCGCGCACGGTGTTCCAGCCCATGTGCGGCAGGACGTCGGCCTTCAGCCGGTCGACCGTGCCGGGCCACTCCCCCGTGCCCTCGGTCTCCTCGCCGTGCTCGACGCCGCGCTCGAAGAGGATCTGCATGCCGACGCAGATGCCCAGCACCGGACGGCCGCCGGCCAGGCGCTTGCCGATGATCCGCTGCCCCTTGACCGACAGCAGGCCGGCCATGCAGGCGGAGTAGGCGCCGACGCCGGGCACGACCAGGCCGTCGGCTTCGACGGCGGCATGCGGGTCGGCGGTGACCTCGACTTCGGCCCCGGCGCGCGCCACGGCGCGTTCGGCGGAGCGGAGGTTGCCGGAACCGTAGTCGAGAATCACCACACGAGACACGCACCCAGCGTAGCCGTCGCCCTCAGCGGCGCTCGAACGAATAGACGTCGGTCACGGTGTTGCACGGCGCCGGCGGCACGACCTCGACGCGCAGCACGCCGGCGTCGTAGTCGACGCCTTCCGGGGTGAAGGTGCCGGTGCAGGTGCTGACCAGCGGAACCTGGCTGATCTCGCGCACCTTCGCGGTGACGTCGTGGCCGTTCACGGGCCGCGGCAGGTCGATCTGCAGGAGCTGCAGGTTGGTCGGGAACAGGTCGTTGTTCGGGTCGCTGGTCGCGCAGACCAGCCGGGTCGCGCTGACGAAGTCACAGCCCTGCGCGCTGCGGATGTGGTGGTCGAGGTGGATGCGGGCGGCGACCGGCAGGTCACCGGCGACGCGCGGGGCGCGCGGGTTGAGGAACGGCGTCGGCGAGACGTACAGTCGGTCGATCTCCCCGAGCGGGCCGGAGACCAGCCACTGACCGTCCGGGGTGGCCGCGACCTGGGCGTTCGCGTTGGCGGCCGGCTCGTCGGGCAGCAGCGGGTGGACGAACTCCGTAGTCGTCCCGTCGGGCTCGGTGACCAGGTACATCTTCTTGGCCGGCGTCGGGGTCACGGTGTCCTGGTAGACGTCGAAGACGTAGCCGCGCAGGGAGTCGGGGTCGCCGACGTGGCCCCAGCCCTCGTCCTTGAGCGGCTGCGGGATGGTGGCGCCGTTGCGGTAGACGGTCTCCGGCGCGTGCCCGGGCCGCCGCAGGGTGGTGATGCCCTCGCCGCTGACCCGGTTCTCGGCGGTCGTGTGGCCCACCTGGCGCCAGTGGCCCGTCCGAGCTGTGGCGACACCGGTGGTGGCGAGCAGGGCCGCGGTGGTCAGGGCGAGCAGACTTGCCGTCCGCAGTGCGCGCATGTGCGCTCCTTGAGGAGTTGAGGCCATGGCGGCGGCGACGCGATTCTGCCATGGGTGGGTGACGCGCCGGAAGAATCTTGAAGACCTGCGTTTCGGCGTCCCGGCCGCTGGGTATCTAGCCACCCGATCGTGTGAGCGCGCTTCGGCGCGCCCGAAACGCCAGGAGGCGGAGATGGCCGAGAACGATGTGCTGTCCCAGATGCTCGACGCCTGGCGCGACGACGTCGAAAGCGTTCCGTTCCCCCAGTTCAACGAACTGCTGATCCCCCGCCAGCAGGTCCGGCCACTGGCCGAGCGCCGCTGCACGGCCCGGCCTTCTGTCGCCCGCGTGACGAACGCCACGCGGAGAACAGACGCCTGACTGTGGTTTCCTGCGGGGACCGCATCGACGCGTCCCCTTGGAGCCCCTCATGAGCCGCACTCCGGACCCGCACGACTTCCTGGACCTCGACGCCGGGCTCGCCGACGAGGAACGCGCCATCCGCGACGCTGTGCGCGCGTACGCGAAGGACAACCTGCTGGACCGCGTCGCCGACTGGTACGAAACGGGCGCACTGCCCGCGTCGGAGCTGGCGAAGGACTTCGGCTCGCTCGGGCTGCTGGGCATGCACCTGGAGGGGTACGGCTGCGCCGGCACCAGCGCGGTCGCCTACGGCGTCGCGTGCCGTGAGCTGGAGGCCGTCGACTCGGGCCTGCGGAGTTTCGTGTCGGTGCAGGGCTCGCTGGCGATGTACGCGATCCACAAGTGGGGCAGCGAGGAGCAGCGGCAGGAGTGGCTGCCGCGGATGGCCACGGGCGACGCGCTGGGCTGCTTCGGGCTGACCGAGCCGGACGCCGGCAGCGACCCGGGCGCGATGCGGACGCGCGCGGTGCGCGACGGGTCCGACTGGGTGCTGTCGGGCTCGAAGATGTGGATCACCAACGGAACCGTCGCGGACGTCGCGGTCGTCTGGGCCCAGACCGACGACGGCATCCGCGGCTTCGTCGTCCCGACGTCGACACCCGGCTTCACGGCGAACGAGGTCAAGCACAAGCTCTCCCTGCGGGCGTCCCTGACGGCCGAACTGGTCCTCGATGGCGTACGGCTCCCTTCAGATGCCGTATTCCCCGAGGTGCGCGGCCTGCGGGGCCCGCTGTCCTGCCTGAACGAGGCCCGCTACGGCATCCTGTTCGGCGTCGTCGGCGCGGCGCGGGCGTGCTACGAATCGGCGTTGGAGTACACGCTGTCGCGCTCGCAGTTCGGGAAGCCCTTGGCCGGGTTCCAGCTGACCCAGCGCAAGCTGGCCGATCTGGTCGTCGAGGTCAATCGTTCGGGCCTGGTGGCGCTGCAGATCGGTCGGCTCAAGGACAGCGGCCGGCTGCACCACAACCACGTCAGCTTCGGCAAGATGGCGAACGTCCGATCGGCGATCGAGGTGGCCCGCACGGCCCGCACGATGCTGGGCGCGAACGGGATTTCGCTGGAGTACCCGGTGATGCGGCACATGGCGAACCTCGAGACGGTGCTGACGTACGAAGGCACCGAGGAGATGCACGCGCTGTCCCTGGGCCAGGCGGTGACGGGGCTCTCGGCGTTCCGCTGATCCGTTTTTGTCGGTGGTGCTGGTTACGGTGCTGGTATGTCGTTCGCTGAGTACGAAGCGGTACTGGAGCTGCGTCGCTACACCCTGCACCCGGGGCGTCGCGACGAGCTGATCGAGCTGTTCGAGCGCGAGTTCGTCGACCCGCAGGAAGCGGCGGGCGCGCACCTGTTCGGCCTGTTCCGCGTGCCGTCGTCCCCGGACGAGTTCCTGTGGCTGCGCGGGTTCCGTTCGATGACCGCCCGGAAACAAGCGCTGGAGGCGTTCTACTTCGGCCCGGTGTGGAAGGAGCACCGCGAGGCAGCGAACGCGACGATGATCGACTCGGACAACGTCCTGCTGCTACGCCCGGTCCTACGCGGCCTGGTGTCTCCGCCCCCGGGATCGGAGCTGTACCTGTCTCTTTCGGCGCCGCCTTCGGACGCTTTCGCGGTGTTCGAGACGGAGCCGTCCGCGAACAACTTCCCCCAGCTCCCGGTCCGCGAAGACGGCCCGTTTTCGGTGTCGTTCAGCCGTACGGGCCCGGGCACGTTCGTGGAACCGACGTCCCGGTCACTGCTCCGGTGAGAGCAGCTCGGTGAGCCCTCTGGGGTAGAGGATCTTGCGACCGTCACGGAAGTCCGCGAAGTCGACCCACCGCGCGGTGGCGTCGTCGTCGAGGATCTTGAACTCCGGTTTGGCGTACATGCCGGGATCAGTGAACTCGGCGTCGAACATGAAGGCGATCTCGTGCCCCCGCCGTCCCCGCCAGACGTAGACGTTCTCGAGCACGCCGATCCGTTCGCCGACGGTCACGTCCGCGGCAAGCTCCTCGACGAACTCGCGCTTCAGGGCGTCCTGACTGACCTCACCGAACTCGATCCCACCCCCGAGCGGCCGGTAGAAGGTCTCGTCCTTGAGCTCATCACGCCCTTCGAAGACGAGTAGAGCATCCCCTCGCCAGATGACCCCGAGCACAATCGGCCGAATCGTGGACGCCATGCCCCCCACGCTATTCCCTTCGAAGGATCCAGCCCAGCCACGCCACACCGGATACGGCAAACGCCACGGCCAACCCGACCGCCCATCCAGGTCCGAGCACACCCGCCACCGCGACCACAATGATCACGATCGGCGGCACGACCCACGGCGAAACCGTCATCCCACCTTCCCCACTTTGTCGACTGAGCCAGCATGCTGACCTAACATGGTCGGATCCTGGAGGGCGGGGTGAGGGCCATGCGCAGACTTCGGCTCGTTCTCGCCCTGATCGCCGTCTTCGACTACGGCAAGGGCCCGCTGACCCCACCCGGCGAAGGCGAGGGCAAGTCCGGCAACACGCGGTGCCCGAGTTGCGGAGGCGTTCTCCGCAGGCGTGGGGACAAGTCCCACTGCCGCAAGTGCGCACGGGTGATTCATAAGCCTCCCGGGGACGGCTGACCATGGCCGGAACATCCTTGCCGGATGCCGCGGTCGGGCTGGGCAACCGGATCGGCCGCTACTTCAGCGTCGTGAGCGTGCTCCCCGCGCTCTTCCTGGTCGTGTGGACTGCCGCCTTGGTCACGAGCGACGCCTGGCAGAGGAAACCGGACCCTGCCCTGATGGTGCGCCGACTCGGGGGCTTGAACCTCAGCGGCGCCGCTTGGCTCATCCTGATCACCGTCATCGTCGCACTGTTCTTGCATCCGTTGCAGCTTGGGATGACTCGCCTGCTAGAGGGGTACTGGGGCAGTTCACGACCGGCCAGGATGCTCCTGCGGAGTCGCATCACGCACCACCGAAAACGACTCGCTCGCCTTGAAGACCGCGAGCTCGCCTTGACTGAGGAGCGCGACGCCGCCCTCGACACTCTGCTGACCCAGATTAGGGACATCCGACATCCATCCACCATGGACCCCTCGGCGCTCGCGGAAGCGAGAGAGTCCATGTTCGGCAGCGATTTCGCGCACCGACTGAGCGGGCTGCAAGCAGCACTGGCCACAATCCCCCATGCACTGGCACGCTATCCGCGACCAGAACGGATAATGCCCACGAGGCTGGGAAACATACTCCGTTCGGCGGAGGACGCCGCCGGGAAACACTATGCGATAGACGCTATCAAAACAGCGCCTCACATCGCACTTGTCGCTCCGGAAAACCACCTCAGCTATCTCGACGATGCCCGCCAGCAACTGGACACCTCCGCGAGGCTTTGCGTGGTGGCACTTCTCGCCACCTTGGAGACCGCTGTCTTCCTGCTGTTGGACGGATGGTGGCTCCTGCTCGCACTCGTCCCGTATTCGCTGGCATACATCGCCTACCGGGCATCCATCGCTGCCGCCGCGCAATACATGGGAATCGTCAGCACCGTATTGGACCTCAACCGATTCAGGCTCTACGAGGCCTTACACCTCGAACTCCCGCGAAACCCAAGAGAAGAACGCGCGAAGAATCGCGAACTCATGAACCTGCTACATGGCTCCGAGAAGGTTCGGCTGTACTACAAGCATCCCGCCGCCGGTACCCCCAGCACCGGCGCCGCGCCCTCTACTCCCCCAGGAACTCCCTGATCGACAACCCCAGCGACCCGGCATCCAGCCCATGTGCCAGGTCGTGGTCCGCGATCTCCCCGTAGGTCCGCACCTCCGCATCCCGCCGCACCCCCAACGACCGCAGCCGATGCGGCACGTCCGACAGCGCCTCCGCAACCCAATGCGCCGAAGTCCCCGCCAAATACGGCTCGACCAGCACCACATCGGAAGCGGAAGAGAGCACCGCCGAACGCAACCCGGCCGCATCAAAAGGCCGGATCGTCGACGCGTACAACACCGTCACGTCCAGGCCGGAAACCGCCTGCAACACCCGATCCAGCACCGGCCCGACCGCCACCACGACCCCGCGAGCACCCGACCGCAGCCGCGTGAACCCCACACCAAGGTGCGGCGACGCGTTCTCCTGAGCCGAAAGCCGCAGGTAGACGCGCCCATCCCCGGGAATCGACTCCAGCAGCAGGCGACGCGCCTCCGACGGATGGCCCGGGACGTGCACCGTCCAGCCAGGCAAAGAATCGATCAGCGCCACGTCGCCCGGGGCCTGGTGGGTGCGGCCCGCCGTCGGCATGTCGTACGACGCTCCGTACGACACCAGGACCCCGCCCAGCTCCTGGTGCGAAAAGTCCAGCTTGATCTGCTCGAACCCGCGCTCCACCAGGAACGACGGGAACGTGTGCACGATCGGCCGCAGGCCCGCCAGCGCCAGGCCGGCGCCGGTGCTGACCAGCAGCTGCTCGCGGATCCCGACGTTGATCACCCGGTCCGGGTGCCGCCGCGCGGCGGAGGCCAGCTGGGCCGCCGAGATGTCGGCGAGCACGATCGCGACGTCCGGGTCGGCGTCGAGGATCTGCTCCGTGGTTTCCAGGAACGTTTCTCGCATTGAAAGCATGTCAGCCCTTCGGTTCGACGACGGCTACGACCGCGAGCGGCCGGCCCGGGTGCGGGGCGGTGAAAGCGTCGTACAGCGCGTCGTGGTCGCGGCCGGACACCGTGCGTGTCTCCCAGCCCTCGACGTCGAAACGGCGCGCGATGCCGCCCGGCCAGCCGCGCGTCGACGACTGGTTGTCGACCACCACCGTCGTGAGGTTCTCGAGTGCGCTGCGCGCGGCGACGACGATCGCCTCGTGGTTCGAGCCCTCGTCGAGCTCGGCGTCGCCGACCAGCGTCACCACCTTCGGCGTGAGCAGGCCGCGGGCGCGCAGGCCCAGCGCCGTGCCGAGGGCGATCGGCAGGCCGTGCCCCAGCGAACCGCTGGAGATTTCGACGCCCGGGATCCGGCGCCGGTCCGGGTGGTGCCCGAGCCGCGACACCGGGTCGGACCACGTCGGCAGCTCCGCCTCGTCCAGGAAGCCTTTTGCCGTCAGGACAGCGTAGTACGCCATCGGACCGTGCCCTTTGGACAGCAGGAACCGGTCACGGTCCGGCTCACGGAAGTTTTCGGTGGTGATGTCGAGCACGCGGTCGTAGAGCACCCACAGGACGTCCACAGTGGACTCGGCGGCGGCGCGGTGCTTGTCGTCGCCCGTCATCAGCGAGATCAGTCGGGGCAGCTCGGCGTAGCCCGGTTCGGTCGCAGTGGTCATGCTCCGACCATGCAACCTCGACTAAACTCGAAGTCAAGGATAGCCTGAGCTGGTGACGAGGCTCGCTGAACATCTCAGCATCGGACAGGTGGCCGACCGCAGCGGGGTGCCGCACACGGCACTGCGGTTCTACGAGGAGAAGGGGCTGATCGCCTCGGAGCGTTCGGCGGGCAATCAGCGCCGCTACGCGCGCTCGGTGCTGCGGCGGATCGCGTTCATCCGCGCCGCGCAACGGGTCGGGCTCTCCCTCGAGGACATCAGTGGGGCGCTGGCGACCCTGCCCGTCGACCACGCTCCGACGAAGGCCGACTGGGCGCGCCTTTCCCGCGACTGGCAGCATGAGCTCGACGCGCGGATCGACGCCCTGCAACGCCTTCGCGACCGCCTCACCGGCTGCGTCGGCTGCGGTTGTCTCTCCCTGCGCAGCTGCGCGCTCTACAACAACGACGACGAGCTCGCCCGCTTCGGCCCGGGCGCCGGCAAACTGCGTCCCGCGGTCGAGGGCGGCATCTAAATCGCTTGCCCGCGGCGGGATCCTGGGGAAGCAATGAACGAAAAAGAAATCACCCGCATCTCGAAGCGGCTGGCGCTGCACCTGCGCCACGACCCCGCCGCGATCGGCCTCACCCTCGCCCCGGGCGGCTGGGTGGCGGTCGACGCACTGCTGCGCGCATTGGCGATCACCCGCGAGCAGCTCGACGAAGTCGTCGAGACGAACACCAAGCGCCGGTACGCCTTTGACGAAACCGGCACGAAGATCCGGGCGAGCCAAGGCCACAGCGTCGAGGTCGACCTCGGACTGCCGGACGCGACGCCGCCGGACGTGCTCTACCACGGCACGGTGGCGAAGTTCCTCGACGCCATCCTGCGCGAAGGCCTACGCCCGATGCACCGGCACGCGGTACACCTTTCGGCGACGCTCGACACGGCCCGCGTGGTCGCCGCCCGCCGCGGCAAGCCGGTCATCCTGCGAGTCGACGCCGCGTCGATGAGGGCCGCTGGCCACACGTTCCAGGTGAGCGCGAACGGCGTGTGGCTGACCGCCGCGGTACCACCGGAACACCTCCACCGCCTGGGCTGACGCGCGTACCCGGCGGGTCGGCCCACGTGCCTGGACGGTCGGCCCGCGTACCCAGAGGGGTCGGCTCGCGTACCCAGCGGGTCGGCCCGCGTGATCGGAAGCCGAACTCGCGTGATCGGAAGCCGAACTAGCGTGATCGGACGCGAGACTCGCGTGATTGAACGCGAGACTCGCGTGATCAAAGGGGTATCGCGTGTGACCGGAGGGCATCTCGCGTGATTGAGCGCGTGTCTCGCGCGATTGAGGGGCATCGCGCGTGATTGCGGGGTCGACTCCCGAGACCGGGAGGGGTTAGCGGGTTGAGACGGGGAGGTGGGCGCGGCGGCGGGGGCGGCCCAGGAGTCGGCGGCCGACGTCGAGCAGTTCCGTACGGAGTTCTTCGTCGTCCAGGCCTGCCAGGTCCGGGGAGCCACCCGCCATCGCGATGCCCGTCAGGGCCACCATCGCGTTGACGCGGGCCGTCGTGTCCGGGTCCGGGCCCGACAGGATGCCCAGCAGCGCCTGGCCGAAGCCCTCCATGCCGCCGTGGGCCGACTTCTCGATCGCGCGGATCAGGCCCGGGTCGCTCGAGAACAGCGCCACCAGCGTGCGGTGCCGGACCACCAGGTCGACGAACCCCTCCAGCAGCAGGTCCACCTGCGCGCCCCGGCGCTTCTGCGCGGCCGCGCGCAGCACCAGCTCGTCCAGGTCCCGGATGCCCGGCTCGGCGACCGCCTCGGTGATCTCCGCCTTCGTCTTGAAGTGGTAGTAGACCGCGGCCTTCGTGATACCGAGCGCGTCGGCGATCATCTGCAGCGACGTGCCTTCGACCCCGTGTTCGGTGAACAGCCGCAGCGCGGTGTGCAGCAGTCGGGTCCGGGTGTCCTCGGCCGGGCCGGCGGTCATTCTTCCTCCTCAGCGAGCCGTCGGAGCGTACGTCACGGCCTCCACCGCGAGCAAACCGGTTACTTGCCGAACGGCTAGCGAAGCACTTGCTGTTCGACAAGTCACATACTTGCCGATCGGCTTGGACGCCTCCTTGCCGATCGGCTAGCTTGGGGAGTAACCAGATGGAGTGAACCCACCCCGTTCGGGTGAAACGGAGCTGACTCGTGGCAACCTTCCTGTACCGGCTAGGCCGGTTGTCCTTCCGGCGGCGCGCGCTGATCGCGGCCGTCTGGGCGGCCGTACTCGTGGCCCTCGGGCTGGGGGCGCTGACGCTGTCGGGCCAGCTGTCCAACTCGGTGACCATCCCCGGCACCGAGTCGCAGCGGGCGATCGACCAGCTGACCGAGAAGTTCCCGCAGGCCAACGCCGGTGGCGCCACCGCGCGCGTCGTGATCGAGGCCCCGGCCGGGACCACGGTGACCGACGCCAGGGGCAAGGCCACCGTCGAGTCGCTCGTCGGGCAGCTGAAGACCGCGCCCAAGGTGTCGAGCGTCGTCGACCCGTTCCAGGCCCAGTCGATCTCGCCCGACAAGCGCGTCGCACTCGCGCAGGTCAGCTACGGCGCGAAGGCCTACGAGCTCACCGACGCGGATCGCCAGGCGCTGCTGAACACCGCGAACGCCGGCCGCGACGCCGGGTTCACCGTCGAGTTCGGCGGCGACGCGGTGCAGGGCATCCCCGAAACCGGCGCGACCGAAGGCCTGGGTGTCGCCGTCGCGGCCGTCGTGTTGATCATCACCTTCGGCTCGCTGATCGCGGCCGGGATCCCGCTGCTCACCGCGCTGATCGGCGTCGGCACCGGGATGGGCGGCATCTTCCTCGCGTCCGGCTTCCTCGAGCTCAACTCGAACACGCCGATCTTGGCGTTGATGATCGGGCTGGCTGTCGGCATCGACTACGCGTTGTTCATCGTCTCGCGCTATCGGCACGAACTGAGCCTCGGCCGCGACCCCGAAGAAGCCGCGGGCCGCGCCACCGGCACCGCCGGGTCCGCCGTCGTCTTCGCCGGGCTCACCGTGATCATCGCGCTGGCCGGGCTGACCGTCATCGGCATCCCGTTCCTCGGCCAGATGGGCGTGGCCGCCGCGGTCACCGTCGCGGTCGCCGTGGTCATCGCCCTGACGCTGCTGCCCGCGATCCTCGGCTTCGCCGGGAAGCGGGTCGCCGGGAACCGCATCCGGCTGCGCCGCAAGCCGGTCGAGACGACGCACGGCGAGCGCTGGGCGCGGTTCGTCGCCCGCCACCGGTGGCCGGTGCTGCTCGTGGCGGTGGCCGGGATGGCCGTCGTCGCGCTGCCCGCGCTCGGCATGCAGCTCGGCCTGCCCAACGACAGCACCGCCGCGCCGGAGTCCACGCAGCACAAGGCGTACGAGATCGTCAGCCGCAGCTTCGGCGAAGGCGCGAACGGGCCGCTGCTGGTCGTCGTCGACGTCGGCTCGAGCACGAACCGCCAGGCCGCGCTGGGCCAGGCCGCGACCGACATCCAGAAGCTGCCGGACGTCGCCGCCGTCACCCCGCCGAAGGTCAACCAGACCGGTGACACGGCGTTGCTCTCGGTGATCCCCAAGAGCGGGCCGAGCAGCACCCAGACCGAGGATCTCGTCGCCGCGATCCGCACCGAATCCGGCACGCTGCAGGAGGCGACCGGCGCGAAGCTGGCCGTCACCGGGCAGACTGCGGCGAACATCGACGTCTCGGAGAAGCTGTCCGACGCGATGCTGCCCTACCTCGCCCTGATCGTCGGGCTGGCGTTCATCCTGCTGATGCTGGTGTTCCGCTCGGTCGTGGTGCCGCTGAAGGCGACGATCGGCTTCCTCGGCTCGGTCGCCGCGACGTTCGGTGCCGTGGTCGCGGTGTTCCAGTGGGGCTGGCTGACCGGCCTGCTCGGGGTCGAGTCGACCGGGCCGATCATGAGCATGCTGCCGATCCTGCTCATCGGTGTCCTCTTCGGACTCGCGATGGACTACCAGGTGTTCCTGGTGACGCGGATGCGCGAGGAGCACGTTCACGGCGCCGAACCGCAGGAGGCCATGGTCACCGGCTTCCGGCACGGCGCCCGCGTGGTCGTCGCGGCGGCGCTGATCATGATCAGCGTGTTCGCCGGGTTCGTCCTGGCCGAGTCGACGCTGATCCAGTCGATCGGCTTCGCGCTGGCGTTCGGCGTGCTGGTGGACGCGTTCGTGGTCCGGATGACGCTGGTGCCGGCCGTGATGTCCCTGCTCGGCCGCGGCGCCTGGTGGCTGCCGAAGTGGCTGGACCGGATCCTGCCGGACGTCGACGTCGAGGGCGAGAAGCTCACGAAGCACCTGGACGACGCCCCGGGTGACGACCCGCGCGAGCTGGTCGGCGCGAGCCGCTAGCCACCGTCCGTGAATGGCCCATTGAGGGACTCTAAGTCCCTCAATG
>NZ_JBICSQ010000127.1:0-16251 GCF_043197175.1 Amycolatopsis sp. NPDC049252
CCCGCCGCGGGGGGCCCGGCCCCGCCCCCGCCCGCCCCGGGGGCGCGCCGGCGCCCGGCGGGGGGGGCGGCGGGGCCCCCCCGACGGTGAGGCCGCCGCCGAGGCGGTCGGCGGCCGGCGCTTCGCCGCCGTGCTCTGCCACGGCGTCCTCGGCTACCTCGACGACCCGGGGCCGCTGCTCGACCAGCTGGCCGGGTGCGCCGAGCCCGGCGGCGTGGTCTCGGTCATGACGGGCAACGGCCACGCGATGGTGGTCCGCCCGGCCATGGAACAGCGGTGGGCCGACGCCCTGGCGTCGTTCGACGCGACCGGCGAGATCGGGGTGCTGGGCCTGCCGGGCCGGGCCGACACGGTGGAGGAGCTCAGCGAATCCCTGCTGAATCGCGGCGTGGAGCCGGTGAACTGGTACGGGGTCTGGCTGTTCGTCGACTGGCTCGAGTTCGCCGGGACGAAGCTGGACCTCGCCGACGCGGACCAGGTGGCGGCGGTGGAACTCGAAGCGAGCCGCCGGGACCCGTACCGCGGCCTGAGCCGCGTGTTTCACCTGGTGGGGCGCAAGGGGCCCGGCTGACGACGCCGGTCGGACCCCGGCTTCGCCGGATCGGATCCGCGCCTGTCGTGGCCCGGCCCTCGTTCTCGGGAGCGCGTGGCGCCGGGCGGTGCGTGTGCGGTTACCAGTGGCCCGGCCCCGGCTCTCGGGAGCGTATGGCGCTGGACTGTGCGTGCGGGCACCAGCTGCCCGGTCTTCGTTCTCGGGAGCGTATGGCGCCGGGCGGTGCGTGCGGTTACCGGTGGTCCGGCCCCCGCTCTCGGGAGCGTATGGCGCTGGACTGGCCCGGACCTCGCTCCCGGGAGCGTATGGCGCTGGATTGTGCGTGCGGGCACCAGCTGCCGGGCCGCAGATCGATCCGCGCGCGCGGCCCGGACCTCGCTCCCGGGAGGGCTTTCCAGCTAGGCGGCGCGTGCGGGCACCAGCCGCCGGGCCGCCGACACCAGTGGCAGCAGGCGCGTGCCCAGGTTGCGGGCCACCAGACCCCGTCGGGTCGCCGGGATCAGCATGGCCGCGGCCGTCGAGACGTTGCGCTGCTTGGGTTCCACGAGCTTCCGGTGGGTGGCTTCGTACCGCCGGAACGCCGCCGCCGGGTCGTCCGGGGTCCGGGCCAGCTCGGTCGCCAGGGTGTACCCGCCCGCCATCGCCAAGGTCGAGCCGTCGCCGAACAGGGAGACGCACGAGGCCGCGTCGCCCGCCAGGACGATCCGGCCGGCCGCCCAGCTGTCCATCCGGACGCGGCTCACGGAGTCGAAGTAGAGGTCGTCCGCCGCGCGGGCCTGCTCCAGCAGCTCGGGGACCCGCCAGCCCGCACCGGCGTACGCCTCGGTGAGCATTTCCTTGTGCCGCGCGGTGTCCCGGTGGTCGAACCCCGGCTCCTCGGCGCCGCGGAACATGAACGCCGCGATCCCGTGGCCGCGCGACGGGTGGACGGCGACCGCCCGGCCCGGCGAGTTGTACATGACCATCTCGGTGCGGTCGGCGGGCGGCTCGGCCAGCGGCATCGTCGCGATGTAGACGCCCATGTGCTCGACGAAGTCCGCTTCCGGCCCGAACGCCAGCCGCCGCACGCCCGAGTGGAGGCCGTCGGAGCCGATCACCAGGTCGAAGCGCCGCGGGGCACCGCGTTCGAAGGTGACGTCGACACCGCCGCCGTCCTGGTGCAGCTCGGTGATCGCGTCGTGGAAGACGAACTCGGCGCGGTCGGCGGCGGCTTCGTGGAGGATCGCCGCGAGGTCCGTGCGCGACAGCTCGACGTCTTCGCTGCTGCCCAGCGCGCTCGCGGCCACGCGGCCGGTGCGGCGGCCCGCGTCGTCGACGAACTTCAGCGCCGTGACGTCGGTGCTCGCCTCCCGCAGCTTCGCGGTGATGCCCATTTCGGCCGCGACGTGCGCCGCGGGGCCGCGGACGTCGACCGGGCTGCCGCTCGAACGCAGGCCCTTGGCGCGTTCGACGACGGTCGGCCGGTAACCCGCGCGGGCCAGCCAGTAGGCCAGCGTCGGCCCGGCGACGCCCGCGCCGGAAATCAGTACGGTTTGCTCATTCATGGTGTACCCCCTGGATGAAGTGCCTGACCATCGGTCAGTCACGACGGTACGCCACTGTCCGGCGGTCAGGCAAGCGGCTAGGCTCGGCGCATGACGGAGGCCGACACCCGCGCCCGGATCCTGCGCGCCGCGCTCGAGGAGTTCTCGGAGCGCGGCTACCACGCGACGTCGGTGCGTGAGCTGGCCGAACGGGTCGGGGTGACCAAGACCGCGGTGCTCTACCACTTCCCGGGCAAGGCCGACATCGTGACGGCGCTGGCCGAGCCGCTGCTCGACGACCTCGAGGCGACGATGGGGAAGGCGGAGACCGCCACCGACCCGCGCGCCGCGGCGATCGAAGGGATCCTCGACGTCTGGCTGGGCCATCGGTATCTGCTGCGGATGAACCTGCGGGACCTGGGCCTGACGGCGTCGAAGGCGGTGTTCGAGCGGTTCCGCGACGGCATGCTCAAGGCGAACCAGCTGGTCGCGGGCCCGGACGCGGACCTGACGGCCCAGGTCCGCGCGGCACAGGCGATCGCGATGCTCAGTGACCCGGTGGTGTTGTTCGCCGACGCCCCGATCGACCAGCTGCGAGCCGCCGTCCTGGACGGCGTGGCCCGCCTGTTCGGCACGCCGGCGCCGGCACGCGGCCGCCGCGGCCGGCCGAGCGTGATGAGCCCGGAGACGATCGAGGCCGCACACCGCCTGTACGACGCCGGCCGCTCGGCGGCCGACATCGCGACCGCACTGGGCGTCTCCCGCGCGACGATCTACCGCCACCTGCCGGACGCGGAACAGTGAGACAGCCGTCGAGCGAATTTTGAGCCGGCGGGCCCGCACCGCGACGGCGCCGGGCGTCTCCCGTGAGGCAGCCGCCCGGAGAGCCAGGGCGCTGAGCGTGATCCGGGCCGAGGTCGCAGTTGCCGCCGACTCGGCTACCCGTCACCTGACAGCGGAATAGTGAGACGACTTATGAGACTTATTGAGACGTCGGCTCCGCAGCCACCTCGATGGCCGGCAACGCCGAAAGCTGCTCGGCCGTCATCCGCTCGGCCGCGGTGAAGACCTTCTGCTGGTGGTCCTTGATCCGCTCGTCGACCAGGCGGCTCAGCTCGAAGGCCAGGCGCCCGGTCTGGCGGACCGTCACGTCGTCGACCAGCGGCCGCGCGGCCGAGGTGATGACGATGCCCGCGGCCTGACCGGACTCGGATTGTGAGACGCCGACCGAGTAGTCCTCACGTGGGTTGACCGGGCCGTCGATCGAGAGGTCGCGGATCCGGCCGAGCAGCTCGTGCCACTCGGCGACCTCGCCCGGCACCTCGGTGGCCTTCACGTCCTCCACGGTCAGGCCCATGCCGCGGTCACCGGTGCGGAAGCAGCGCGCGTAGGAGTTCAGCGCGGACACCCACAGCGCCTCGATCAGCACGGCGTCGAGCCGCGCGGGAGGCCGTTCCAGCTCGGCCACCAGCCGTTCGCAGCACTTCAGCGTGAACTGTAGGTCGTCGAAGATCGCCACGAGGTCGGCCAGGCCCAGCGCGCCGGGCGTCGCCAGCAACCGGGCGCTGGAAGGGGCGGTCGTGGGCTGGGTCATCCGGGACGCTCCTGTCGGTCTGAGCCTCCACCACACCGCATCCCGAGCGGCCCGGCGGTCTCAATTTGCGACACCGAACCGCAGCGTGAACTCCGTCTTCTGCGCCACCAGCCGGTACCGCGGCAGCACCCCCGGCCCGCAGGACGCCGAGCCGAGGCCGTGCTGGGCGACGTCCAGGGTCAGGTGGACCAGGTCGCTCGCGTGCAGGTCCGACGTGTGCCGGGCGGCTTCGAGCTCGGCCGGCGTCCAGCGGCGGGCCGTGAAGTCGAACAGCGGATCGCCGTCGACATGGATGCCCGTGCCTTCCGCGTCGGTCAGGCGCAGCCAGCGGGCGTCCGCGCGGTTGCCGTTCTCCTGCGGGAAGACGTACGGCGTCTGCAGCCCGTCGACACTGCGGGAGAACCGCCCGATCCGCGCCGCCTGGCGGCTGTCCGGGTACGCCTCGCCGGGGCCGGCGCCGAACCACTCGGCCGAGCCGAGCGCTCCCGGGACCGCCATCGTCACGCCGAGGCGGGGGAGGGTGCCTTCCAAGCCGTCGGGCGTGATCTCGACGCGCAGCTGCAGCCGGTCGCCGAGAGCCGTCCACGTGTAGTCCGTGAGCAGCCCGGACGCCAGCGCCGGCGGCGCGACCCGGGTGCGCACCACCAGGTCGTCGCCGTCGGCGTCGACGGTGATCACCCGGTGCTGCAGCCGGTGCAGCCCGGCCTCCCGCCACTCCGAAGCCGACTCGGCGCGGTCGTTGTCCGTGGTCGCCCGCCAGACGTCCAGCCGCGGCCCATGCACGGGGTGGCCGCCGAGCGAGGTCAGGCGGCCGCTCCCCGGGTCGAACTCGCCGATGCCGAGCAGCAGCCGGCCGGCGGTGCGGAACACCGGGCCGCGGCGCGCCGGGCGCTCAGCGACCCGCGCGGACGACACTGGCAGCTGACCCCAGCCGACGACGTGCCCGGCCGGAGCCCAGGAAGAAGGCGACGTCAGCGACGCCGAAACCGTCAGCCACGACTCGCCGCCGGTCGCGGGCAACCGCGGAAACGGCACCGAAACACTCTGTCCGGATTGGACGGTCGGGACGTCGAGAACGCCTTCCGCAACAGCGATCCCCTCGTCCTCCAGGACCCAGGTGTACGTCAGGTGCGCGGTGTTCACTACGTCGTAGTGGTTCGACACCCGGATCCCGTCGGCACCGGCCTCGATCCGGACTGGCTCGATGATCTTGGCGAACTCCAGGAGCCCCGGTGACGGCGTCCGGTCGGGAAAGACGAGCCCGTCGATGACGAAGTTGCCGTCGTGGATCGGCTCGCCGAAGTCGCCGCCGTAGGCGAAGTGATCCCCGGCGGCCAGACCGTGGTCGAGCCACTCCCAGACGAACCCACCCTGGCAGTTCGGGTACCGCTCGAACAGTTCGCGGTACTCCAGCAGGCCGCCCGGGCCGTTCCCCATCGCGTGCCCGTACTCGCAGAGCAGGAACGGCAGGTCCCGCCGCCTCTCGTTGAGGTCTGAGCGAAGCCCGATCGACTCGACTTCGGCGTGGGTCGCGTACATCCGGCTGTGGACGTCCACATAGGAGCACTCGTGGTCGCCCTCGTAGTGTACCGGCCGGGTCGGATCGCGGTGGCGCGTCCACTCGGCCGTCCGCTCGAGGTTCGGCCCGGTGTGGCTCTCGTTGCCCAGCGACCAGAGGATCACGCTCGGCCGGTTCTTGTCCCGTTCGACCGTGCGCCGCATCCGGTCGAGGTAGGCGTCGGCCCACATCGGCTCGGCGCTCGGGTTGCCCCGCCAGTCCAGTGGCCCGAAGCCGTGGGTCTCCAGGTCGCACTCGTCGATCACCCACAGGCCGTACTCGTCGCACAGCTCGAGGAACGCCGGGTCCGGCGGGTAGTGGCTGGTGCGGACGGCGTTCACGTTGTGCCGCTTCATGAGCAGGACGTCGGCGAGCGCGACGTCGCGGGGCACGGCCCGGCCGGTGCGCGGGTGGTGTTCGTGCCGGTTCACCCCGCGCAGCAGCAGCCGGCGTCCGTTGACCTTCAGCTGGCCGTCCTCGATCGTGACGGTCCGGAAGCCGATCCGCACCGGGACCCGTTCGGCCACAGTGGACAGCTCACCGTCGTACAACCGCGGCGACTCCGCGCTCCACGGCTCGACCGGCAGTTCCAGCGGTACCCCGGCCGGGTGACCCGACACCCCCAGCTCGGGGATGCCGAGCACCGCGCCGGGGACGGTCTCCACCCGGACCGTGCCGAGCCCCGTGGTGTGGTCGTAGTCCGCGCGGAGCCAGTAGTCGCCGATCCCGCCCTCCGGGCGGGCGAGCAGCGTGACGTCGCGGAAGATCCCGGACAGCCACCACATGTCCTGGTCCTCGAGGTAACTGCCCGCCGACCACTGGTGCACGCGCACGGCCAGCACGTTGTCCCGCGGCCGCAGCAGCGGTCCCACCTCGAACTCCGACGGCAGCCGGCTGCCCTTCGTGACGCCGAGTTCGAAACCGTTGAGCCAGATCCGCGCGCACGAGTCGATCCCGTCGAACCGCAGCACCGCGGGCCCGGCGGGCCACGACGCGGGCAGGTCGAAGCGCCGCCGGTGGTCACCGGTCGGATTGTCCGACGGCACGTGCGGCGGGTCGACCGGGAACGGGTAGCGCACGTTCGTGTAGGCGGGCTTGCCGTACCCGTGCAGCTGCCACATCGAGGGCACCGGCAGCTCGTCCCACGCCGCGTCGTCGAAGTCTTCGCGTTCGAAACCGGCAGTGGGGGAGAGCCGGAACCGCCAGGTGCCGCTCAGCGAGAGTGACGCGGCGTCGGAGGCGAAGGCCGCGCGCGGGGGCAGCGAACCGTGGCCGGGGCCGGGGTCTTCGACGTAGGACATGGAATCCTCTCAGCCCCTTCAGGGCTCCCGTGAACGCTCCCGTGAACGTTCACGAATTGCCCGGAAGTCTGCGTCGAGTGGATCTCGCTGTCAAGGGATCAGGCGGATTCGCGCAGGTGGAGGGCGGCGCGGACGACCAGCCGGCCGGACTCGGCCGCCCCGGTCACCAGGCGCGCGGCCTCCTCGACGGCCAGCGCGCCGAGCGAGCGGGTGTCGAGCGCGACGCTGGAGAGTTCCGGCTCGACGAGGGTGCCGAGCGCGAGGCCGTCGAAGCCGATCACGGCGAGGTCGGCGGGCACGCGCAGGCCGAACCGGCGGGCCTCGCGCAGGGCGCCGATGGCGATGACGTCGTTGAACGCGAAGACGGCGGTGACCTCGGGGTGCGCGGCCAGCAGGCCGGCCAGGGCCGCACCGCCGCCGTCGACAGTCTGCGCGGCCCGGGTGATCCAGCCGGGCTCCACCGCGAGCCCGTGCTCGGCGACCGCCCGCAGGAACCACTGCTGCCGGACGCTGGGCTCGGGGCGGCGGTCGTGGTCGAGCATGCCGATCCGCCGGTGCCCGCGCGTGACGAGGTGGGTGATCGCTTCCCGGACGCCCTCTTCGCCGTCGATGCCGATCCCGCTGAACCGCGGTGTGTGCGGCTCGCGGCCGATGAGGACGACGGGGATGCCCGGGGTGAGCCGGTCGAGGTCCTCTTCGGACCGGCTGAAGTAGCCGACGACCGCGTCGACCTGGGCGCTGATCACCTGGAGGGTGGCGAGTTCCTGGTCGAGGTCGTCGGCGGTGTCGTAGACGACGACGTGCCAGCCGCGGGCGCGGGCCGCCTCGAGCGCGCCGGAGGCGACCTCGGTGAAGAACGGGTTGAGCAGGTCGGGCACCACCAGGCCGACGGTGGTCGTGTCCGGCCGGACCAGACCGCGGGCGAAGCGGCTCGGCCGGTAGCCGAGCTCGCGGGCGGCGTCGAGGACCCGTTGCTTGGTCGAGCCGTCGATCTCGGCCTTGTCGTTGAGCGCGCGGGACACGGTCTGCCGCGAGACGCCGGCCGAGCGCGCGACGTCGTGGATCGTCACCCGCCGGGGTTCCGTGCTCGAAGACACCGCCCACCTCCTGATCGCCGAGTATGCCCGGCGGGACGCGTGAAGGCCTCCTCGAGGCTCGGGGTTGCCGTCGAGGAGGCCTGCACTCACCCGGCCCCTATTCGGCCGGGACGCGTTCGCGGCGCTTCGAGATGACGCGCCAGCCGACGGTCAGCACCACCGCCAGCACCGGGATCGAGTAGAACGCGATCTTCTCGGCGCCGTCCGAGAAGCCCATCAGCACCACCACCAGGGCCAGGAACGCGAGCGTCGCCCAGCCGCTGTAGGGCGCCCACGGCATCCGGTACGACGGCCGTTCGACCTCGCCGCGCAGGGCGGCCTGGCGCAGCCGCATCTGGCAGAAGATCAGCGTCGCCCAGGTCGTGATCACGCCCAGGGACGCGATCGCGATGGCGATGTCGAACGCCTCCTTCGGCACGAGGTAGTTCAGCACCACGCCGAGCAGGTAGGCGATCGAGGTGAACAGGATGCCGCCGTAGGGGACCTGGCGGGCGCTCATCCGGCCGACGAACGACGGAGCTTCGCCCTTGTCGGCGAGCGAGCGCAGGATCCGGCCGGTGGAGTAGAGCCCGGAGTTGACGCTCGACAGTGCCGCGGTCAGCACGACGGCGTTCATCACGTCGCCGATGCCCGGGATGCCGAGGCGGCTGAACACCGTGACGAACGGGCTCTCGTCGCCGTTGTAGAACGGCCAGGGCAGCAGCATCGCCAGCATCAGCACGGAACCCACGTAGAACACGCCGATCCGCCAGACCACGCTGTTGATCGCCTTCGGCAGCACCTGGCGCGGATTCTTCGTTTCGCCGGCCGCGATGCCGACGACCTCGATGGCCGAGTAGGCGAAGATGACCGCCTGCAGCGTCATCAGCGCGACGCCGATGCCGGCCGGGAAGAATCCACTGTGGTCGGTCAGGTTGTGCACGCCGGCCGGGGTGCCGCCGATGTCGGCGCTGGTGAACACCAGCCCGAGCGCGGTGATCAGGAAGACGACGATGGCCAGCACCTTGACCACCGAGAACCAGAACTCCAGCTCGCCGAACAGCTTCACCGACAGCAGGTTCACGGCCAGCAGCACGCCGAGGGCGACCAGGGCGGTGATCCACTGGGGGACGTCCGGCAGCCACTTGTGGACGTAGATCGCCACCGCGGTGATCTCCGCGATCCCGGTCATCGCCCAGTTCACCCAGTACATCCAGCCCGAGGCGAAGCCGGCCCACGGCCCGATGAACTTCCGGGCGTAGGTGACGAAACTGCCGGAGCTCGGCTCGTGCAGGACGAGCTCGCCGAGCGCGCGCATCACGAAGTAGGCGGCCACCCCGCAGATCGCGTAGGAGAAGATCAGCGACGGGCCGACCTGGTGGAGCTTGCCGCCGGCGCCGAGGAACAGCCCGACACCGATCGCGCCGCCGATGGCGATCATCTGCACTTGGCGGTTGCCGAGCGCTTTCGAGTAGCTTTCACCTTTTTCGGTGAGCAGCGAGGAATCCATGGTTGCCAGACGCTAGAGCGTTGGCCGCAAGTGACCAAGCGCACTAAGGAAGACTTAAGGTGTGCGAGAGATCACCTTGGTGGTTTTCCTCGTGTTTCCCGTTTCGATTTGACAGGTTCACCCGCGACCCCGGTGTCCGCTCGCCACGGCGGGCTTCTACGCTACGGCCGTGGATCTCGCGGCGCTGCTGGACCGGATCGCGGACGACGTCGCGCCCGAGGTCGGCCGCGGTGCCGTCGCGGACTACATTCCCGCCCTGGCCCGGGTCCGGCCGGGGTTCGGCATCGCGGTGGCCGATGTGGACGGTGCCGTGCACGGCGCGGGCGACTGGCTGCGCCCGTTCTCGGTGCAGAGCATGTCGAAGGTCTTCACCCTCGCCCTGGTGCTCGCCCGCGGCGACGACGTGTGGACGCGCGTCGGCCGCGAACCCTCCGGTGACCCGTTCAACTCCCTGGTGCAGCTGGAACACGAGGACGGCATCCCGCGCAACCCGTTCATCAACGCGGGCGCGCTGGTGGTGACCGACGAGCTCACCTGCCACGGCGACGCGGTGGGCGCACTGCTCGGATTCCTGCGCACGGAAAGCGGCAACGCGGACATCGACGTCGACGCCGAAGTGGCCGCGTCCGAAGCCGGGCACGCCGACCGCAACCGCGCGCTCGCGTACTTCATGGCCTCCTACGGCAACATGCGGAACCCGGTACCGTCCGTTTTGGACCAGTACGTCCGTCAGTGCTCGATCGCGATGTCCTGCCGCGACGTCGCCCGCTCGGCGTTGTTCCTGGCCCGCCACGGCATCCGCAACGACGGCACCCGGCTGCTGGGGCTCAGCTCGGCGAAGCGGATCAACGCGGTGATGCTGACGTGCGGCACGTACGACGCCGCGGGCGAGTTCGCCTACCGCGTCGGCCTCCCGGGCAAGAGCGGCGTGGGCGGCGGGATCGTCGCGATCGTCCCGGGCCGCTGCGCGGTCTGCGTCTGGAGCCCCGGCCTGGACGCCCGCGGCAACTCGGTGGCGGGGGTCGCGGCCCTGGACCGGTTCACGACGTTGACCGGCTGGTCGGTGTTCTAACGCAGGTAGTTGTAGACGCTCGCGCGGGAGATCCCGAGCAGCTCGGTCAGCGCGGGCACCGCGTTCTTCAGCTCCAGGAAACCCCGCGCCTTCAGCACCCGCACGAGGTCCTTCTTCCCGGCCGCCGGCAGGGTGAGCGGGCTGTGGCCGCGCTCGGCGGCGTAGTCCTCGACCAGCGCGCGCAAGTCATCGGCCGTGCGGGCCTGCAGGGTCTCGGTCAGGGGCGCCGGGTCGTCGGTGCGGGTGAGTCGGGTCAGGGCGTGGGCGGCCGAGCCGAGCAGGGAGACGTCGAGGTTGAGGCACAGCGCCGCGACGTACTCGCCGCCCGAGTTGCGGATGCCGATCGACGTGCTCTTCGCCGGACGGCCGTCGGGGAAGCGGTTCGGGTAGTTCTGCAGCACGTCGGGGAAGCCCGGGTCGGCGATGCGCGCCAGGCCCAGCTCCGTCGCCGGGTCGCCGACGGCCCGCCCGGACAGGCCGCCTTCGATCGCGCGCACCGCGTGGTCCGGGTCGCGCAGGTCGTGCAGCACGACCTCGCACAAGCCCGGGAACATCCGCCCGACCGCGTGCGCGATCTTCTCCGCTTCCCGCAGCAGCAGCTCGTCCTCGGTCATCCGAGCAGCTCCCGCAGCTTGTCGGGCGCCTTCAGCCCGGACCCGGTGAGCACGACGACGGTGGTCTCGCCCGGCCGGATCGCGCCGCGTTCGCGGAACACGTCGATCGCGGCGGCGGCGCTCGCGCTGGTCGGCTCGGCGTAGAGGCCGAGGGCCGCGAGCCGCCGGGCGGCCGCGGCGATGGCGTCCTCCTCGATGGCGGCCGTGTCGCCGCCCGAGCGCCGGATCGCCGCGACGACCTCGGGCAGCCGGATCGGGTGCCGGATCGCGGTGCCCTCGGCGACGGTCGGGGCGAACGGTGGCGGCGGCCGGTCGTGGAACGCGGCGTCGATCGGGGAGCAGTTGCGGGGCTGCGCGACGAGCAGACGCGGCCGTCGCGCGATCGAACCGGCGGCCAGGAGCTCGCCGAAGCCGAGGTCGAGGCCCAGCACGATGCTGCCCGCGCCGGCGACCGTGACGACCGCGTCCGGTGCGCGGAAGCCCAGGTCCTCCCACAGCTCGTAGGCGAGGGTCTTGGTGCCCTGGAGGAAGAACGGGTGCCAGTTGTGGCTGGCGTAGGTGGTCGTCGCCGACCGCCGGACCGCCTCGGCGGCGGTGTCGTCGCGCGTGCCGGGCACGAGTTCGACGGTCGCGCCGTACGCGCGGGTCTGCAGGACCTTCGCGGCCGACGTCCCCTCGGGCGCCAGCACGGTCGCCGCGATCCCGGCCGCGGCGCTGTAGGCCGAGACCGACGAGCCGCCGTTGCCCGAGCTGTCCTCGAGCAGTTCCGTGACGCCGGCGCCGGCCAGGGCCGCGACCATGACGCTGGATCCGCGGTCCTTGAAGCTGCCGGTCGGGCTGAACCACTCGAGCTTGAACCGGACCTCGGCGTCACCCCACGGCTGCCGGACCAGGGGAGTGCAGCCCTCGCCGAGCGAAAGCGGGCGCAGGTCGCCGGGCAGGGCGGCGCGGTACCGCCAGAGCGACCGGACGCCGGTGTCGACGTCGCCGGGCGCCAGGCCGGGCAACGGCGCGACGGTGAGCGGCGCGCCGTCGTCACCCCGCCAGCGCAGCGGGTCGCCCGGGTAGCGCGTCTCCGAGCGCTCGTCGGCGTACCAGTACTCCACGGCACCTCCATGCTTGGACAGTGCGTCCAAGGGTAGACGCTGTGTCCATCGTTACCGACGGGTATGCGAAATGTTTTCAGCTTTTTCTCAGGAAAGATCCGTAACGCGCGCGGCGAGAATTTCGATCTAGGCCGCCCGGTGGCCGGTACTCGGCGATACCGGAGGTGCCTGGCCGAATACCGGGAGTCGCGCAGGTCGCCGGGCGGTCCGGCGCCCGGCTCGTCGCCCCGGGTCGTGTGAACACGTGGAATCCGGGCGTCCGGGGAATCCACAATGGACCGGACGGGCGGCTCCGGACCCGCCCGGCGCATTCCGGGTGATTCTTTTCGCCGCCGGGAAAAATGCCGGGTGAATAGTCGCCGCACGGCTCGTCATATCGTTGGGTGTCAATGCTGTGACGGGTCGCGTTATGTGGTCGATTTTACCGGCACGACACTTGGTGTTGGCGTCCGGGAAACGGCACACCCGCCGGACGGAGTGGTCCGGTGCGGGCAGTCCCGCTGCGTCCGCCGGGTGAGATGGCTTGCCCCGTCCGGAGGTGTGGACCACCGCGACCAGGGTGTATGGCCTCGTGGCGGGCTATTGATCGCTGTGCAACGGATATCCCGTCCCGGATCCCGGCTCGTGGTACGTGACGGCCGCGTTAAATTCTTGCGTCTCCAGCCTGGTCCATCCCGAATTTTCTGCACCACTGCGACGAATTCGCGGTGGGTTGTTGACGGAACGGGGTGAACGCGCTTAAGTACTCCCCGTTACCCCATCACCCTTTCGGTTGTAGCGGGAGTTCCCATGCGTGTCTCGAAAGACGACCGCGAACCGGCCGTGCCGGTCGTCGCCGTCTCGCCGCTCGCGTGGCCTTCGGCGCGCGGGGTCGCGGCCGCCGCGCGCGGTGGCGGGCTCGGCGTCCTCGACCTGACCGGCCCGGCGGACCCGGCGTCGGAGGAACTGGCTTTGCTGGCGGAATGGGGGATCCCGGCCTTCGGGGTCCGGCTCGCGCGCCCGCCCGCGGGCGCGGAACTGCCCGAAGCCGCCGGCACCGTCCTGCTGACCGAGGACTCGCCGTGCACCGCACGCGACTTCCCGGGACGACGGGTGCTGGCCGAGGTCACCAGCCGCGCGTCGGCCGCGCGGGCGGTCGCCGGCGGCGCCCACGGCTTGATCGCCCGCGGTCACGAGTGCGGCGGCCGGACGGGTGAGCTGAGCACTTTCGTGTTGCTGCAGGCGTTGCTGGCCGAGGAGACCGTCCCGGTCTGGGCGGCGGGCGGGATCGGCCCGCACACCGCGGCCGCCGCCGTCGCGGGTGGCGCGGCCGGCGTGGTCGTCGACACCCAGCTCGCGCTTCTGCCGGAGGCGGAACTGCCCGCGGCGCTCACCACCGCCGTCACCGGCCTCGACGGCTCCGAGACCGTGGTCGTCGACGGCGTCCGCGTGCTGTCCCGCCGCGGCGCGGCCACGCCGATCGAAGCGGGTCAGGACGTCTTTCTCGCCACCCGCTTCCGCGACCGCTGGGGCACGGTGACCGCGGCGGTGCGCGGCTTGGGCGAAGCGATCGGCGACGCGCTGCGCGCGGACGTCACGGTCCTCGGCCCGGACACCGCGGGCAGCCGCGCGTTCGGCACCACCCTGCCCGTCGCGCAGGGCCCGATGACCCGGGTGAGCGACCAGGCCGCGTTCGCCGCCGAGGTCGCCGCGGGCGGTGCGCTGCCGTTCATCGCGCTCGCGCTGTCCGGCCCGGAGCAGACCCGCGAAGTCCTGGAACGGACGCGCGAAGCCGTGGGCCGCGCGCCGTGGGGCGTCGGCGTGCTCGGCTTCGCCGCCGACGACGTCAAGGCCGCCCAGCTCGAGGTGATCCGCGAGCTGCGGCCCACGCACGCGATCATCGCCGGCGGCCGCCCGGCCCAGGCCACGGCCCTGGAAGACGTCGGCATCAGCACCTTCCTGCACGTGCCGTCACCCGGGCTGCTGAAGCAGTTCCTCGAGGCCGGCGCCCGCAAGTTCGTCTTCGAAGGCGCGGAATGCGGCGGCCACGTCGGCCCGCGCACCAGCTTCCCGCTCTGGGAGGCCCAGCTGGGTGTCCTCGGCGGCTTCCTCGCGACGACCCCGGACGCCGCCGCGGAGCTGCAGATCCTGTTCGCGGGCGGGATCCACGACGAGCGCTCGGCCGCGATGGTCGCCGCCCTCGCCGCACCGGTCGCGGTCCGCGGCGCCGCGATCGGCGTCCTCATGGGCACCGCCTACCTCTTCACGCACGAGGCCGTCGACGCCGGGGCCGTCCTCCCGCTGTTCCAGCGTCAGCTGCTCGAAGCCCGGCACACCGACCTCCTCGAAACCGCGCCGGGGCACGCCACCCGGTGCGTCCGCAGCCCGTTCACCGAGGAGTACGCGGCGCTCAAGGCGGAGCTCGCCGAACGCGGCGTGCCGAGCCGGGACGCGTGGGAGCAGCTGGAAACGCTCAACGTCGGGCGGCTTCGCCTGGCGAGCAAGGGCATCGAGCGCGTCGGCGCCGACCTGCGCGAGGTCGGCGAGGACCGCCAGCTCACCGAAGGCATGTTCATGGCGGGCGAGGTCGCCGTGCTGCGCTCGGCCGTCACCACGATCGCGGACCTGCACACCGCGGTCGGTGAGGGCGCGAACGCGTTCCTGCGTGAGCGGGCCGCCGCGTTCGGCGTCACGACGCCGGAGCCGCCTGCGCCCGTACCGCTGGACGTCGCGATCGTCGGGATGGCCTGCATGTTCCCGCAGGCGCCGGACCTGGCGTCGTTCTGGGCGAACGTCCTGGCCGGCGCGGACGCCGTCACCGACGTGCCGCCGCAGCGGTGGGACACCTCCCTGTACTTCGACCCCGAGGGCCAGGGCGAGAAGACCCCGTCACGCTGGGGCGGGTTCCTGCCCGAGATCGGTTTCGACCCGCTGCGCTACGGCATCCCGCCGTCGTCGCTGGCCAGCATCGAGCCGGTGCAGCTGCTGGCCCTGGAAGCCGCGCACCGCGCGCTCGTGGACGCGGGTTACGCCGAGCGCGCGTTCGACCGGGCGCGGACGTCGGTCGTGTTCGGCGCCGAGGCGGGCAGCGATCTGTCGAACGCGATGACCCTGCGTTCCGTCCTTCCGTCCTACCTGGGCGAACTGCCGCCCGCGCTGGACGAGCGGCTGCCGACGATCACCGAGGACTCGTTCCCCGGCGTGCTCGCCAACGTCATCGCCGGCCGGATCGCCAACCGCCTCGACCTGGGCGGGGCGAACTACACCGTCGACGCCGCGTGCGCGTCCTCGCTCACCGCGGTCGACGTCGCCTGCAAGGAACTGACCGCCGGCACCAGCGACCTCGTCCTGTGCGGCGGCGCGGACCTGCACAACGGCATCAACGACTACCTCCTGTTCGCCTCGGCGCACGCCCTTTCCCCGACGGGCCGCTCGGCGACGTTCGACAGCGCGGCCGACGGCATCGCGCTCGGTGAAGGTGTCGCCTGCGTCGCGCTGAAACGGCTCGCCGACGCCGAACGCGACGGCGACCGCGTCTACGCCGTGATCAAGGGCGTCGGCGCGGCGTCCGACGGGCGCGCGCTCGGGCTGACGGCACCCCGGCCGGAAGGCCAGCACACCGCGCTGACCCGCGCGTACCGCAACGCCGGCGTCTCGCCCGCGCAGGTCGGGCTGGTCGAGGCGCACGGCACCGGGACCGTCGTCGGTGACCGGACCGAGCTGGGCACGCTGACCAAGGTGTTCACCGAGGCCGGCGCGGCGCCGGGCGGCTGCACGATCGGCTCGGTGAAGTCCCAGATCGGCCACACCAAGTGCGCCGCGGGCCTCGCCGGGCTGATCAAGACCGCGATGGCGCTGCACACCGGCGTCAAACCGCCGACCCTGCACGTGCAATCGCCGAACCCGGCGTGGGACCCGGCGACCAGCCCCTTCGTGTTCCAGGCGGCTCCGCAGCCGTGGGCCGCGCCGCCGGCCGAACGGATCGCCGGGGTCAGCGCGTTCGGCTTCGGCGGCACCAACTTCCACGTCGTGCTCGGCGCGCACGACGGTGTCCCGCCCGCCCAGGTCGGCGATGAGTGGCCGGTGGAGCTGTTCACCTTCGCCACGGACGCAGCGGCGCGCGACCTGCTCGCGCTGGCCGAGGACGTTCCCGCCGGGAAGCGGCCGTGGCGGCTGCGGGACCTCGCCCTCAGCGCGTCCCGCCGGGCCGAAGCCGCCGGCCGGGTCCGGCTCGCGGTCGTCGCGTCCACTGTGGACGAGCTTACCGCGTTGCTGCGTCAGGCGTTGTCCGGCTCCGACGCGCTTGGGGTGTATCGCGCTCAGGACGGGGAACCGGGCGAGGTCGCGCTGCTGTTCCCCGGCCAG
>NZ_JBICSQ010000128.1:0-15996 GCF_043197175.1 Amycolatopsis sp. NPDC049252
GGGATCATGTAGTCGGGCAGCAACTCCCTGACGTGCGCGCGCAGGGCCCCCAGGTCGACATCGCCTGACTCCGGCACGACGTAGCCGACCAGCCGCTTCTCCCCCGACTCGAGCTCGCGCACCACGACGACGACCTGCGCGAGACCGGGGTAGCCGGCCAGCGCCGCCTCCACCTCGGCCAGCTCGACCCGGAAACCGAGGATCTTCACCTGGCTGCTCGCCCGGCCGACCAGCTCGATCAGCCCGTCGTCGTTGCGGCGGGCCAGGTCGCCGGTGCGGTACATCCGGGTGCCCGGCTCGCCGAACGGGTCCGCGACGAACACCTCCGCCGTCAGGTCCGTGCGGCCGAAGTAGCCGCGCGAGACGCCCCGGCCGGCGATGTAGATCTCCCCCTCGACGCCGTTGGGCACCGGGGTGAGCCGGTCGTCGAGGAGGTGGATCGTGACGTCGTTGAACGCGTCCCCGAGCGGCACCAGCGTGCCGGGCCGGAACGACGCGTCCAGCGGGTTGTGCGCGGAGAACAGCGAACACTCCGTGACGCCGTACATCGCCCGGATCACGATGTCCGGGCAGGCGTCGAGCACCCGGCGCACCGCGCCGGGTGCGATCACGTCACCGCCGGTGAGGATCTCGGACAGGCCGGTGAACGTGTCCAGCGACTCCTCGGCGAGCACCCGGAACAGGCCGGCCGTCAGGTGGATCCCGGTGATCCGCTCGCCCGCGATCAGCTCGCGCAGCGTGGCGGGCTCCAGGCGCCCGGGCGGTGCGATGACGATCCGGCCGCCGTGCAGCAGGGGCATCCAGATCTCGTAGGTGGACACGTTGAACGCGTACGGCGCCACCATCAGCACCCGCGCGTGCCGCTCCACCGTCCACTGGGTGTTGAAGATCAGCCGCACCACGTCCCGCTGCGTCACCGCGACGCCCTTGGGGTGGCCGGTGGAGCCGGAGGTGTGGATCACGTAGGCGAGCTGGTCCGGGTGGATCGGCACCGAAGGGTCGGTGGCCGGCTGCTCGGCGGTGGCCGGGTCGTCGTCGACGACCAGAACCGGCACGCCGGCCGGCAGGCCACCCCCGCGCATCGCCGTGTCGGCCAGCAGCACCGTCACGTCCGCGTGGTCGACGACCCACTGCCGGCGGTCGGCCGGGTAGTCCTCGTGCACCGGCACGTAGACGCCGCCGGCCTTGACGGTCGCGAGGATCGCCACCACCAGGTCGATCGACCGCTCCAGCAGCACCGCCACCCGGTCGTCCTGGCGGACGCCGAGCCCGATGAGCCGGTGCGCGAGCCGGTTGGCCCGCTCGTCCAGCTCGCGGTAGGTCAGCGCGGTCGCGCCGGCGGACACCGCGATCGAATCCGGTGTCCGCGCGACCTGCCCGGCGAACCGCTCGGAGATGACGAATGATTCCATTTCCGTGGTCCCCATCCCTATCCCGCCGGCGTTTCCGGCTCAATTGCCGTCACGGTGCCGCTGGGTCTCGACCGCCTCGTACAACGACTTGATGTTCGAACTGCCGAACGTGCTCGCGCCCGCCCGCTCGATGATCTCCAGGAAGATCGTGTTCCGCGGGTGCACCGACTTCGCGAAGATCTGGTAGAGCTGGCCGTCGTGGTCCTCGTCGAGCAGGATGTTCCGCGCGCGGAGCTCTTCGACGGTGTGCCGGTCCGGCTGCAAGCGCTCGGCCAGCCGGGTGTAGTAGGCGTCCGGAGTGGACAGGAGCTCGATGCCGCGCTCCCCGAGCTGCCCCACCGTGGCGAGGATGTCGTCGGTGCGCAGCGCCATGTGCTGCACGCCCGGGCCGCCGTGGTCCTTCCGGAAGCCGTCCACCTGACCGGCCTCCATCGAGGCGTCGGCCTCGATCAGGGTCAGCGTGACCGCCCGTGACTTGCTCTGCACGACCTTGATGAACATGGCCTGGTCCCCGGTGACGATGCGCTCGGCGAGCGTGAGATCGAAGTCGAGGGCCTGCTGGTAGAACTTGACGGTGTCGTCGATCTGGCCGGCCTCGACGACGACCGCGAAGTGGTCGACGGTGAGCAGTCCGGTGCCGGTGCCGTCGCCTGGCCCGGGTGCCGCGACCAGCTCGTGCGACTCGTACGCGGCCGAGCCGGCGGGACGCTGCACGAACGTGTGCGTCACGTCGCCGAAACCGATGATCGACGCGGTCACCACGCCGTTCCGCTCGGCGGGCGCCGCGACCGGGCGCGCACCACCGCGCACCGCCCGTTCGAACGCGCCGGCGGCGTCCGGCACCCGCAGGCCGATGTTGGCGACCCCGTCACCGTGCCGCTCGACGTACGCGGCCACCGGGTGATCCTGCTCGACCGGCTCGGTCAGCACCAGGTCGACGCCCCCCTGCCCGACCACGACGGACCGGACCTGCCCCGGCGCGTCCCCGGAGGTCGCACGCACCGCGCAGCCGTAACCGTCCACAAGCCACTTGGTGCTTGTCTCGATGTCCGCAACATAGAACTCGACATAATCAACGGTCATGTTTTCGGATACCTGCGCTCGCGCTGTCATCATCCAACCTCCAGGCGCTGCCACCGACGTCGACCTACGACACTCCCACTGACGTTGACATCCGGCGCACGCACGCACGTCTTTCCGATTGCCGACTGGCGAGCACCGAAGAAGACGCGGCATCCACCGCGCGCTGAAATGCTGTGGCCTGACCCCCATGCCTGACGGGAGAATTCCGTGAGCGAATTGAGCTGGACACCGCCCGAGGTCGCCGAGTTCTACGACGGCTCGAGCCCGATGGCCGACAAGTACTACTCCGGCTATCAGCACCTGGGCTACTGGTACGACGACCGCGACGAAGCCACGCTGGAAGAGGCCTCCCAGCGCCTCACCCGCAAGATCGTCGACACCCTCGGCCTGCGTCGCGGCGAGCACCTGCTCGACGCCGGGTGCGGCCTCGGCGCACCGGCGATCCACATCGCGGGCGAGTACGGCGCCCGGGTCACCGGCATCACGATCAGCCCGGTCGAAGCCGCTCGCGCCCAGGCGCGGGCCGACGAGAGCGGCGTGTCCGACCTGGTGCGGTTCGAGGTCGGCGACTACCACGGCCTGACCCACCCGGAGAACCACTTCGACGCCATCGTCGCGATCGAGTCGCTCTTCAACGCCTTCGACCTCGGGAAGGCGCTGCTGGAGTTCCACCGCGTCCTCCGGCCCGGCGGGTGCGTCGCTTTCTCCGAAATGATCAAGACGTCGACGGCCTCCCAGGCGAAGAAGCCGTTCCCCCAGGCCCGCGAGCCCATGACGGCCGAGGCCTGGGTGCAGGAGTTCGAGACCGCGGGTTTCGTGGTCGAAGAGCAGGTCCAGTGCGGCCGCCGCGTCTACGTGAACAGCGGCAGGCGTTACCTCGAGCACCACGACGAGATGAGCGGCCGCCTCAGCGAGGAGTTCGGCGCGGAGCTGACCGCCGACATCCGGCAGGGGATGCAGAACGGGTTCCACCTGGGCCCGGAGGACGTGAGCTACCTGATTCTCTGCGCCAGGAAGCAGTAACACCCCGCGCGAGCACGGCGGACGGCACCGAGATGCGCGACGCCCCCTTGCGCACCGGGGACTTCTGCGACACGGCCGGGTGCGTTCCGCGCACCCGGCCGTCGCTGTTCCCGGCGGCACGTTCCCCGCGGAGTGCGGAGTTGCGTCGAGAGGTGGAGGCGCGCCGACGTCGTTCGTTAGCGTTGACCCATGGGATCACCAGTCGACGACCTGCGGGCGGTACTGCCCGCCGACCGGGTGCTCACCGACCCGGACCTGCTCGCCACCCACCGCCGTGACGAGGCCGACCTCTGCGATGCTGGCACCCCGCTCGCCGTGGTGCGCCCGCGGGACACCGCGGAGGTCGCCGCCGCCGTCCGGGTGGCCGCCGCGCACGGGGTGCCCGTCGTCCCCCAGGGGGCGCGGACCGGGCTCGCCGGCGCGGCCAACGCGGTCGACGGCGCCCTGGTCGTGTCGCTGACCGGGTTGAACCGGATCCTCGAGCTCGACCCGGCGGAGCGGATCGCCGTCGTGCAGCCGGGCGTGGTCAACGCCGAGCTGCGCCGGGCCGCCGCCAAGGAGGGCCTCGCCTACCCGCCGGACCCGGGCTCCTGGGAGACCTCGACGATCGGCGGCAACGTCTCGACCGACGCGGGCGGGATGTGCTGCGTCAAGTACGGCGTCACCGGCGAGTACGTGCTGGGCATGGAGGTCGTGCTCGCCGACGGCGAGATCCTGCGCTGCGGCCGGCGGACGGTGAAGGGCGTCGCCGGCTACGACCTGACGCGGCTGTTCGTCGGCGCGGAGGGCACCCTCGGGATCATCACCGAGATCACCGTCCGGCTCCGGCCCGCGCCCCCGGAGACCCGGACCCTGGTGGCGGTGTACCCGACGGTGGCGGCCGCCGGGCAGGCCGTGTCCTCGGTGACCGCCGCCGGCCACGTGCCGAGCATGCTGGAGCTGCTCGACCGCACGCACCTTCGGGCGATCGAGGCGTACCGGCCGATGGGCTTGGACACCGAGGCCGCGGCGATGCTGCTGATCGCCACCGACACCGGCGATCGCGCCGGCGCCGACCTCGACCGGATCGCCGGGTGCTGCCGGACGGCCGGCGCGAGCGAGCTGTACGTCGCCGGCGACGCGGTCGAGGCCGAGGCGCTGACCGCCGCCCGCCGGCTCGCCCACCCGGCGATGGAACAGCTTGCGGTGCAGGCGTTCCCGGAGGGGCGCGGCGGTCTCGTCGTGGACGACGTCGCGGTGCCGCGGTCGCGGATCGTCGACCTCGTGACCGGCGTCGAGGAGATCGCCGCGCGCCACGGCGTCCTCGTCGGCGTGGTCGGGCACGCCGGTGACGGCAACCTCCACCCGGTCATCGTGGTGGACCGCGCCGATCCGTCCAGTGTGGAGCGTGGGCGGCTGGTGTTCGACGAGATCATGCGGCTGGGCCTGGACCTCGGTGGCACCTGCACCGGCGAGCACGGCGTCGGCCTGCTCAAGCGGGACTGGCTGGCCCGCGAGCTCGGCCCGGTCGGCCTGAGGGTGCACCGGGCGCTCAAGACCGCGCTCGACCCGGCCGGGATCCTCAACCCCGGCAAGGTGATCGCGCCGGACTGACCGCACACGAGGAGACGGCGCCGCCCGCCGCACTTGGGAGCATCGGGAGCGAGAACGCTCACGCGGACGGAGACGCGATGCTGGTGAATGGCGGAAGTCCCGCGGTGGCCGTCATCGCCGGGACGCCGTACGACTCCGGGCTCGGTGCCGAGCTGCTGCGGGGAGCGGGGCTGCCCGCGCGGCCGCACGCCATGGCGGTGTCGCCGGACGAGCAGGACGCGTTGCAGTACCAGGATCCCGCCGGCCTGGCGGCCGCGTTCCACCGGTGCCTGGCCGAGCTGCGTGACGGCGGCACCGACCTCGCGATGCTGTTCTGCAACTCGCTGTCCGCGGTCGTCGACCACGACGACGCGGCCCTGCCGGTGATCTCGCCGGTCACCGTGTACCGCGAGCTGCTGCCGAAGCTGGGCTCGTCGCTGGTCGTCACCGGGAACGCGCAGGCCGTCCTCGGGGTCGAGCGCACCGCGTGGCGGACCGCTCCCGGCCACCGGATGCTCGGCGTGTCGGATCCCGCGCTGGTGCGCGGGATCGAGGCCGGTGATCCCGAAGCGGCCTTCGCCGCCTCGCACCTGCCGACCACGCTGCGCCTCGCCGAACGGCTCGGGCTCGACGCCGTCGTCCTCGCCTGCACGCACTTCACGACCGTCCTGCCGTTCGTCACCGCCGCCTGCGATCTGCCCGTCTTCGACGTCGGCAGCCGCCTCGTCGAGCTGACCACGCTGGCCGCCACCGGATCGGAGAACCATGCTTGAGCTGTCCCGCGCCGACCTGCACGTCTCGGTCTCCGACCCGGTGGCGACGTCGATGAACTTCCTCAACGAGGTCGCCGGCCGCTACCCCGGCGCGATCTCGCTGGCCGCGGGCCGGCCCTACGACGGGTTCTACTCGGCCGGCGACGTCGGCCGGTACCAGCAGTCCTATGTGGACCACCTGCGGAGCCGCGGGCTGGGCGAGGAGCAGGTTCGCGGGCTGCTGCTGCAGTACGGGCGCACCAACGGCCAGCTCGGCGAGCTCATCGCCCGGATGCTCGAGGTCGACGAGGGCATCACCGTGCCGGCGGACGCGGTGATGGTCACCGCGGGCTGCCAGGAGGCCATGGTCATCACCCTGCGCGCGCTGTGCCCGGGTCCGGACGACGTCGTCCTCACCGTCGAGCCCTGCTACGTCGGGCTGACCGGCGCGGCCCGGATCCTCGGGGTGGAGGCGGTGCCCGTGCCCGAGGCCCCCGGCGGGGTCGACCCGGAGACCGTCGCCGAGGTCGCGCGGCGGGTCCGGGCGGCGGGCAAGCGGCCGCGCGCGCTCTACGTCGTGCCGAACTTCTCGAACCCGTCGGGTGTTTCGCTGCCACTGGCGACCCGTCACCGGCTGCTCGAGGTCGCGGCCGAGCAGGACCTGCTGCTGCTCGAGGACGACCCGTACGGCCTGTTCGGCCTGGACGACGAGCCGCGCCCGACGCTGAAGTCGCTGGACACCGAGGGCCGTGTGATCTACCTCGGCTCGTTCGCGAAGTCGTGCTTCCCCGGCGCCCGGGTGGGCTTCCTCGTCGCCGACCAGACCGTGGTCGACGAGGAGGGCAGGCGCACCCTGCTCGCCGACGAGATGTCGGCTATCAAGAGCATGCTGACCGTGAACACCTCGCCGATCTCGCAGGCCGTCATCGGCGGCGTGCTCGTCGAGTCGGGCTGCAGCCTGCGCACCGCCAACCGGGACAAGGTCGCGTTCTACCGGAACAACCTGCGCACCCTGCTTTCCGCGCTGGAGACGCACTTCCCGCAGCCGGACCGCGACGCGCGGGGCATCCGGTGGAACGTGCCGAGCGGCGGTTTCTTCGCGGTCGTGGACGTGCCGTTCCCGGCCGACGAGAAGCTGCTCGAACTCTCGGCGGAGCAGTTCGGGGTCCTGTGGACCCCGATGAGCTTCTTCTACTCCGACGGCGGCCACCGCGCGATCCGGCTGTCCTGCAGCTACCTCGAAGCGGAGCAGATCGCGGAGGGCGTGCGGCGGCTGGCCCGGCTCGTCACCGAGAACGCCTGAGGCGCCGCCACCCGCCGGCTACGGCTGCTTCTCGACCCGGTAGTGCATCCGGAAGGTCTCAGGACCCTTCGACGTGCTGACGAGCTCGAGCTCCTGCTGGCCGTCGAGGTGGTCGAACAACCGGATTCCCGAGCCGAGCAGGACCGGCACGACGTGCAACGACACGACGTCGACCAAACCCGCCTTGAGACTCTGCTGGATGACGTCGGCGCCACCCATCACCGCCACCGCGCGGCCGTCGGCGATCTCCTGCGCCTTGGCCATCGCGGCTTCGATGCCCTCGGAAACGAACACGAACCTCGACCACTCGCCGGTCTTGACCTTTTCCGGAACGTCGTGCGAAAGGATGACGTAAGGAGCCGGGATCGGCGGATTTCCATCCCATCCCTTCGACAGGTCGAACGTGCGCCGACCGGCGACGACCGCGCCGAACTCGTCGGCCTTGAAGAGTTCCCGTGCCTCGTCGGTGTACCCGTCCTCGGAGCTCTCGTCCGCGAGCGCCCACCGGTGAAGGCGCGTCACATCATCATCCGGCGTGGCGATGAAACCGTCCAAGGACACCGTGATATCGACAACAACGTCTCCCAAGACCCCGCGTCCTTTCGCATCGAATATCGCACTGATCGCGTTCGCTCAGAGGGTAATGGGAAACCGGCACCGCCACACCTTCGAGGATGCCGTTCCGAAGGAAAACAAACCTATTCCGGCGGCCGCTCAAGCGGCGTTCGGCCTGCGGGCGGCCTCGGCGAGTGCCGTCAGGTCGCCGGCCACGTCGACCAGGGACGGCTGGGTTTCGATTTCGGCGGCGATTCCGGCGGCGGCCTGCCGGAACGCCTGCGCTCCGAGCAGTTCCGCGCACCGGTCGGCCACCGTGCCCGGGTCGACCTCACCCGGTGGCAGGCTCAGGCCGGCGCCCGCCGCCACCACCGCCGCGGCGTTGTCCAGCTGGTCGTCGAACACCGGCAGCACCAGCTGCGGCTTTCCCGCACCGAGTGCCGTCAACGCGGTGCCCTGGCCACCGTGGTGGACAGCGACATCGCAGGCGCGGAGCACGTGCGACAGCGGCATCCTGCCGACGTGGGTGGCCACGGCCGGCAACGGGGGCCAGCCGGCGGCAACCGCGTCCTCGACCGCCACCACCACCTCCACGTCGAGCCGGGCGAGCGCGTGCAACATCGGGATGACGATCTCCGACATCCCGTCGAGGCCGAGGCGGGGCAGCACGGTGCCCAGCGTGAGGCAGACCCGCGGCCGGCTCCTCGGCTGCCACACCCAACCGGGCACCCGGGCCTGGCCGTCGTAGGGCACGTTGCGCATCCTGCGCTGGGTGACGGCGTGTGCCTGACGCATGCTGGGAGGCCACGGGTTGAGCACCGTGGCCGGCCGCGGCACCGCGGGCACGCCGAGCCGGGCGAGGTGCGGCCCGAGCTCGTCCTCCGCCGCGGCGCGGTACTCACCCAGCAGCGGAATGCCCCACTGCAGCTCGACCGAGGGCACCCCGGACACCGAGGCGGCCACCGGACCGGCCGCCTCCGCCCGCTCGCTGAGCACCAGGTCCGGCCGCCACGACTCCACGATGGACAGCAGGCCGGGCAGGTTGCGTGCCGCGTTGCGGCCGAACACCAGTCCGTTGCCGTACCGCCGCGCCGCCAGTGCCTCCGTCGCACCCTCGGCCGCGAACCCGGCGAAGTCCGCCGCGGGTCCACATGAGACGGACGGGAGCCCGGCGCGCAGCACCTCGGCGACGAAGTCGTCCGCGACCGCCACCAGCACCTCGTGGCCGAGCCCGCGGAACGTCCACGCCAGCGGGACGAGCGGGTAGAAATGCCCGCACAGGGCCACCGACGTGAACAGTATCCGCATCCGTGTCTCCCCCGTTCGGACCGCCGTGCGGTTCCAGCACGAAGCCAACGTCCCGCGTCGGACACTAGCGTCCGGCCGCGCGCCGGCACCTCTCCGCGGCTGCTGCGTTCTCGCAACGCCGGAGATGCGGCCGTTCCGCCGCGGCGGGATGGTCGGGTGACGTGCAGGAAACGCCCTCTGACAGGAGGACACGGTGACCGGCGCCCGCACGACGCGGACGCCGTCGCGAATGCCGGCGTGCCGGCCGCCGCGACCGTCTTCGAAGCAGCGCACCCCGATCATTCCGATCGGGCGAACTGCGCATTCCAGAAGATGGTGCGAATCGGAGGTCTCCACGAGAATGGACGCGCTCCGTCGCACAAGCGGCATCCGAAGCGGGCATCCGGCAGAGCACTGAACCCCACGCAGTGGTCGTTGACGAGAGGACAAGAAACGTGACTGGCGCACAGGCTCCGCCGTTGGCTGGGCGGCGGGAATGGATCGGGCTTGCGGTGCTCGCGCTGCCCACCATGTTGACGATGCTCGACAATGGTGTGCTGTACCTGGCCGTACCCAAGCTGAGCGAGGACCTCCACGCGAGCGGGATGGAACAGCTGTGGATCACGGACATCTACGGCTTCCTGATCGCGGGCTTCCTCGTCACCATGGGGACACTGGGTGACCGGATCGGCAGGCGCCGGTTGCTGCTCATCGGTGCCGCGGCGTTCGGCGTCCTGTCCATCGTCGCGGCCTACTCGCAGAACACCGAGATGCTCATCATCGCCCGGGCTCTGATGGG
Organism: Amycolatopsis sp. NPDC049252; assembly: GCF_043197175.1. NCBI lineage: Bacteria > Bacillati > Actinomycetota > Actinomycetes > Pseudonocardiales > Pseudonocardiaceae > Amycolatopsis > Amycolatopsis sp. NPDC049252. The sequence goes on from NZ_JBICSQ010000128.1 coordinate 9,787, forward strand.
CGTCGCGGGTGCGACGATCATGCCATCGACACTGGCACTGATCATGAACATGTTCCCGAACCCCAAGCAGATGATGGCGGCGATCGGGGTGTGGTCCACATCCATGATGGCCGGTCTGGCGCTGGGCCCGGTGATCGGTGGTGCCCTGCTCAACTCCTTCTGGTGGGGCTCGGTGTTCCTGATCGGCGTGCCGGTCATGATCCTGCTGCTGGTGGCCGGTCCGGGGCTGCTGCCGGAATCCAAGAACCCGCACGCGGGACGCGTGGACCTCTTCAGCGTCGCGCTGTCGCTGGCGGCGATCCTGCCGTTCATCTACGGCCTGAAGGAGCTGGCCCGGTCCGGCTTCGGCGTCTGGCCGGTCGTCGCGGTGGTCGCCGGCGTGGTCTTCGGCGTCGTGTTCGTCCTGCGCCAGCGCGGGCTCGCCAGCCCGCTGCTGGACATCCGGCTGTTCGCGATCCCCGCGGTGAGCGGCGCGCTGATCCTGAGCCTGCTGGTCTCGTCGGTCCAGGGCGGCTCGGCCTTCCTGCTCACCCAGCACATGCAGCTGGTCGACAGCCTGTCCCCGCTGGCGGCCGGGTTGTGGATGCTGGTGCCGTCGTTCGCGCTGGTCATCGGCATCCAGATCGTGACGAACCTGTCGGCGAAGATCCGGCCGGCCTTCATCCTGATCGGTGGCACGATCATCGCCGCCATCGGCATGGTGGTGCTCACGCAGCTCAGCGTCGGCGGGGTCGGCACCCTGATCGTCGGGCTGAGCATCGTGTTCTTCGGGGTGAGCCCGGCCGGCCCGCTGATCAGCCAGCTGGTGATGCGGGCGTCACCGCCGGAGCGGGCGGGCTCGGCGGCCTCGCTGGCCTCCACCGGCGGCGAGCTCGGTGTGGCACTGGGCATCGCGACGCTCGGCAGCCTCGCCGCGGCCGTGTACCAGTCCAAGGTCACCGTGCCGGCGAACGTCCCGGCGGACGTGGCCGGCCAGGCGCACGAGAGCATCGCGGGCGCGTTCGTCGCGTCCGCGAAGGTTCCCGGCGACCTGGCGAACACCCTGCTGACCACCGCCCGGGACGCGTTCAACTCGTCGGTCTCGCTGGCGGCGACGGTCTGCGCGGTCGCGTTCGTCGCACTGGCCGTGCTGACGTACGCCACGCTGCGGGCGATCGCGCCGCTGGGCGGCCAGGGCGGCGGCGAGGCGCCGCCGCCGGAAGAGGTACCCGCGGGCGAGCAGGGCGACCAGGTGTCGAGCCCCGCGGTCTGATCCCGGCACCACCGCACGACGACGAGTGGCCCCACCGTTCGGTGGGGCCACTCGTCGTTTTCCGGTTCATCGCCGGGCCCGTTTTCCGCCTTGCCCAAAGCGCTTCCCGTCAGGGGATCGCATGAAAGGAGGCGAGCGGGTGCGTGCGGGCGGTACACGATGGACGGCAGGTGTGTCGCATCCGGATGCGACTTCGGTGAACCCAGCGGAGGAATCATGGCGGACAGTCGCAAGGTCACGATCTCTGAAGCCGACTACTTGCGGATCCTGGTCCACGGCACCACCGCGTTCGAGTTGCTGCGCACCGCGCTGGAGTTCGAGCTGTTCGAGAAGCTCGACGCCGCGGGCGGCCTGGACGTGGACGAGACGGCGGCGGCACTCGGCATCGAGCGGCAGCCGGCGCGGATCCTCCTGCTCGGGCTCGCCTCGTTGCTGCTGCTCGAGAAGAGCGGCGACAAGTACGTCAACAGCACGATGGTCGAGCGCAAGCTCCTGCGCGAGGGCGAGCGGTTCCTCGGCCCGCTCGTCGACATCCAGGCGAAGATCATCAACGCCACGATGGTCGACTTCGCGGAAGCCCTGCGGCAGAACACGAACGTCGGCCTGCGCCGGCTCGAGGGCCCGGGCGACACGCTCTACGAGCGCCTCACCGCGACCCCGGATCTGCAGAAGGTGTTCTACGACAACATGGGCGACGCCTCGCGGCGGGCGTTCGAGCAGATCCTCGAGAAGTACGACTTCTCCCACATCCGCCACGCCATCGACATCGCCGGCGGCGACGGCGCCAACTCCGTGGAGCTGGCCAAGCGCTACCCCGAGCTCGAGGTGACGGTGATGGACCAGGAGAGCGTGACGCGCCTGGCCGCCGACCGGATCGAGGACCCGGGCGTCCGCAAGCGCGTGCACTTCCACCCGGGCGACATCCTCCACGACCGCTACCCCGAGGGCGCGGACGCGATCTTCGTGTTCCACATCTTCGAAATCTGGTCCCTGGAGCGCAACACCGCGCTGCTGCGCCGGTGCTACGACGCGCTGCCCGAGGGCGGGACGTGCCTGGTCTACAACTGGGTCAGCAACGAGGAGGGCACCGGGTCGATGGCCGCCGGGCTGGTCTCGCCCTACTTCCTCACGCTCGCCTCCGGCGAGGGCATGACCTACACCCCCGGTGACATGGAGCGCGCCGCCCTCGACGCCGGCTTCTCCCGCGTCGACCTGCACCAGGACATGGGCTTCAGCCACGCGCTCGTCGTCGCCCACAAGGACGCGCCAGGCCAGGTGGGTCGATGACCGAGCGGCTCGAGCAGACCCGGGACACCCCGGAGCCGATCGCCATCGTCGGGATGGCCTGCCGCTTCGCCGGCGGCGTCGACTCTCCGGAGAAGTTCTGGCGCCTGCTCCGCGACGGCCGGGACGCGATCGGCGAGGTCCCGGAAGAGCGCTGGGCGTGGTACGCGCGGCAGAGCGGCGGGCACGCGGCCGCTCTGCGCGACGTCACCAAGTCCGGCGCCTTCCTGGACGACATCAAGGGTTTCGACGCGGACTTCTTCGACCTGACCCCGCGTGAAGCCGCGCTGATGGACCCGCAGCAGCGGATCGTGCTGGAACTGGCCTGGGAAGCACTGGAGCACGCGGGCATCCCGCCGCGCTCACTCGCCGGCACCGACACCGGTGTCTTCATGGGCGTCGGCGCCGACGACTACGGCCGCCGGCTCCTGGAGGACCTGCCGCGGATCGAGGCGTGGACCGGCATCGGCAGCTCGTTCTGCGCGGTGGCCAACCGGGTCTCCTACGCGCTGGACCTGCGCGGGCCGAGTGCCGTGGTGGACACGGCGTGCTCGTCTTCGCTGGTGTCGATCCACCTCGCGGCCCAGGCCCTGCGCGCCGGGGAGTGCCCGGTGGCGCTGGCCGGCGGCGTGCTGATCATGGCCGCGCCCGGCCTCTCGCTCGTCCTGGACGCGGCCGGGGCCACCTCCCCCGACGGGCGCTGCAAGTCGTTCGACGCCGCCGCCGACGGGTACGGCCGCGGCGAGGGCGGTGGAATCGTCGTGCTCAAGCGGCTTTCCGACGCCGAGCGCGACGGTGACCACGTGCTCGCGGTGCTGCGCGGCAGCGCCGTGCACCAGGACGGCCGGACGAACGGCATCATGGCCCCGAGCGGCGACGCGCAGGCGCACCTGATGCGCCGCGCGTACGAGGCCGCGGGGATCGACCCGGCGACCGTCGGCTACGTCGAGGCGCACGGCACCGGGACCCGCGCGGGCGACCCGCTGGAAGCCGCGGCGATGGCGTCGGTGTTCGGCAAGGGCCGTCCGGTCGACGAGCCCTGCCTGATCGGCTCGGTCAAGCCCAACATCGGCCACCTGGAGGCGGGGGCCGGCGTCGCCGGCGTCATCAAGGCCGTGCTGGCCCTGCAGCACGCCGAGATCCCGCCCAGCCTGAACTGCACCGAGCCCAACCCGGCCATCCCCTGGGAAGAAGCGCGCCTGCGCGTGGTGACCGGCAAGACCCCGTTCCCGGAGTCGGCCGGACCGCGCCGGGCCGGGGTGTCCGGGTACGGCTACGGCGGCACGATCGCGCACGTCATCCTGGAAGAGGCGGAGACCGAAGCGGCCCAGCCGTCCACAGAGGACTGCGGGCCCGCCCTGTTCCCGGTGTCCGGCGCCAGTCCCGAAGCGCTGCGGAAGAACGCGGGCCGGCTCGTCGGCTGGCTGACCGGGCACCGCGACGTCGACCTGACCGACGTCGGGCACACGCTCGCCGTGCGCCGCCCGCACCTGCCGCACCGGGCCACGGTGTTCGCCGCGGACCGCACCGACCTGGTCAACCGGCTCGGCGAGGTCGCCGTCTCGGGCCCGGACTCGGTCGCCGGCCCGGCCGCGGCCGCCGGTGTCGTCTGGGTCTTCTCCGGCCACGGCTCGCAGTGGATCGGGATGGGCCGGGAGCTGCTGGACACCGATCCCGTCTTCACCGGGGTGTTCGACCGGCTGGAGCCGATCTTCGTGGCCGAGCTGGGCGTGTCCCCGCGGGCCACCGTGCGGTCCGACGCGCGGCAGCCGGTCGACGTGATCCAGCCGATGATCTTCGCGATGCAGGTGGCCCTGGCCGAGACCTGGCGCGCGCGGGGCCTGCGCCCGGCCGCGGTGATCGGGCACTCGGTCGGCGAGATCGCCGCCGCGGTCACCGCCGGCGTGTTCTCGCTGGAGGACGGCGCCCGGCTGGCCTGCCGCCGCTCGGTGCTGCTGCGCCGGGTCGCGGGCCAGGGCGGCATGGTCATGGTGGCGCTGCCGCCGGAGGACGCCGAAACCCGGCTCGCCGGGCGCACCGACCTCGCGGTCGCGGTCGCCGCGGCGACGACGTCGACCGTCGTTTCCGGTGACGTCACGGCGATCCAGGAGTTCGCCGACCAGCTGCGGGCGGAGGGCACCGGCGGCCGGCTGGTCGACTCGGACGTCGCCTTCCACAGCGCGCACATGGACCCGCTGCTCGACGAGCTGGCCGCGGCCGTGGGCGACCTCGAGCCCCGGCCGGCCGGGCTCCCGCTCTACAGCACCGCGCTGACCGACCCGCGCGCGGAGACCACGCGCGACGGCGCGTACTGGGCCGGCAACCTGCGCAACCAGGTGCGGTTCGTCCAGGCGCTGACCGCCGCGCTGCAGGACGGCTACCGCCTGTTCCTCGAGGTGTCGCCGCACCCGGTGGTCGAGCACTCGATCAACGAGACGTTCGACGGGCTCGGCATCACCGACGGGTTCGTCACCCACACCCTGCGGCGGGCCAAGCCGGAACGCGAAACGATGCTGACCAACCTCGGCCAGCTCTACGGGAACGGCGCGGAGGTCGACTGGCGGGCCCTGTGGCCCGGCGGCGGCGTCGCCGACCTGCCGACGTACGCGTGGCAGCACAAGCCCCACTGGGCCGAGGAACCCGAGGCGCCGACGTCGGTGGCCGAGCACCACGACGTCGCCGGTCACACGCTGCTCGGCGGGCGGACCGTCGTGCGCGGCACCACCCCCGCGCACGTCTGGGCGACCCGGCTCGACCGCGATTCGCGGCCCTACCCCGGCAGCCACCCGGTGCGGAACGTGGAGATCATCCCCGCGGCCGTCCTGCTGAACACCTTCGCCACGGCGGCGGCCTCCGTCGGCCCGTGGTCGGACCTGGCCGAGGTGTCCCTGCGCGTCCCGGTGAGCGTCACCAGCCCGCGTGACCTGCAGGTGGTGCTGCAGGACGGGGCGATCCGGCTGTCCAGCAGGCTGACCCGCACAGGCGCGTCCGGGGAGGACAGCGCCGGCGGTGCCGACAGCGGCTGGGCCACCCACACCACGGCCACCATCGAGCCGCGCACCGCCGCGTCCGCCGACGCACCCGCCGAGGCCGGGGAACGGCTTCCGGCCGGGTTCGTCATCGACCGGCTGGCGTCGCTCGGCGTCGCCGCCATGGGCTTCCCGTGGGTCGTCGAAGAGATCCACCGCGGTGAGGGCACGCTCGTGGCCACCGTGCAGGCCGAGCCCGAACCCGGGACCCTGCGCAACACCTGGGCGTCGGTGCTCGACGCGGCCCTGTCGACCGCGTCGGTCGTGTTCACCGGGCCGCCGATCCTGCGCATGCCCGCGCACATCCAGCGGGTCTCGCTCGGCGACACCCCGCCCGCGCGGGCCACGATCACCGTGCGGCAGACCGGGGACCTCACGGTCGACGTCGAGATCACCGATCCGGACGGCGTCCTGGCCGGCCGGCTGGCCGGGCTGCGCTACGGCGTGCTGGACGGCGCGCCGTCCGCCGACTCGGGCACCGGCGTCAACCCGCGCGAGCTGGTCCACCCGCTCGGCTGGCAGCCGGCGGAGGAGACCGAACCGGCGGACCGCCGGGCCGCCGTGCTGGTCGGGCCGGACAGCGCGCTGATCGGCCGGCTCACCGAGCGGCTCGCCGGCGCGGCGGTGCCGTTCCGGGTCGTCGCC
>NZ_JBICSQ010000129.1:0-15818 GCF_043197175.1 Amycolatopsis sp. NPDC049252
TGACCTCCGTGGGGGCCACGGGCTTGGGCGCGCTGACCACCGCGCCCGAGCCGGGGATCTACGAGGCCGGCCCGGTCCTCACCTTGTGCCCGGCTCCGCCGCGGGGCCGCGGGGGACGGGCCCCCCGGCGGCCGCTCGGCGCGTTCAACGTGCGAGACCGGCGCGCGTGATCAACGATCGAGACGTGAAGACACCGCAGCCCCACGTGCTCGTCCTGTTCGGAGCCACCGGTGACCTCGCGCGCCGGAAGCTGTTTCCCGGGCTGTTCCGCCTGTACACGGCGAAGATGCTGCCCGAAGGCTTCGCGATCGTCGGGTCCGGGCGGCACTCGCCGGGCACCGACGACGAGTTCCGCGACCGCATCGGTGACGCCCTGCGCGACACCCTCGGCGACGACTTCGACGAGAGTGCCTGGCGCGAGTTCGCCGGGCGCCTGTCCTTCCGCGTCTCCTCGGCCGACGACGGCGACGAGCTCGCCCGGCACGTCCGTGACCAGCGCGAACGCCTCGGCGACGACGCCCGGACCCTGCTCTACCTCTCGGTGCCGCCCGGCGCGATGACCGGGATGGTCGGCATGCTCGGCGAGACCGGGCTGGCCGACGACGCTCGCCTGGTGCTCGAGAAGCCCTTCGGCAGCGACCTCGAGTCGTCGCGCGAGCTGAACGCCGCCCTGCACGAGGTGTTCGCCGAGGAGCAGATCTTCCGGATCGACCACTTCCTCGGCAAGGAGGCGGTGCAGAACATCCTCGTGTTCCGCTTCGCCAACGGCCTGGTCGAGTCGCTCTGGAACCACGACCACATCGCCTACGTGCAGATCGACATCCCCGAGGAGATCGGCATCGAGGGCCGCGCCGCCTTCATGGAGTCGACCGGCACCTTCCGCGACATGGTCTCCACCCACCTGCTGCAGGTCCTCGGCTTCCTCGCGATGGAGCCGCCGCCCGAGATCAGCGCCGAGTGGCTGCGCGCCGAGAAGCACAAGCTCTACCGCAGCCTCCGGCCGCTCGATCCGGAGAAGGTCGTGTTCGGCCAGTACGAGGGCTACCGCGACGAAGAGGGTGTCGACGACGACTCCGACGTCGAGACGTTCGTCGCGCTGGAGGCCCGGATCGACAACTGGCGCTGGCAGGGTGTGCCGTTCTACCTGCGCACGGGCAAGGCGCTGGCCCAGACCCGCCGCACCGTGACCATCGGGCTGCAGGAGCCGCCGCTGGCGATGTTCACCGGCGGGGACGACCTCGGCGGCGGCAACGAACTCGTCTTCGAGCTCACCGAGCAGCCGCAGCTCACGCTGGAGCTGCGGGCGAAGCGGCCCGGCGCGGACCTGTCCGTCGGCAAGGCCGCGCTGACCCTCGACGTCGCCGGCGTCTTCGACGGCGTCGAGCCGCTGGAGGCCTACCAGAAGCTGCTGCTGGACGTCATGCGCGGCGACCACACGCTGTTCAGCAGCGCCGCGGAGATCGAACGGCTCTGGGAGGTCTGCGGGCCCGTCCTGGAGGCCCCGCCGAAGGTGCTGCCCTACGCGCGGGGCTCGTGGGGTCCCGAGGCGGCGCTGCGCCTGCCCGGCGAACGCGGCTGGCGGGTCCCCGAGTGACCTACCTGCCGATCGCCGAGCACGGCCTGGTCGGTGACCTGCGCACCGCCGCGCTCGTCGGCACCGACGGCCGGGTCAGCTGGTTCTGCGCGCCGCGGTTCGACTCGCCGAGCGTCTTCGGGGCACTCGTGGACGCCGGGACCGGCGGTGACTGGGAGCTCGCGCCGGTGTGCGAGGTCACCGCGCGCCACCAGTTCTACTTCCCGGACACGAACATCCTCATCACCCGGTTCCTCACCGAGGACGGCATCGTCGAGCTGCAGGACTTCATGCCGGTCCTGCGCCCGCACGACGACGAGCACCGGCAACGGCTGGTGCGGCGTGTGGTCAACATCCGCGGGCGCGTCCGGATGCGCACCCGGGTTCGGCCGCGCTTCGACTACGGCCGCGAAGCTCCCGACGTGTCCCAGCAGGACGGTCGCATCACCTTCCAGGGCAAGGAACTCCGGCTCCGCCTCGACTCGTCGGTCACCCTGGACACCAGCGGCGAAGACGCCTCGGCCGAGTTCGACGTCACCGCGGGCGACACCGACCTGTTCGTCCTCGAGGTGCTCGACGACGACACCGATCGGCCGCCGGCCGACGCGCAGGCGCTGTTCGACGCGACCGTGGGGTTCTGGCGCGACTGGCTCTCCCGCTCGTCCTACACCGGCCGGTGGCGCGAGATGGTGCACCGCTCGGCGCTGACGCTGAAGCTGCTCACCCACGAGCCGAGCGGCGCGATCGTCGCCGCGCCCACCCTCGGCCTGCCCGAGCGGATCGGCGGGGAACGCAACTGGGACTACCGGCACGTCTGGCTGCGCGACGCCGGGTTCTCGCTGTACGCGTTGCTGCGCCTGGGCTTCACCGACGAGGCCGAGGCGTTCGTCGGCTGGCTGACCGACCGCGTCTCCGACGACCGCGACGGCGACCTCGGCCCGTTGCGCGTCATGTACTCCATCGACGGCGACGCCGACCTGACCGAACAGGAGCTGGACCACCTCGAGGGCTACCGCGGCTCCCGCCCCGTGCGGATCGGCAACGGCGCGGCCGAGCAGCTGCAGCTGGACGTCTACGGCGAGGTCATCGACTCGATCTACCTGTTCGACAAGTACGGCAAGGGCATCTCGCACGCCAGCTGGGCGAGCCTGTGCACGATGCTGGACTGGCTGCTGGAGAACTGGGACCGGCCCGACCACGGGATCTGGGAAACCCGCTCGGGGCAGCGGAACCACACGTTCTCCCGGCTGATGAGCTGGGTCGCGGTGGAGCGGATGGTCCGGGTGGCGCGCCGCCGCGGCCTGCCCGCCGACCTGACGCGCTGGACGTCGGTGCGCGACGAGATCTACACGCGGATCCAGGAGGACGGCTGGAACGAGGAGATCGGCGCGTTCGTCCAGCACTGCGAGCCCGGGCCCGGCACGGCGCTCGACGCGTCGCTGCTGCTGATGCCGATGGTGAAGTTCTGCTCCCCCACCGACCCGCGGTTCCTGTCCACTGTGGAACGCATCGGCGAAGAGCTGGTACTGGACACGCTGGTGTTCCGCTACGACCCGGAGGAAGCGCCCGACGGCCTCGACGGTTCGGAGGGCACGTTCTCGCTCTGCTCGTTCTGGTGGGTGGAGGCGCTCACCCGCGCCGGCCGCACCGACGACGCCCGGCTGGCGCTGGAGAAGATGTTCACCTACGCCAACCACGTCGGGCTCTACGCCGAGCAGATCGGCCTCACCGGGGAGCAGCTGGGCAACTTCCCGCAGGCCTTCACCCACCTGTCGCTGATCAGCGCGGCCCTCAACCTCAATCGCGCGCTCGACGGCTAGTGCCGAGCATCCGAGGTTCGTCACCGAGGTCGGCGATGCGCCCCGCCCGCGTGGAATCGTCCGGCCGGGGACATGGCCGCGAGGTGTCGATGCCGAAGTGTCGACCTCGGCGGTGGCAGGCGATGCGCCCCACACCTCGGCCCGGCACCCTCAGGAGCCCTGCCGGTGACACGAAACCAGGGCAGCGCCGTTTCACCGGATCCGGCGGAATTCGGGCGACCGGCGGCGACCCGGCCACTACAGTGAGCCGATGGTTTCGGTCAAACAGGTCCAGGTCACCTTCGACTGCGCGGAACCCGAGCGGGTCGCCCGATTCTGGTGCGAGGTGCTGGGCTACGTCGTCCCGCCGCCACCGCCGGGGTTCGCCTCCTGGGAGGACTACGACCGCTCGCTGCCGCCCGAGCACCAGGGTGCGGCGTTCGCCTGCGTCGATCCCACGGGGGCCGGCCCGCGGCTGTTCTTCCAGCGCGTTCCCGAGGGCCGGGTCGTCAAGAACCGGGTGCACCTCGACGTCCGGGTCGGCACCGGGCTCGTGGGTGAAGAGCGCCTGGCCGCCCTGATGGCCGAGCGCGACCGCCTGATCGCCCTCGGCGCGGTCTGCGTGCAGGTCCTCTACGCCGACGAACACAACGAGTCGTGCATCCCGATGCAGGACATCGAGGGCAACGAGTTCTGCCTGGACTGAGTCCGGCTACCAGGGGTTGTTGAAACCGTCGCCGTCGTCGTCGGGGTCCGCCGCCCGGTGCCGGCGGCCGCGGCGCGGCTCCGCCGACGTCGGTGCCCCGGGCCCGGTCCCCGGCGTCGGGGCGAACGGGGACGCCGCGCCCGCGCCCGGCTCGCCCGCGAAGCCCTCCGGCTCGAAGCTCGGCGGGCCGCCGGCGTCGCGGACGCCCCAGCCGGACTTGGTCTTGCGGTTGGCCATCTCCCGCACGTGCTGGACGTACCGCTCGGCCGCCTGGACCTGCTTGGTCATGTACTCCTGGGACTTGGCCTTGATCTCCTCGCCCTGCTGCTCGCGCAGGGCCCGGCGTTCGGCCTGCTCGCGGACGAGGCCGTCGAGGCCGGCCTTCATGCCCGCCATGTCGTCGCTCATGCGTCCTCCTCAGCCCGGGCTCACCACCGGCGGGGGGCCGGTGGCTCCTCGTCGTCCAGCGACCCGACGATCCGCCCGGTCGGCTCGGCCATCGGCTCGAAGACCGCGCCCTCGATCCGGTACGCGCGGTTCGACCGCTCCTGGTCCCCGCCGCCCTGGCCACCGCCGGCACCCATGCCGCCCATCGGCATGCCCCCGCCCATCGACGGTCCGGCCTGGCCGTTCGCGCCGACCGAAGCCATGGGCGCGAACGCGGGCGCCGCCGTCTGCGACGGCCCGGCGCCGACGCCACTGTGGACGCCCTCGGACAGCGACGGCGTCTCGCCGAGCGAGCCCGACACCGCGCCGACTCCACCACCACCGCCGCCGCCGAGACCGGCCGCGGACAGCGCGTGGGCACCGCCTCCGCCGCCACCCGGCGCGCCGGCCCCGTCGAGGGTCCCGCTGTGCTTGGGCAGGTCGTCGACCTTCGTGCCGGGGGTGTCCCCCAGGGCGTGCGACGCCGTGTCGCCCCGGGTCTCGCCGCTGAGCGCGTCGTCGAGGTGCTTCTTGGTGGTGTCGTCCAAGCCGGGCGACGTGCCGTCCTCGCCGAGGGTGTAGGTCGTCGGCTTGCCGGTGCCGTCGTCGACGGTCACGACCGTCGGCCCGTCCGCGCCGTCGGGCCGTTCGGCGGTGATCTTGACGTCGCCGTCCTGGATGTGGATCTTGCCGTCGGCGCCGGGGTGGTAGACGCCGTCGGCGTCCGGCTTCCCCGGGTCGTCCGAACCCGCGACGCCGAGGTCGGTCTTGGCGGTGTCCCCGTCGGGCCAGTCGAGCTTGAAGTCCTTCGCCGGGCCGTCGCCTTCGCCGACCTTGATGTCCATCTTGCCGTCGGAGTCCGGCTCGGTCATCTCGAAGGTCTTGTCACCCTGCTTGACCTTGAGGTGGTCGAGGTTCTCGTCGCCGTCGGGCTTGCCGTCGCCGTCCAGGTCGGCCTTGCCGTCCTTGCCGGTGTCGGACTTGCCGTCGTCGAGCAGGCCGTCGCCGTTCTGGTCGGTCTTGATGCCGTCGCCGCCGAGCTTGTCCAGCGCGTCGGACGCCTGCTTCTTGGCGTCTTCCGCGGCCTTCTCGGCGGCTGCCTTGCCGTCCGCGGCCGGGTCCGCGCCGGACCCGGAATCCGAGCCCGAGCCCGATCCCGCGGTGTCGCCGAGGCCGCTGCCGCCACTGCCACTGCCACTGCCACTGCCGCCGAGGCCGCCCGCGCCGGAACCGTCGTCGGTCTTGATGCCCTCGCCGCTGAACTGGCTCAGCGCGTCGGCGGCCTTCTTCTTCGCCGCTTCCGCCGCCGCGGCGGCCGCGTCCTGACCGCCGCCGGCTCCCGAACCGGCCCCGGAACCGGACGGCGACGTGTCGCCGCCGAGGCCGCTCCCCCCGCTGCCGCTTCCGCCGCCGCCGATGTCACCACCGCCGCCGAGGCCGCCCGCGCCGGCACCGGAGTCGGTCTTGATGCCTTCACCGCTGAACTGGCTCAAGGCGTCGGCGGCCTTCTTCTTGGCGGCTTCCGCCGCCGCGGCCGCGGCGGCCTGACCGTCCGAAGAAGACGAAGGCGGCGCCGAGGACGACGGCGTCGTGTCGCCGCCACCGCCCGAACCCCCGCCACCGGACACGTCCGGAATGGACGGCATCGGCCCGCCACCACCGGCGCCCGAGCCGGACCCGGAGCCACCGCCCGTGCCCGCACCGGAACCACCGGAGACGTCCGGGATGGGCGGCACGCTGCCGCCGCCACCGGAACCGGAGCCCGAACCGTCACCGCCGCCCGAGCCCCCGCCGGAAGCACCGGACGGCGTGTCGAAGTCCGGGATCGGCGGCACGTTGCCGCCACCGCCACCCGACCCCGAGCCGCCGGAACCCGAACCGGACCCCGAACCACTGCCGGAACCGGACCCGCCGGAACCCGAACCGGAACCGGAACCGCCGGAGCCGGAACCTCCGGCACCGGAGCCGTCACCGCCACCCGAGCCGCCGCTGCCCGAACCCGAGCCGCCGCCGTAACCGCCGTTGCCCGAACCCGAACCACTGCCGGAGCCACCGGTGCCCGAGCCCGAACCACTGCCGGAGCCACCGGAACCCGAACCCGAACCACTGCCGGACCCGGAGCCGGAGCCGCCACCGGAGCCGCCGGTGCCGGAACCCGAGCCGCCGGGCGGGGTCGCGGCCTCGAACTCGTTCTTGACCTTGCCCATGACCTTGTCGAGCTCGTCGTAGGCCTGGTCGACGAGGTCCTTGGTGTCCTTGCAGGTCTTGGCGAAGCCCTGGTAGAGCCGGTCCCACATGTCGGGGTTGAACTGGTTCTGGATCCACTGCTTGGCCAGGTCCTGGCCGTGCTTCTTGATCTCGTCGCCGTCGCAGCAGCCCTGGTCGTTGAGCGTCTTGACCAGGTTGGTGCCGAAGTTGGCGTCCATCCAGCCCGCGATCTGGGCCAGGTCCTTCTCGTTGCCGTGCTCGCCGCTGGCGACCGCGATGACCTTCTGCGCCATCGTGTAGTCGGCCTTGCCGACCAGGTCGGTGTACATCCCGATGACCGCGTCGGCCTTGCCCTTGCACAGCTGGAAGACCGTGGTGGCGGTGCTGAGCGTCGCCTCGCTCGCGTTGCCGAGGGTCTGGGACAGCTTGTTCGCCTTGGGCAGGATCTTGTCGTTGTAGTTGTCCGACGACGCGTCGGCGCCGGCGCCGGTCCAGCTCTTGTACAGGCTGGACAGCTCGGTGCCGGTGTTCTCCACCGTCTTGTCCACTGTGGTCGAGCCGGTCTTGAAGTGGGCGGCGTCCTCGACGAAGTTCTGGAAGCTGATACCGCGCTGCTCGTCGAACGGCTTGCGGATGTCCTTGTCCAGGTCGAGCGCGCGGGTGTTGCCGCGGCAGTCGTCCGGGATCTTCGCCAGGAGCGACCCGAACGTCTCGAACAGCTTGAGCGCGGGCGCGGCGGCGTCGAAGATCTCGTCGGACGTCTTCGTGCCGGTGCTGCCGGCGCTGCCCGAGTCGTCCGCGGCCGGGGGCTTGGTGTCGTCGAGCTTCTTCTTGCCGTCGTCGACGGCCTTCTTCTCCTGGTCCTCGTTGTAACTGGCCTGGTCGCCCGCCTTCTTGGCGGTGTCGTAGGCCTCGTCGAGCGGGACGCCGGCGAAGAGCGGGTTCGCGTTGTAGGCGGTGGCGAGCTTCTCGGCTTCCTGCCGCTTCGCCTTGATGTCGTCCGGTTCCTGGTCGGCCAGGAACGGCGGGGGCGGCGGGTTGTCGCGCATCCAGCTGCTGATCAGCACGGTCTTCGTCTGGGCGGGCACGCTCGGGTCGTCGAGCACCGCCTTGACCTCGGTCCAGGTCTTGGCCATTACAGATCAGCCCCCGCGGTGGTGATCGCGCCGGACTGGTTTTCCTCGTTCGCGCCGTAGGTGCTGCCGGCGGTGCCGAGGTTGGTGCCGAACGAGCCCAGCGTGCTGCTGTAGCCGCTGACCGCGGCCCAGAGCGCCTGCACGCCGGCGGTGTACTTCGCCGCGTGGTCACCGTGGGCCTGCCCGAAACCCGCCGCGTCGACGGGTGTGCTCGACAGGTCCGGGTTGTCGTCCAGCAGCTGTTCCGCAAGCTGGCCGATGTTCTTGGACGCCGACGACAACGCTTCGGTTGTCGCCGTGTACCCCCCGCTCATTTCAGAGCCTCTCGTCAGATCCGCCGGTCACGCCCGCGAGCGCTTCCTCTAGCACTTCGGCCACCGAACCCACGTCGGTGAACCGGTCGAGCTGGTCCAGGTCGATCGTCACCCGGAAGTAGACCTCCAGCGCCGCCAGCAGCTTGATCCGGCCCTTGGAGTCGATGCCCAGCTCCTCGAGGGGAGCGTCGGGCTCGACGCCGGCGGGGTCGAGCATGAAGGTCTCGCTGACGACCTTCGTGACCTCGGCGCGGTGATCACCCACGAGAATCACCATAACGCGCCTTGGCGGCCGAACGGGCGACCTTGCCACTGGATGTGCGCGGAAGTCCGCCGGAAGGGACCAGACGTACCGAACGCAGCGTGAGGTCGTGTTCGCGCGAGACGGCCCGGAGCACGGCCCTGGTGACCTCCTTGACGTCCGCTTCGGCGTCCCGCGCCCACTCGGCGACCACCACGGCGCCCTCGCCGTCGTGGTCGGTCACGCCGAACGCGGCGACGCGGTCCCGGCGGACCTCGGGGTGCGCCTCACCCGCCGCCGCTTCGATGTCCTGCGGGTGGAAGTTGCGGCCGTCGACGACGATGAGGTCCTTGATCCGGCCGGTGATGTAGAGCTCACCGCGGTGCACGACACCCAGGTCGCCGGTGCGCAGCCAGCCGCGGAGGCCGTCGAGCGTGGCACCGAACGCGGTGCCGTCACCCCGGCCCCAGTACCCGGTCGCGACGTTCGGGCCGTGCAGCCAGATCTCGCCGACCTCGCCGTCGGGCCGCTCGAGCCCGTCGCGGACGATCCGCACCCGCTGCCCGACGGGACGCCCGACCGAGACGAGTTCCTGCCCGCCTGTCACTTCCACGGCCCGGCCCTGCGCGAGCGCGTCCCGGTCGAACACCGCGCCCCGCGGCCCTTCGGGGCCCGCGCTCGCTACGTAGACGGTGGCTTCGGCCAGGCCGTAGGACGGGCAGTGGGCCTCGCGGCGGAACCCGCGCGGGCCGAAGACCTCCTGGAACCGCTCGACCGTGCGGGGCCGGATCGGCTCGCTGCCGTTGAGGGCGACCCGGACGCCGGACAGGTCGAGATCGTCACCCGCCTCGGCGGCCGCGTCGGCGGCGAGGTCGAAGGCGAAGTTCGGGGCGGCGGTGAACACCGCGGGGTGGTCGTGCAGCTGGCGCAGCCACCGCTGCGGCCGGTGCACGAACTCGGCGGGGGCCATGAACACCGAGCGGCCGCCGGCGAAGACCGGCAGGCACAGCAGCTGGATCAGGCCCATGTCGTGGAAGAACGGGATCCAGCCGGCGCAGGTGGTGCCCTCGTCGACGGCGTAGGCCCGGCTGCCCTGCCAGCACGCCGCGACGATCGCCCGGTGCGGGATCACCGCGCCGGCGGGCTCCCGCGTCGAGCCGGACGTGTACTGGAGGTAGGCGGGGGTTTCCGGGCCGACCGGCACCGGGTCGGCCCCCGGCCCGGTCACCTCGTCGACCAGCACGAGGTGGTCGTGGTCGCCGGCTTCGCGCACCCGCTCGGCCGCGGCCGAGGACGTCAGCCACACGCGGGCCCCGCAGTCGGCCAGCACGCCGGTGAGCCGCTCCCGCTGCCCGCGGCTCGACGGCGCCATCAGCGGCACGGCGACCAGGCCGGCGGCGAGCGCGGCGAAGAACGCGAGCGGGTAGTTCAGGTCCTGCCCCACGAGCACGGCGACGCGCTCCCCCGGCTCGGCGACCCGGCGCAGCTCGCCGGTCACCACGCGGACCCGGGCGGCGAACCCGGCCCACGTCAGCGTGTGTTCCGCACCGGCGCTGTGGTCCTGGTGGGTGAACAGCGGGCGGTCTTCGGCCGCGCGGGCGAAGAGGCACTCGACGATCGAGGTGCGCAGCACCTCTTCGGGCACGTTCACCGGCGGCGCGGGTGGACGGGACGCATGCGGGCAACCTACCGCGCGCCGTCGCCGGGCTAGGCTCGGGTCGTGGCGCGGACGTTCCGGTTGGCGGTGGCCCAGAGCGAAATCGTCGAAGATCCGGCCGACGTCGCCGCCCTGCGCGCGTCGGGTACCCGGCTGCGCGAGCTGATGACCGAAGCGCGGGACGCGGGCGCCCGGCTGGTGCAGTTCCCCGAAGGCGCGATCACCTACCCGCACAAGCGCGTGCTGTCGGTGCACGGCCCGGAACGGGTCGGCCCGGCCGACTGGACGCGCGCGGCGTGGCCGGTGCTACGTGCGGAGGCCGAGGCGATCGCCGACCTGGCCGGCCGGCTGGGCATCTGGGTCGCGTTCGGCTCGATCCACCCGCTGAGCGGCACGAACCGCCCGCACAACAGCCTGTACGTCGTGTCGGACACCGGAAAGCTGGTCGGCCGGTACGACAAGCGGTTCCTGTCGAACACCGAGCTGCGGTACCTGTACACGCCCGGGACCGAGCCGCTGGTGGTCGAGATCGACGGGTTCCGCTTCGGCTGCGCCCTGTGCATCGAGGTCAACTTCCCCGAGCTGTTCGCCGAGTACGAGCGCCTCGACGTCGACTGCGTCCTGGTGTCGGTGATGGTGGACGACGCGCCCCGGGCGACGGTCGCGCAGGCGTACGGGACGCTCTACAGCTACTGGCTCGGCTATTCGGTACCCGCCCAGTTCGCGGCGACGGTGCCGTCCGGGATCGTCGCGCCCGGGGGCCGGTGGATCGCGCGGGCGCCTCGGCGCGCGGAACCGGCGCTGGCCATCGCGGACCTCGAGGTGTCGGACGGGGAGATCGCCACGGCGGTCCGGCTGGCGCGGCCCTGGCGCCGCACCGCACAGGCCGGCCTCTACGACGATCACGTCGTCGTGGACGACCCGCGAAGCGACGACCGCGGCTCCTTCTGAGCGAGGCCAGGCTGAAAGCGCCCGCCTCGGTCTGCCGGACAGCTCACCCCACGGTGAGACCGCAGCCGCCACCACCCGCGAAGCGACGACCGCGACTCCTTCCGCGCAAGACCCGACGGGAACGTCTCGCCTCGGCCTGACCCGCCTGAACCCGGCGGGACAACTCACCTTTTCGGCGACCCCGCGCCCGCTGCTGCCACCGGGATCCGCCGCGCCGACACGGGCGCCGCATCGGTCTGCCCCGCCGTGAGGGGCACCCTCATGGCTCAAGTCCCTGAGGGTGCCCCTCACGACCGGCGAACGATCCGCGAAGCGAAACCCGCAACTCCTTCCGGCCGGCCACGCACAGCTCCCGCCGATCCGCGGCACGAGGAAATCGAACGCGTCGAATGCCGTGGCGGTCACATCACTCCGCGTGTTCGCCGCGCCCCGCCCGAGTAATCACTCGGACGTGTCACTGGGCCTGGTGAACCGCCCCGAATGCCGCAACGGGCGCTACTCGCCGTCGATCATCGGGGAAATGCGCGGTGCCGAAGTGGCCACTTCGAGTTGTTTGATTTCCCGAAGATCACGTTTCGCGAACTCGGGTGAGCGCCGCGAAACTCGGCTTCCTTGGCAGCAAGCGCGATTTTGATAGCGTGGCCGAGCTTTCCTCCGCGGACCGAGTCACGCTCGGCCCGCCGTCGCCGCACGTTTTCGCGGCCCATTTCCTTGAAAGGACCTCGTACATGCGCACAACCATGCTCCGAGCCGGGAGCCTGGCCGGCCTGACCGCCGTCGTCCTGGCCACGAGCACGACCGGTGCCGCCGCGGCGGACGACACCGTCACCGGCTCCGCTTTCGGGGCCTCCGCCGAGGTTTCCCTGCTCCCCGGCGTGCTCAAGGACCTGGCCGGTGGCAAGGGGATCACCGTCGAGACCGGCAAGCTGGCCGCCTCGAGCAGCGCCGGCCCGACCTCCGCGAACGTGGCCGACGTCCCGCTGAAGGGGCTCGTCACCGCCAAGGCGATCTCCAGCTCCGTCGTCTCCGACAGCACTTCCGTCGCGAGCAAGGCGAGCATCGTCGAAGCGACGCTCCCGGTGCTGGCCGCGGTCGCCGGCCGGACGCCGACGGCGCGCCTGATCAGCGCCCGCTGCGGGTCCGCCGACGGCAAGGTCGTCGGCAGCAGCGACCTGGCCGGGGTCAACCTCGGCCGACTCGGCACGATCCCCGCGGCGGCCGCGCCCAACACGCGTCTCGGTGTCCCCGGCGTGGTCGAGGTGATCGTCAACGAGCAGAACCAGCGCTTCGACGGCAGCCTCGACGTGACCGCGCTGCACGTCAAGCTGCTCGGCGGCGACGTCACGGGCGCGGTCGGCAGCGGGGACATCAAGCTCTCCTCCGTGACCTGCGGCCCCGCCAAGGAGCACGCGCCGCAGGCCCCGCCGCGTCCGCAGGCCCCCGGCCAGGTGACCGTCGTCCCCGCCGGTGCCCCGCAGACCGGTGACGGCAGCCTCGCCGCCGAGGGCTGAGCCGATGCGCCGCGCGTTTCTCTTCGTCCTCACCGCGCTGCTGCTCGCCGGGTGCGGCGGGACCACCCCGCCCGCCGCGAACCCGGCGCCCGCACCCGCCGCCGCGGCCGCCGCCCCCGCGGGCCTGGCGCGGTCGTTGCCCACCGCGATCGACGTCCCGGCCATCGCCGCGCAGTCGTCGCTGGTGTCGCTCGGGCTCAACGCCGACAAGACCGTCGAGGTCCCGCCGGTGGACCAGCCGCTGCAGGCCGGGTGGTACGAGTACGGCCCGACCCCCGGCGAGGTCGGCCCGGCCGTGATCCTCGGCCACATCGACGGTGACCACCGGAAGGGCATCTTCTGGCGGCTGCACGAGCTGAAGGCGGGCGACCAGGTGCACGTCGACCGCGCCGACGGCGGCAAGCTGACGTTCACCGTCACGAAGGTCGCCCAGATCGCGAAGAAGGAGTTCCCGACGGAAGCCGTGTACGGGAACACGAACGAGCCGGAACTGCGGCTGATCACCTGTGGTGGCAAGTACGACGCGGCGAGCCGCAACTACCTCGACAACGTGATCGTCTACGCGAAACTGGTGCGGTGACCCACCGGTCGTGGGTGTTCGGCCGGGTTCCAACCCGACCGGACACTCACGACCATGCGGGACGGGACGAGCCGCGCGGCACCAGGACCGTGCGGTAACGGCCCGGGGTCGCGGACATCCGGACCTGGTCGGTGACGCCCTGGTAGCGGCCGAGCGGGGTGTCCGCGGTGAAGGTCTCCGGGTCGAAGTAGGCGTGCGCCTCGCCGCGGCCGGCCGTCTCGAGCGCGTAGGCCTTGTCGAACACGCCCATGCTCAGGATCCACAGCGCGGCGCGGGTGAGCGAGACGTGCACGCGGTAGCTGCCGCCCTCGGTCGCCCGCCGGGTCAGGGCCTCGACGATCCCCGCGGCCATCAGCCACGAGACGATGTAATCGTTGACGACGAGGATCGGCGGCAGCGCCGGGGTTTCGCCGTCCCCCTCCAGGTGCATCATGCCGGTGAGGCTGCCGGCGGTCTGGTCGAACCCGATCCGGCCGGCCCACGGCCCGTGCTCGCCGTTGAGGGACGCCGTCGCGTACACGATCCCCGGCCGGGTCTCCGCGGCCTGCTCCGCGGTCAGCCCGATGCGGGCGAGATAACCGGGCCTTCGGTTGGCGTAGAAGACATCCGCGGTGCTCAGCAGCTCCCGGATCCGCTGAGCGCCGCCTTCGTGGTACGGGTTCACGACGGCCGACCGGGTGCCGACGTTGGCCGTCACGTAGGTGACGTCGTGCTCGAGCTCGCCCGGACGCCACAGGTTGAGGACGTCGGCGCCGTGCAGGGCGAGCGCGCGCCCGGCGCCCGCGCCGGCGATCACGTGGCCCATGCCCAGCGCGCGGACGCCGGACAGCGGGTCGGCGGCACCCGGGGGCAGCGGCACCGGGTCGCTGTCGGCGATCTTGGTGATCTCGATCAGCGGCAGGCCGGCCAGGACCTCGCGGTAGTGCGGCTCGGCGAGCAGCTCGGTGGTGGTGCGCAGCATCGGCAGCACGGTCCCGGCCGCCACGGCGGCTTCTTCGAGCTCGATGCCCTTCCAGCCGGCGACGGCGGCCGCCACCCGGTCCGGGTCCTCGGGCACGTCGAGCAGCCGCTGCGCGGCGATCTTGATCTTCGGGTACGGGTTGAGCGGCATCACCCAGCGGTCGTCGGCGGTGCGGTAGAACCGGAACCCCAGCGCCTGGCTCGGGTTGGCCGCCGCGCTCTGCGGGAAACCGTTGACCAGCTCCCACTTCCGGTCGTAGAACGGGCACAGCCGGTGCGGCGCGACCCGCAGATCGACGCCGATGTCCTGGCCCTCCCCGCCGCGCAGCCGCCAGAGCTTCGCCACGGCCGCCGACTTCGCGGCCAGCGCGATCGCCGACGCGCCGCCGAGGCGCAGCGTGCTCGGCACGACCGGGTCGGCGCCGTCGAAGGTGATCGTGCCGCCGGTGTCGGCGGGACTCATCCCGATGCCGGCCAGAAGGTCGGCGAGCTCGGCGTGCGGGTCGAAGGCGTCGCCCGTCGCCGGGTGGGCGATCGCGTGCTCGACCCGTTCGGTGAGCGTCATCGGTGGTCCTCCCCCTTCAGGAGTTCGTCGGGTACGGCGACGAGCCGGGCGCGCAGGTACTCCCCCACCGCCTTGCCGACCTGGTCGACGCGCAGGTTCGACGAGCCGCCGGTGCCGAGCAGCCCGCGCAGGACGAAGTGCACGGCCCGCAGGTGCGGGAACTCGTGCCGGACGATCTCGAGGTCCGCGGTCTCCGGCAGCAGCTGGCGGAGCCCGGCGGTGCTCAGCGTGCACCGCAGCCACGGCCAGGCCGCGGGGTCGGACGTCCAGACGCCGACGTTGCAGTTGCCGCCCTTGTCACCGCTGCGGGCGTGCGCGACGGTGCCCAGCGGCACGAGCCGGGTTCCGGCCGGTTCGCCGGCGGGTTCCGGGTGCGCCGGCTGGTCCACAATGGACGTCCGTGGCGGTGACGGCACGTCTTGTGCTTGCCCGTCACCGAAAACCACGCGGTGCGGCACGACGTCGGCGGCCAGCACGGCGGGCCAGTAGTCGATCCGGGGCCGCGGCCGGACCGCCAGCTCACCGCCGCCGTCGTGGAAGAACCCCGGGAAACTCTGCAGGTACAGGCCGCCGATCCGGGTCGAGAGCCCGAAGCGCTCCAACGTTTCCCGGTCGCGGGCGGTCGCCATGATCCGCACCGCGGCGGTCGCGTCCCACTGGCTGCCGGGATCCTCGGCCGGGACGCCGATCCGCGTGACGTCCAGCTCGACGCCGTCCGGGCGGTCGCGGCCGAGTTGCTCGCGCAGCAGCGCAACCTTCGCGTCGACGTCGAGACCGGTGACGTAGACGGTGTTGACGACGCTGTACCCGATCTGCCCGAACACCGCGACCTTCGTCGTCGGGGGCGGCGGTGACCCGGCCGCGCCGGCGATCGCGACCCGGTCGGGGCCGGCCGGGCTCAGGAGGACGTCGTCGAGGTGGACGGTGACGTCGGGATTGAGGTACCGGGGGCCCTGGATCTCGTAGACGAGCTGGGCGGTGACGGTGTCGACGGTGACCGTGCCGCCGTCGCGGCCGTGCTTGGTGATCACGCAGCCGCCGTCCGCGGCGATCTCGGCGATCGGGAACCCGGGCCGGGCCATGCCGGGAACGCCGGTGAAGCCGGAGAAGTTGCCGCCGACGGCCTGCGGGCCGCATTCGACGACGTGCCCGGCGACGACGGCGCCGGCGAGCCGGTCCCAGTCCCCCGGG
>NZ_JBICSQ010000130.1:0-15801 GCF_043197175.1 Amycolatopsis sp. NPDC049252
GCGCGGCGAGGGCGGCGGCCGGGTGGCGGTCCTCGAATACGTCGCGGTCGTCGCGCGCGCCCAGGACGGCCGCACCGCCACCATCCAGGCGGCCCCGGACGCGCAGGCGGGGTGGCAGGTCGGCAGCGTCCTCTCCGGGGACGACGAGACCCGGCTCGCCACCCGGCTGCCGGCCGGTGCCGTCCTGCTGGACGAGCCGCAGATCAACGGCTGGTACGCGTTGAGCGCCGACGGCGTCCGGCTGCTGCGGGCCAGCCTGCCGCAGACGCCGGTCGGCGCGTTCGTGCCGCTGCCGGACTACCAGCGCCAGGTCCACGACCGGTACGCCGACAAACAGCCGGGATCGCAGTACCAGCGCGACGGCGGGCTCGGCTTCGCCCAGCACCCGGAAACGGCCGTGGCCGGAACGTCGGGGTGGTGGTGGGCAGGCCTCGCCGGGCTGCTGGTGGTCGTCTTGATTGTCTGGTGGGCTCGCAGAAAGTCGCCAGTCAGGCGCGACGAAGTCAAGACGGCCACCGGAAACCCGTGACGGACGTACCGACGCCCGGGGTCAGGCCGGGCGCAGCCGGTCGCGCAGACCGGCGGCGAGCCCGGCCACGGTCAGCAGGTCGACAAGCCCGCCGCCGTACTCGGCCAGCCGGGGGCGGCGCGCGCCGCTGAGCCGGAACCTGAGGTGGACCCGGGTGGTGCCGTCGCCGTCGTCCGTGAGGCGGATCGCCCAGCTGATCTCCAGGCGGCCGCGGGTGGAGCGGTGGACCAGGGTGTGCGGCGGGTCGTGGGTGACGATCTCGAAGGTCGCGTCGCGGCCGCCCCAGTCGTCGATCACGTCGCCCGGGCTCAGGTGCTGCAGGGCGGGGTCGAGCCGGCGCAGGGCGCGCCGGCGCCGGGGGAGGAGCGCCTCGATCCCCGTGGGCAGGTACCAGCCGGCGCGGTTCTTGCCGAGCTGGACGAACCAGGGCCAGACCCGCTCGGGCGGCGCGTCCAGGGTGAACCCACGGTCCATCACGACGTCCGGGCGGGGGACGAGGTCGTCGCCGGGCACGGTGGCGGCGACCTCGTCCGCGCGCGGTGCCACTCCGAAGCCGATCACCCTGACCACCACCGTTCCGTATCGAATGAAACCGTATCACTCGACGCCCTTTGGGGTAGGGTGCTCGCATGACCGGTAAGCCCAGGCCCCGCGCCACCGACCGCCCGGGGGACGTCTCCCCGTTCGCGCTGGGGCTGCTGCTGCGCCGGGCACACGCCCGCGCGGCGGGGGCGATGGCCGCCGCCATGCGCCCGCACGGGTTGGAGCTGCGGCACTTCGCCGTGTTGATCATTCTCGCCGACCGCGGGCCGACGACGCAGCGGGACCTGGTCGAGGCGACCGGTTCGGACAAGGCCGGGATCATGCGGGTCGTCGACGACCTGGAGGCGAAGGGGTTCGCGGTCCGCAACGCCGTGCCGGGGGACCGGCGGGTGCGCGAGGTCGAGATCACCCCGGCCGGGGTGAAGGCCTTCGACGCCGCGCACGAGGACGCGCTCGCCCCGGCCGAAGAGCTGGTCTCGCACCTGCGGGCCGGCGAGCCGGCGAAGCTGATGGACCTGCTGACCAGGTTCACCTATCCGCCCGAGGACGAGGCGTAAGCCGGTCACGCCACGGCGAGACCGTGCCTGAGGGGTCGCGGCCGTCGTCGCCCGTGACATGGCTTGCGTCGTAACGGTTTCCGGCGCGGATACCTCGGGTTGAATCCATTGTGGACCTTGTTCGACAGTAGATCGCCCGAACGGGCGCGATCTCCTCGTTGATGCATCACTCGGTGAATCCTTCGCGAGAGAACGTATCACATGATACCGTCGTGAACGCAACCACATGACTTCGTCGAGAGGAGGCGTATGGACCTGGACGGGATCGACGCGATCGGGCGGACCGCGTTCGAGGTGGCGCTGCTGCGCGCGGCCGAGGATCGCCGCCCGGACCGGCTCTTCGCCGATCCGTGCGCGCGGCTGTTCCTGGACGCCGCCGGGATCACCGGAGAGAAGCCGGACTTCGCCGCGCTGATGGGACCGCAGGTCGCCGTGCGGACACGGTTCCTGGACGACGCGCTGCTGTCCGGCGGGGCTCGGCAGGTGGTGCTCGTCGCGTCCGGAATGGACGGACGTCCGTGGCGGCTCGATTGGCCGGCCGGCACCGAGGTCTTCGAGATCGACCAAGCCCCGGTGCTGCGGTTCAAGGACACCGCCGCGGCCTCGCTGACGGCCCGGTGCGTCCGGCGCCCCGTTGTCGCCGACCTGCGTGCGGACTGGGCGGTGGCGTTGCGGGAGAACGGGTTCCGGCCCGACCGGCCCACGGCGTGGCTGACGGAGGGCCTGCTTTACGCGCTGGACGAAAGCGCCGCGGACGGCCTGCTGGCGACGATCACCGGGCTCAGCGCGGCAGGCAGCACGCTCGCGTTCGACCACGTCGAGACCAGCGCCGCGCTGCGGGCGGCGATCGGCCCCGACCTCGCCCGGCTGTGGCAGTCCGGGCCGGTCGATCCGGTGCGGTGGCTGACCCGCCACGGCTGGGAACCCGACGTGCGTGACCTCGCGGACGTCGCCGCGGACCACGGGCGGCGGATCCACCCGGCCTACGACCCGGCGGCCGGTGGCACGGCGCGGGCCTGGCTCGGCCGGGCCGTCTTCCGCGGACAGGAAAAGTGATCATGAGCGCACCGAAGTTCGTCACCCGCCTCGGTCCAGGTCGGCATGAGCCCGGGCGGCCTGCGGCTGGACGGTTTCGAGGGCAGGCGGCGTGCGGCGCGTGCGGCGCCGGGCCGGCCGACGTGGTGAAGGTGAAGGTCCTGGTCGCCGAGACCGCCGACGTCCGCAGGTACCTCCCGATCGAGGCCCGGTACCTCGCCCACCGCTCGGCAGCACCCTGTCCGTGGTGAAGGCGTTCGCCATGCTGGGCCTGCTGTTTTGGGTGGCCGCGGTCGCGGTGCTGCCGCGCTGAGAGGGCGGTGCCGGGGAACCTTTCCCGGCACCGCGCCCTCCGCTGGTGTGGCTGGATGTCGTGACCTGCTGCGCGACTGGTCGCGATGCCTGGGCGAGTTCGGGGTGGCGGCGGTCGCAGCCGCCGCGTGAGAGGGCGGTGCCGGGGAACCTTTCCCGGCACCGCTCACTCCGCTGCTACGTGGCTCGACGACACCGCGAACTGCTGCACCACCGGCCGGGCGATCGCCCACGCGGGCGCCATCCGCGCTCGCACCGCCGGATCGGCCGTCATCGCGCGGACGGCCGCCGCGTCGGTCCAGCGGGCGTGGTTGACCACCGTGGTGCCGTCGGAGGTGGCCAGCAGATCTGCCGTGATGAAGCCGGGCTGGTGGCGCAGCACCTCCTCCGCGTTGGCGTGCAACAGGTCCAGGAGTTCCTGCTGCCGTCCGGGCGGGACGGTGAAGGTCGAGATCACCACGACCACGGCTCAGCGCACCGGGAACATACGCTGCTTGACCGGCGGCAGCGCTTCGGCGAGGCGCAGCACCGTCCGGAAGGCGTGCCGCGGCAGCCGGGACGTCGTCGCCGCGCCGCGGGCGTTGCGAGTGGACAGGGCCAGTGCCGCGTTGGCGTAGACCCGCATTTCGTCTTCGTAGCCCCGCACGCCGTCGCCGGACAGGTGACGGCACAACGTGCCGGCGTCGCGCAGCGCCGTGTTGGCGCCGATCCCGGCCATCGGGGTCATGGAGTGGATCGCGTCGCCCAGCAGGGTGACGGCCGTGGGCGCCCAGTGCGGCAGCTCCGGCATCGTCTTGAGCGGGATCGCCGCGACGGTCGCGGGGTCGGTCTCGGCGATGATCCGCCGGAGCGGGGGCGCCCAGGTCGCGGTCCGGTCCTGGACCAGCTCGAGCAGGTCGGTGGTGCCGAGGTCGTCCGGGTAGGTCGAGCGGTCCGCGGCCCACGCCCACACCACGTACCGCGCCTCGGCGCCGGCGTCCCAGGTGGACAGGAACATCCAGCCGGGCCGGGCGGGTACGACGTTGGTGACGGCGCCGTCGACGAGCGTCGCCGGCAGGGCGCTCGCGAGCTCGGGGGTGAGCCGGACGCGGCCGGCGACGTTGACGATGCCCAGGTCTTCGCGCCGGAGATCGGGCAGCCGCTGCTCGCGGACGCGGGAGTTCGCGCCGTCGGCTCCGACGAGCAGGTCCGCCTCGATCGCGCGGCCGTCGGCGCTGTGCACGCGGACGCCGTCGCCGGTGTACTCGAAGCGGTCGAACGCGGTGCCCCAGCGGATCACCCCGTCGCAGCCGAGGAGCAGGGCGTCACGCAGCGCGTCGCGGTGCACCGCCCGCCGGCGCGTGACGGGATCGGTGTTGGCCGGGGTGCCGGTGTGGTCGCGTTCGGCGAGCACCCGCAGGTCCTGGTCGTGGAAGCGGACGATGTCCGGCGCCGGGGCCGACGTCTCGACCAGCTGGGCCCAGTTCTCCTCGGGGAGACAGGTGTGCAGGGCGCGCAGGCCGTCGGCGTCGAGGTGGATGCCGTAGCTGGCGGGCCGGGCGTCCGGGGTCGGGTGGCGTTCGAGCACGACGACGTCCACGCCGCTGCGGCGCAGTCCGTGGGCCAGGCACAGGCCGCCGAGCCCGGCGCCGGCGATGACGACTCGCATGAAGGTTCTCCCTCGTCGGTGGATCAAGAGCGGTGGATCAGGGCCGGTGGATCAGGCTTCGCCGGGAAAGGCGAGCCGGGTGAGCAGGTCGAGCAGGAGCTGCACGTCGCCGAGGCCTTCGCGCAGGTGCGCGGCGACGGGCTCGGCGCGGCGGTGAGCGGTGTCGAACACGGCCGTCCCGGCGGGCGTCGGGGTGATCGTGTGCACCCGCCGGTCGCCGGGGTGCGGATCGCGGGTGACGAGCCCGGCGCGTTCGAGGTCGTCGACGACGCGGACCATCGTGGCCTTGTCGCTGCCGACGGCGCCGACGAGCGCCCGCTGGCTCATCGGACCGCCGGAGTGGAGCGCGACGAGCACGATGAAGTGCCGGAACTCCAGCCCCAGCGGCCGCAGGACGCCCAGCAGCTCCGCGGCGACGCGGTCGTGGGCGCGCCGCAGCAGCAGGCCGAGGGCGAACGGGGATTCGTCACCCGGTCCGTCCGTCGCTCTCGCCGTGCCCAGCCGCATCGTCATGACCGAGAACGTATCAGTCAATACAACCTTGCGCAAGAAAGTTTCATGTGAGACGTTCTCGGGTGTGAACACGAACCCGGAAGTCCGCGTCCCGTCCGAACCCGCGGCCCCGCCGCGCAAGAACCGCTGGGAGACCGTCGTCGTGACCGCCGCGCCGACGGTGGCCTTCTTGGCCGCCAACGCCGTCAGTGGTCTCACCGCCGGCCTCGTGACCGCCGCAGTCACCGCGTTCGCCGCGTTCGGCTGGCGGCTCTACCGACGTCAGCCGGTGCGCCAGGCCGTGCTGGGCCTCCTGCTGGTCGCCGCGTGCGCGGTGGTGGCCGCCGTCACCGGCGAGGCACGCGGGTTCTTCCTCATCCCCGCGCTGATCCCGTTCGCGGTCATCGCCGTCTGCGTGACGACCGTCCTCATCGGACGCCCGCTGACCGGCCTCCTCCTCAACCGGGTCGCCGGCGGCCCCGCGGAGTGGCGGTCGGTGCCCCGGCTCCGGCGGATCCACACCGTCTCGACGCTCACCTGCGCGGCGGTCAACGTCGTCAACGGCGCGCTCCAGGTCGTCTACTACCGGGGCAACCAGCCCCTGGTCCTCGGGGCGGTGCACATCGCGACGGGTCCGGTGTTCGCCGTCATCGTGGCGGTGACGATCGCCTGCGTCCGGCGCGCCCGGCGCGACTAGTCCGTGGCCACGCTTCTGGACAGTTCATGGGGTATGGCGTTGTTCCACAACGCTTCGGCTTCGTCGAGGAAGGTCTGGTAACCGGGTGCACCGGGCTGAAGGACGAACTTCGGTTCCCCGGGCGCCTGGTAGGTGTAGTACTCGGCGAAGACGGCGGACAACGGGCCGGTGCGGTCCGGGTGGTTGTCCGTGGCGATGACGCCGACGGCGATCGGGTGCGGGACGAGCCGGACGGTCAGGTCGCCGTCCGTCGCCGTCTTGAGCTCGGCCAGCAGTCGCAGGGTGTGGCGCACGCGTTCCCGGGCACTGGCGGGTGACCGCTCCGCGTAGTAGCGCGCCGCGGCCGCGTCGATCGCCGCCGACTCGGGGTCGATGAGGACGAACCGGATCTCGGCCCCGCGCTTGAGGAGCTTTTCCAGCCGGGCGTAGTGGCTGTTGACGAAGGTGTTGCGGGCCATGCCGGTGAGGAACAGGTCGCCGGCGCCGTCGATCGCCCGCTCCAGCTCGGGGCCGAAACTTTCGCTGAAGACCGGGCGGCTGGCGCGGGCGAGCTGCTGTGCGGGCGACAGCGGCCAGGGTGTGCCGGCCTCCCACAGTCGCTCCGCCTCCGCGGCGAAGTGCTGGTACCAGGGAGTGTGCTCGGGTTCGAGGACGAACACCGGCGCCGCCTCGCCGGCCGGGTGGTACTCGTAGTGCTGGACGCACACCATCCCGCGCGGGCCGGACGCGTCGAGGCAGTTGAAACCCGCGGACGAGATCCGGGAGGAGACGCGCACCTCCAGCCGGCCGCTCGTCTTGCCCCGCAGGGTCGTCAGGTCGTCCAGCGTGGTCATGATCCGTTGCCGGAGCCGGCCGGGCGCGAGGGTCTGCGAAATGCGCCGATCAGCGGTTTCGATGAGCACGTCATCGGTCGGGTCGAGGACGAGCACGCGGATGCGGCCGCCGGTTTCGAGGATGGCGAGCATGTCGCTGCGCATGCCCTGGACGGTCCGGGTCATCGAATGGCCGATGAGCAGGACGTCGAACGCGTCGGCCCGCCGGGTGATGAGGTCGGCCGGGAACCGGGTCTTGAACAGGGCGGTCGGGTCGGCCTGGTGCGAGCGCCGGATCTGCTCCGTCAGCCGTCGTGACCGAATCTGGGAAAAGGCGAGCAGCGCCAGCAGTGCGAGGACCACGGACGACAGTGTCTTCACGTCGGAGATGCCGGTCGCCCCGAGCACGGTGAACGCCAGGGCCACCACGCCCAGCAGGTAGAGGTCCAGGTTGTCGTCGTTGATCAGACGGGTCAGGGACCGCCTGATCCGTCCGCGCTCGTCAGTCACGAAGCACCCGTCCTCCCCGGTCCCCGGCCAGCCTATCCGTACGGCAGGGCGCGTAGCCGATTCCGCGCGTACGGCGCTCGACGTACGCGCGAAGCCGCCTCTCGACCGGCGACGGTGGTGCGCCCGGCCCGGGACACTGTGCGCGTCAACGAATCCGTGTCGGATCGAAGGTGGCGCACATGACGGGGACAGTGCTCGGCGAACGGACGAAGGCGGGCTGGACGTGGGCGATGCGGGCCGCCGCGACCGGGGAGGTGCTGCTGGTGCTGCTGCAGGCGGCCACCGCGGGGCAGCTGCTGGAGGGGGTGGCGTCGGCCCGCACCCTGCACGGCGCCGGGGCGATCCCGGTGTCGGTGTTCGCGGTGGCCGAGCTGGTCGTCGCCGCGGTGCTGTGGCGTCGGGAGCGAGGTCCCGCGTGGCCCGTGTGGGCCAGCGGGGCCCTGGTCGTGATGACGGTCGTGCAGGCGATGCTCGGCGGGATGGGGAACCGGGCACTGCACGTGCCGTTCGGGGTCGCGCTGGTGGTGCTGGCGTCGGTGCTGGCCGCGTGGTCCTGGCGGTCGCGTCCGTCTACTGTGGAGTGATCGGCGCGGTGAACGTGTGCCGTCCCGGTCCTTCGGTCGTGGTCCCGCCGGGAAGCCGGATCTCGGCACGGGTGCCGGGCGGCACATCGACGGTGAGCCGCAGCTGGTGGCCGTCGCGCTGCCATGAGCTGCGGATCGGGCCGTAGGGGCTGAGGTGCTCCGCTTCGGCGCGGTCCAGGCCGCCGCCCGGGCGGGGCTCGACGATGAACCGGCGGTACCCGGCCTCGCCGGGGCCGGGGTCCTCGGGCAGCCGGACGCCCGCGACGTGCGTGTACAGGAACGAGATCGCGGCACCCTTGCTGTAGTGGTTGAGCGAACCCCGGGCCTCGCCACCGTCGACCGCGTCCCAGCGTTCCCAGAACGTCGTCGCGCCGCGGTCGAGCATTTCCAGCCACGACGGGATTCCCGTCGAGAACAGCACCCGGTAGGCCACGTCGAGGTAGCCGTGGTCGGCGAGGGTGGGCAGCAGCAGGCCGGTGCTGAGGAAGCCCGTGCCGACGTGGTCACCGGCGTCGGCGACCAGCGAGGCGAGCCGGGCGGCCACGGCGTCGCGCAGGTGCGAGGGCACCAGCTCGAACGCGAGCGCCCGGACGTGGTTGCCCTGCGTGGACTCGCCGAGCGTGCCGAGGTACTCACGTTGCCACGCCTGCCGGACGCGGTCCGCGAGCCGCCCGAACCGGACGGCGTCCGGGGCGTGACCGAGGATTCCGGCGATCCGGCCGAGCACCCGCGCGGAGCGGGCCAGGTAGGCCGTGGCGACGATGCCGTGGTCGGCCGCGGGATCGGGGTTCGGCGGGACGCCGGGCTCGAGCCATTCGCCGAAGTGCCCGCCGGTGTCCCACAGGAACTCCTCGTGCGGCATCGGTCTCCCCGCGCGGTCCGGGTGCCGCCCTTCGCGCGCGGCCGCCGCCGCGTACTCGACCCAGCGGACCATCGACGGGTACTGCCGGGCGAGGAGCTCCCGGTCGCCGTAGGCGCGCCAGAGCTCCCAAGGCACCAGAACCGCCGCGTCACCCCAGCCCGCGGATCCCGCCATCGCGTCGGTGAACGGGTTCCCGGACGGGCCGTCACCCGCGGGGTCGGGCGTGATCGTGGGGACGCGGCCGTCGGGCCATTGATCGGCGGCCAGGTCACCGAGCCACTTCGCGGAGAACCCGGCGACGTCGTGGGTCAGGGCGGCGGTGGCGACGTACACCTGCCAGTCGCCGGTGAACCCGGAGCGTTCCCGCTGCGGGCAGTCGGTCGGGACGTCGCAGGCGTTGCCGCGCAGGCTCTGCACCGCGGCGCGGTGCAGGGCTTCGAGACGGGCGTCGCCGCACCGGAACCAGCCGGTCTCGGGGAGATCCGTGTGCACGACCACGGCGGTGATGTCCGACGCCGCGAGCGGGCCCGGCAGCCCGTCGACCTGGACAAAGCGGAAGCCGTGGGTGGTGTGGCGCGGCTCGAACACGCCGGGGCCCGTCGACACCACCGTGTCCACCTGCCCGGCGGGCAAGAGCTGCTTGGTGGCGAAGTCGAACGCCCGCAGGTGGTCGGTGGTGACCCGGCCGTCCGGGCCGAGGTGTTCGCCGTGGGTCAGCGTGAGCCGGGTGCCGGCCGGGCCGAGGTCGCTCAGCCGGACCCAACCGTTGACGTTCTGGCCGAAGTCCACGACCACGCTCTCGCCGAGCCGGCTGACCGAGACCGGCGGGAGTTCCCCGATCCGCCGCACCGGCGGTGCTTCGGTGAGCACGAGCCGTTCCGGGCCGCCGTCGCGCGCGCGTGCCGGGTGCCAGCCGGGCGCGTCCAGGCCCGCGGAACCCGGTGCGGGCAGCCGGAAGTCGGTCGCCTGGCCGTCCATGAGGTCCGCGGTGATCCGGCTCGGCCGTGACCACCAGCCCGGGCCGGTGGTGACCGTGGTGGTGCCGTCGACCTCCAGGACCAGCCACGCGGCGACGCGGTCGCCGAAGCCGTCCGCGGCGCGTTCGAAACCGTGGCGGCCGCGGAACCAGCCGTCGGACACCAGGAACTCGACGGAGTTCACGCCGGGACGCAACAGCGCACCGACGTCGAAAGGCTCGACCTGGAGCCGCTTGCGGTAGGCGGTGAACCCCGGCGTCAGTTCGAGGTCGCCGACGCGGGTGCCGTTGACGAACAGTTCGAGGATCCCGTGCGCGGTCGCCCACGCCGTCGCGGTCACGACCGGCTTCGCGAGCGTGAACTCGTGACGCAGCTGGTAGGCCGGGCGCGTGCCCGGTGGCGCGACGACCGGCTCGTGCGGCTCGACCCACATCGCCGACGTCGTGGGCAGCGTGACGACGGTCCACGGCGCGGGCTCCGACCAGCCACTCTCCCCGAGATCGGTCCACACCCGGACCTGCCACGACGTAGCCGGGCGCTCCGGCAGCCCGACGAGCACCGACTGAGCACTCTCGCACCGGCCCGACGTCCAGTCCGGGCCGGACAGCCGCACTTCGTACGCGTGCTGCACGGCCGCGCCGTCGGGCAGCCACCACGAGAGGCGAGGCCGTGGCCCCGACGGGCGGCCCGGCGTGAGGTGGCCGAGCCGCAGCCGGGTGGGCACGGTGCTCACGTCAGCCGGTAGAGGTCGTAGCGCACGGTGTCCGGCGTGCGTTCCGCCGACGCCACCAGGACAGCGGCGGACAGCCGTCGTTCGACCGCACCGGAAACCGTTACCGTGAGCCGGAATTCGTACCGGGTTCGGTCGACGTGCTCACCGCGGGCGAGCGCGGCCAGCACTTCGGGCGGCCCGGTGCGGACGCCGGTGGAGGTGATCGAGACGAGCCCCTCGCCGGTGTCGACGAGGTAGCGCGCCTCGACCAGCGTGGTCCCGTCGGGCAGGATCCGCTGCCAGTCCGCGCCGACCGGCCGGATCGGCCCGGCCAGGCCCGGGCCGTCGAACCTTCCGCCCGTGACGGGGACGACCCGGCGGTGTCCCTCGAGCGTTTCGCCGAGGTCCAGGGGGTCGCCGAGCTCGACGACCGCGCTGCTGACGTATTCGAGTGCGGGCAGTTCGAACAGCGGCACTAGCGGACCTTCCGGATGGGCAGGATCAGCACCGCGCCGAGCAGCCCGGCGATCGCGCCGGCGATGAACAGCGCGGGGAAGTTCTGCGGCACGGCGGCCGTCGCGCCGATGGCGAGGATCGCGGGCGCCAGCGCCGGCACGATCGACGGCGGCAGGTTGCCGGCCAGGTTCATCAGCCCGAGGTCCTTGGCCGTGTCGTCGGGGTTGGGCAGCACCTGGGTGATGAGGGCGATGTCGACGGCGAAGTAGACACCCTGGCCGAGGCCGATGACGCCCATCGCGACGAGGAACATCGGGTAGGTGCCGGTGAAGGTGGCGAGCAGCAGCCCGCCGCCGAAGATCACGGCGGCGGTGACGACGAACGGCTTGCGGCGCCCGACGCCGTCGGAGACCTTGCCGGCCAGGGGCGCGAACAGCAGGGCCGCGCCGGTGAGCACCAGCGTGGACAGGAAGACGGCGTTCGCGATGCCGGCCGGCGGGATGTGGAAGACGTTCATCAGGTAGAAGGCCTGGTACGCCTGGATCGCGGCGACCCCGAAGAAGATCAGCAGCCGGCTGAGCCAGGCGTAGCCGAAGTTGGGGTGGCGCACCGGGTTCACCCAGAACGTGCGGGGCAGGTCGCGCCACGCGAACGCGGGCCGGTCCGCCGGCGACAGGCGCCGGTCCCGCATCGTGACGGCGAGCAGGAGCGTGCCGAGGACGGCGAGCCCGGCCGGCAGCAGGATCATCGCGGGCAGGTTCGGGGCGACCAGCTGCGCGACGAACAGACCGACGACCGCGCCGACCGGGAGGCTCAGCCCGACCACCGCGGACGCCGGGCCGCGCCGGTCCGGGGCCACCTGGTCCGGGATGACCGAGGTGAACGCGACGGTGGCCGCGCTCGCGCCGACCGTCGTGCAGCTCGCCGCGACGGTGAGCGCGAACGTCGTGGCCGCCAGCTGGAAGCCGATCGCGCCGAGGGTGAACAGGACGGCACCGAGCACGAGGAACGGCCGGCGCCGGCCGAACCGGCTCGTGGTCCGGTCGCTCAGCCTGCCGAACACCGGGAAGGCCACGAGGGAACAGAGAGCGCTGACGCTGGTCACGATCGACACCATCGTCGTGGCGCCGGCCGGGTCGAGCAGCGTCGCCTTGACGGACAGGGTCAGCACGGCCGGGACCAGGACGGCCATGCCCGCGCCGACCGCGGCGAAGGCGAAGAAGAAGAGGAACCCGCGCCGGGGCCCGGGAAACGCCGTTCCGGTGGCGGACGTGGATTCTTGGCGGAAAGAAGTACTCATCGTCGGGCACCTTTCGCGTCTCGGTCGGCTGACCTGCGGGAAGGATGAGCGCCGGGTGCGGTGTACCGTGAGGGAGATGCCAATCAATGGAACGCTGATGGCGATATGACCGATTCCGCGCGGGTGCGGGGCCGCCGTCCGGCCCACGGCGAACCGGTGGTCGACCGGGCGCTTTCCCTGCTGGCGACGTTCGACGCGGAGCATCGGAGCCTGACGCTGGCGGAGCTGAGCAGGCGGGCCGAAATCCCGCCGAGCTCGGCGCTGCGCCTGGCGAACCGGCTCGTGGACTGGGGTGCGCTGGAGCGGGACGACGCCGGGCGGTTCTGCGTCGGGCTCCGGCTCTTGGAGGTCGCGACACTCGCGCCGCGCGGTCACGGCCTGCGGCAGGTGGCGCTGCCGTTCATGCACGACCTCGCCGAGGTGACCCACCAGCACGTCCAGCTGGCGGTGCGCGACGGGATGCAGGCGATGCTCGTCGAACGGCTCTCGGCGCACCAGGCCGCGCCGGTCGACTACCGGATCGGCGGGCGGCTTCCCTTGCACTCCACGGGTGTCGGGCTCGCGCTGCTGGCCTTCGCGCCGAAAGAGGTGCAGGAGGAGCTGCTCTCCAAGCCGGTCTACAGCGAGCCGGACAACCGCCTGATCCCGGCGGACGTGCTGCGCCGCACGCTGGCCGACGTCCGGCGCGAGCGGCTGGCGATCTTCCGGCGGGAGGACGAGCACGAATCGATCGTCTCCGTCGCCGCGCCCGTGTTCGGCCGCGACGAGGCCGTGCTGGGTGTGGTGGGTGTCCTCGTCCCGAAGCGCGTCGCCCAGCCGCGCCGCCTCGGCCTGGCGGTGCAGACCACCGCGCGGGGCATCTCCCGCGAGCTGGGAGCGGCCCGCACGCCGGCCTGACCTGCCATTCAATGGCACGGACGTAGGTGTGCGCGACCGCCTGCGGCCATCCTCGGCGCCATGCTCCCTGTGCTCGACGACAACGGCGTCGCCTTCCGCGATCTCGACGGCGACGGGGTGATGGCCCCCTACGAAGACCCGCGCCGCCCGGCCGAAGAACGGGTGCGGGACCTGCTTTCCCGGATGACGGTGGCGGAGAAGGCCGGGTTGCTGTGCCACGCGCCGGTGTCGGTGGCACCGGACGGCGGGCTGGTCGACGCCCCCGCCGGGCTGCTGCCGACGGCGCCCACGACGTCCGTGCTGCGCGACGGGCACCTGCGCTGCCTGAGCCTGATGGCCCCGGTCGCCGCCGGGCCACTGGCCCGCTGGCACAACCGGGTCCAGGACCTCGCGGCGCACAGCCGGCTGGGGATCCCGGTGCTGCTGTCGTCGGACCCGCGGCACTCGGCCACCGAGAACCCGCTGACGTCGGTGGCCTCCGGCGGGTGTTCGCGCTGGCCCGAGCCGCTCGGGTTCGGCGCGCTGGACGACGAGGAGCTGGTGCGCGAGTTCGCTCGTACCGTGCGGGCGGAGTACACGGCCGTCGGCATCCGGCTCGCGCTGCACCCGATGGCCGACCTGGCCAGCGAGCCGCGCTGGGCCCGGATCTCCGGCACCTTCGGCGCCGACCCGGACGTCGTCGCGCGCCTGGCCGCGGCCTACGTCGAAGGCCTGCAGGGGCCGGCGCTCGGCCCGGGTTCGGTGGCCGCGATGGTCAAGCACTGGCCGGGCGCGGGACCGCAGGCGGGCGGGCTCGACGCGCACTTCGCCTCCGGGCCGGACCAGGTCTACCCGGCCGGGCGGTACGAGCTGCACCGCGACCGGTTCCGCCCGGCGTTGCGGGCCGGGGCCGCGGCGGTGATGCCGTACTACGGCCGTCCGGTGGGCGTGCCGGGGCTGCGTGAGGTCGGGTTCGCGTTCGACCCCGAGGTGGTGGCCGGGCAGCTGCGCCGCGACGAGGGCTTCGACGGCCTGGTGTGCACGGACTTCGGGCTGCTGACCGACAGCGTGCTGGCCGACGGGACGGTGTGGCCCGCGCGGGCCTGGGGTGTCGAGCACCTGGACCGGGCGGAGCGCGCCCTGCTCCTGCTGGACGCCGGGGTCGACCAGTTCGGCGGCGAGTGGTGCCCCGAGGTGATCACGGGCCTGGTTTCGGCGGGCCGGGTGCCCGAAGCGCGTCTCGACGAGTCCGCGGGCCGGGTGCTGACGCTGATGGTCCACTTGGGACTGTTCGAGAACCCGTACGTGTGTGCGGAAAACGCGGTAGGCACGGTCGGCCGCGCGGACTTCACGGCTGCGGGCGCGGCGGCTCAGCGGCGATCGATGGTCCTGCTCGACGCCGGAATCCTGCCGCTCGCCGAGGGCATCCGGCTCTACGTCGAAGGCGTCCAACCGGCGGTCGCGGTCCGATACGCGTCCCTTGTGGACACTCCGGCCGCGGCCGACGCGGCGCTGGTGCGCATCGAGACCCCTTACGAGCCCGCGCGGCAGCTGCCCGAGGCGTTCTTCCACCAGGGCCGTCTCGACCTGCCTCCCGACCGGCTCGACCACCTGACCGGGCTCGCCGCCACGGTGCCGACCGTCGTGGACGTCTTCCTCGAGCGCCCCGCCGTCCTGCCGGAGGTCGCCGAGTCCGCGGCCGCGCTGGTCGCCGACTTCGGGGCCTCC
Source organism: Amycolatopsis sp. NPDC049252 (assembly GCF_043197175.1). Taxonomy (NCBI): domain Bacteria; kingdom Bacillati; phylum Actinomycetota; class Actinomycetes; order Pseudonocardiales; family Pseudonocardiaceae; genus Amycolatopsis; species Amycolatopsis sp. NPDC049252. The sequence goes on from NZ_JBICSQ010000130.1 coordinate 14,631, forward strand.
GACGAAGCCGTGCTGGACGTCGTGTTCGGCCGCGCGCGAGCGGAAGGCCGGTTACCGTTCGAACTGCCCCGCTCGATGGCCGCCGTCGAGGCGCACCCCGAAGACCTGCCCGGCGGGACGGCCGACCCGCTCTTCCCCCTCGGACACCCGCAGAAAGGCTGAGCCGCATGCCGATCCACCCCGCCGTCGCCGAGAAGCTCCCGCTGCTCGACGGCGTTCCCTCCTTCGAGGCGCTGGTGACCGACCCCGCGTTCCGTGACCGGATGGTCGAGTTCATGACGCCGTCGGCAGGTGGCCCGCCGCCGGTCGTCGAGACCCGCGACGAGAAGGTGCCCGGCCCGCACGGTCCAGTCCCGGTCCGCGTCTACGCGCCCGGCGAAGGGCGGCCGTGCCTGGTCTGGCTGCACGGCGGCGCGTTCAAGATGGGCGACCTCGACATGCCGGAGGCGGACTGGGTGGCGCGCGAGATCGCCGGCCGCGCGGGCGCGACGGTGGTGAGCGTCGACTACCGGCTCGCCGTCCCGTACCCGGTGCCGCACGACGACGTCGTCGCCGCGGTCCGCTGGGTCCGTGACACCCTCGCGCCGCCCCGGATCGTGCTGGGCGGCGCCAGCGCGGGCGGCAACCTCGCGGCGGGCGCGGCCCTGCGCCTGCGCGACACCGACGGCCGGCAGCCCGCGGCGCTGGCCCTGGTGTACCCGGTGCTGCACCCGGAACTCCCGCCGCCATCGGCGTCCCTGACCCGGCTCATGACCGAGGTGCCGCCGCTGCTGCACTTCCCGCCGGACGAGGTCCGCTCGATCACGGAGGCCTACCTCGGCGGCCCGGTGAGCAGCGCGGACGGCTACGCGATGCCGGGCCTGGCCGTGCTGGCGGACCTGTGCCCGACGCTGCTGCTCACCGCGGAGTACGACGACCTGCGTCCCTCGGGCGAGCGGTTCGCGGGAGCCCTGGCGGCCGCCGGGGTGGACGTGCACCACGTCCAGATCCGCTCGATGCTGCACGGCTTCCTGGGCCTGCCCTCGGCGATCGAGCCGGTGGACCGCGCCCTGCGGCTCATCGCGGGAACGCTCGAGTAGCCCAGCACCCCGCCAGCACGTCGAAAGCCGTGAAGGCCTCCTTACCGGCCATAAGAGCCGGTAAGGAGGCCTTCACGGACGAACCACGCGGC
>NZ_JBICSQ010000131.1:0-15434 GCF_043197175.1 Amycolatopsis sp. NPDC049252
GGTGGTGTCCGCTGCCCCCGGCCGGGGCCCGGCAGGGGGTGCTGTACGCCAGAGCGGGGTGACGGCCGGCGACTGTGTGGTGTTTGAACGAGTGGTTAATGAGTTTTAAAACGTCACAACCCCGGCCTGGCGAACTCCCGTGACCGGGTGACGATCGGGTCGATGCTCGTGTCGTAGTTGCCGAGGATCACCGCCACCCAGCCCGCCTCCGGGTGGCTGTCGAAGTTCGTCGCCATTCCCGGGCCGCCGCCCGGGTGGCCGTAGGCGCGCCGGTCGCCCACGACGTAGTGCTCGAAGCCGTAGCCGGTGAACCACTGCTTCGCCATCGGCGGCTTCCCGTCCGGTGGCACCGGCACCTTGCCGCCGGTGAGCAGGTCGGCGAACGCCGGGTCCAGCAGCGTCCCGGCGCGGAGTGCGATGTCGAAGCGGAGCAGGTCAGCCGCCGTGGCGTACGCGCCCGCGTCGGGGCCGCGGACGAACTCGAAGTGCGGCGTGCTCGTGAAGTCGATCCGGCCGCCACCCGGCTGGGTCCAGTACGGCCGCGCCACCGCCGGGTCGGCGAGGACCCGCGGCTTGGTCAAGAAGTCCGCGGACGTCATGCCAGCCGGGGCGAAGACGTGCTCGCGGACGTAGTCGAAATAGGACTGCCCGGACACCTTCGCCACGATCGCGCCGAGGATCCAGAACCCGTCGTTGCTGTAGGCGTACCGGGTGCCGGGCGCGAACCGCGGCGGGGTCGCGCGGATCGCGGCCAGCGTGCCGTCGAACACCTCGTCCACAGTGGACCCGGGCACCGGCGTGGTCCCGAGCGGCGGCCTGCCGACGCCGGAGGTGTGGGTGAGCAGGTGGTGCACGGTCACCCCGGCCGGGAAGCCGTCGAGGAACCGGCTCAGCTCGTCACCGAATCGCAGCGCGCCCCGGGCGGCGAGCTGCGCGACCGCCAGCCCGGTGAAGCACTTGGTGATCGACCCGAGCGCGAAGACGGTTTCCGGCCGGTTGGGGATCGACCGGCTCCGGTCGGCCATGCCGTAGGCGCGCACCAGCGCCGGGTGGTCGTGGTGCGCGAGCAGGACCGTGCCGGAGAACCGGTCCCGCGCCGCCTCTCCGGCGACGAACCGGTCGAACGCGCCGCCCGGCGGGAGATCCCTCGCGGTCGTCTCGCTCGCCGTCGCGCGTCCCGCGACCGCCAGCGCGAGCGGAATCCCGCCCAGCACCACGAGCGCCGACCGCCTCGGCAGGCCCTGGTTCGTCATCGCTGTCCTTCCGTCGTGATCAGGCGGCGGGCGAGGTCGGAGATCTGCAGGACCGCCTGGCCCGCGTAGTTGCTGAGGAACACCGCGACCCAGCCGAGCGCGGGGTGGAGCTCGACCGACGTCGACACGCCCGCCGAGTTGCCGCCGCCGTGCGCGAACGACCAGTGGCCGCCCAGCAGCGTGCCGATCGGGCCGTAACACTGGAAGACGGCCTGCGGTGGCGTCCCGGTCGGCGGGGGCAGGGGCGGGCTGCCCGGCGGTGGCTGCTGCCGGGGCAGCTCCAGCTTCCCGCTCAGGGTCAGCTCGGTGTGCCCACGGTCGAGGAACCCGTGCTGCCACAGGGCCCGCGCGAACCGCTCGAGGTCCGCGGACGTGGCGAACGCCTCACCGGCCGGGGTGCCGATGAACTCGAACTCCTCGACGGTGTCGGTCCACTGACCGGTCGCCGGGTCGCGCCGGTAGGGGTGGGCGATCCGGGGGGCGGTGCGCCACTGCGGCTTGGTGAAGAAACCCGACCCGCGCATGCCCGCCGCCGCGAAGACGTTCCGCCGGACGTAGTCGTGGTAGGCCAGGCCCGACACCTTCGCCACGATCATGCCGAGCAGGTGGTAGCCGGAGTTGCTGTAGGAGTACCCCGCACCGGGCGGGAACAGCGGTGCCGACCGCCGGATGAACGCGGTGATCCCGTCCATCACCTCGGCCGCGCTCGTCCAGCCGGCCGCCGCCGCGACGTACCCGGGTTCCTGGTGGTAGTCGCCGAAGCCCGCGGTGTGGGTGAGCAGGTGGTGGACCGTCACCCCGGCCGGGAAGCCGTCGAGGTACGCGGCGAGGGGGTCGGTGTAGGCCAGCTTGTTGCGCTGGGCCAGCTGCGCGATCGCCACGGCGGTGGCCAGCTTGGTCACCGAAGCCAGCGCGAACGCCGTGTCCGGCCCGTTCCGCACCGACCGGGCCCGGTCGGCCATGCCGTACGAGCGGACCAGCACCGGCCGGCCCCGGCAGGTCAGCAGCAGCGAGCCCGAGAACTCGTCCTTCGCCGCCAGGCCGGCGACGAAGCGGTCGAGCTCGCCGTCGGGCCCGAGCGCGGTTGTGGTCATGTCCGAACGCCTTTCGCCATGGGGTGGGCAAGGCGAAGGTCTACCGGGTGGAGCGTAGGGAACGGCGATCTCGCGGCCATACGAAATCCATAGGTGGCGGCCCCGATACTGAGCGCGTGCGGGTGCTGCTGGTGGAGGACGAACGGTCGCTGGCCGGGTACGTGGCGGCCGGGCTGCGCAAGCACGGCTTCGCCGTCGACGTCGCGTTCGACGGCGGCGAAGCGCTGGAGAAGTGCGACGTCACGCCGTATGACGTGGTGGTGCTGGACCGGGATCTGCCGGTGGTGCACGGCGACACGGTGTGCCGGCGGCTGGCCGAGCGGGGCACGGCCCGGGTCCTGATGCTGACCGCGGCCGACGCCGTCGAAGACCGCGTCGCCGGGCTCGGCCTCGGCGCCGACGACTACCTGGGCAAGCCGTTCGCGTTCTCCGAGCTGGTCGCCCGGGTGGGCGCCCTGTCCCGGCGCAGCGCCCCGGCGCGCCCGCCGGTGCTGCGCGCGGCCGGCGTCGTCCTCGATCCCGCCCGGCGCACGACCGAACGCGCGGGGCGGCCCCTGCACCTGACGCCCAAGGAGTTCGGTGTGCTGGAACAGCTCCTGTCCGCCGGCGGTGCCCTGGTCAGCGCGGAGACGTTGCTGGACAAGGTGTGGGACGAGCACGCGGACCCGCTGACCAACGCGGTACGGATCACCGTCGGCACCCTGCGCCGCAAGCTCGGTGACCCACCACTCATCGAAACGGTGACCGGGGCCGGCTACCGGATCGCGTCGTGCACCGCCTGAGCGCCCGCAGCAGGCTCACGATCGTCCACACCGGACTGGTCGTGGCCGCCGGGATCACCCTGACCGCGTTGACCTACCTGCTCGTGCGGCAGAACCTGGGCCACCGGCTGGTCGTGCGGATCACGACGCCGGGCCCCACCGGGCCCCCGCTGCCGGCCATGCCCGGCCCGGACCAGCTGGCCGAGACCGCCCTGTCGGCGCTGCTGAGCCAGGCCGCGATCGCCCTGATCGTGGTGGCCGTCCTCGCCGCGCTCCTCGGGTGGCTGGTCGCCGGGCGGATCCTGCGCCCGATCCGCGCCATCGCCACCACCGCCGAGCGTCTTTCGGCGGAGAACATCGGCGAGCGCGTCCCGGTCACCCCGCCCGCCGACGAGCTGGCCGCGCTGGCCCACACGATCAACGGGATGCTCGACCGCCTCCAGCGCGGCATCGCCGACCGCGACCGCGTCCTGGCCGGCCAGCGGATGTTCACGGCCAACGCCGCGCACGAGCTCCGCACCCCGCTCACGACGATGCGCACGGCGATCGAAGTGACGCTCGACGGCGAGCCGACCCGGGCCGAGCTCCTGGAGATGGCCGCCGATGTCGGCGTCGCGGTCGAGCACAGCCGGCGGACGATCGACGGCCTGCTCGCCCTCGCCCGCAGCCAGTCCCCCGGCGGCGAACCGGCCGTCGTGGATCTCGCGGAGGTGGCGACCAGGATGTTCGACGGGGTGCCGCTCACGACCCGCGCCGAGCTGGCGCCGGCGCCGGTCCGCGGCCAGGTCGTCCTGCTCGAACGCCTGGTCGCGAACCTCGCCGACAACGCCGTGCGCCACAACCACCCCGGTGGTCACGTCGAGGTGACCACCGGGTCCACGGCCACGGAGGCGTTCCTGCGGGTCGGGAACAGCGGCCGGGCCGTCACCCCGGAGGAAACGGGCCGGTGGCTGGAGCCGTTCGTCCGGGGCACTCCCGCCCGCACCGAGGGCGACCGCGGCGCCGGGCTGGGGCTGTCCATCGTGCGCGCGATCGTCGAGGCGCACGAGGGCCAGCTGGCCGTGGTGCCCCGGCCCGGCGGCGGCCTGGAGGTGACGGTGCGGCTCAGCCGAGCGCCCAGCGCTGCAGCGCCGTCCCCGTGTCGGCCTGCTGGGTGACCGCGGCGCCGTCCACTGTGGACGCCGTGGTCAGCACCAGGCCGCTGTGCTGCGCCTTGAGCGTGTAGCCAGGGCCGACCAGCCAGCGCTGGTTGGCGCCGCCCGTGCAGGTCCACTGGATGACCTTCGCCCCGGCGGCCGTGGAGCCGTCGGCGACGTCCAGGCACAGGCCCGACTCCGCGTTCGCGACGCGGTAGCTGCCGTCGGCCTGGTGGGTGAAGACCCACTTCTGGTTGGCGCCGCCGTTCGGCGTCCACGTCACCAGGGCCGTGCCCGCCGTCGTCGAGTGCGCCGGGACGTCCAGGGCCTTGCCGGACGCGGTCAGCGTGTGCGTGCCGTCCACAGTGGACGTCCCGGTCGCGGTGAAGGTCAGCGTCTGCTCGGCCGCGGTCCGGTTGCCGCCGGTCCAGGCGCGCAGCGGCGTGGTGTCGGCCGCGGCCGACAGGCTGAGCACCAGCCCGCTGTACCGGTTGACCAGCCGGAACCCGCCGCCCTGGGCCGGGACGGCGAACCACTGCTGCCCGACGGACGACCCCGCCGTCACGACCGGCTTGGTGCCCCAGGCGCGGTTCGCGGGTGACGTCGGCACGCCGAGGGCCTGGCCGGTGGCCGCGTTGGTGATCCGGTAGGCGCCGTCGCCGGTCGCGGTGAACGTCCACGCGGCGAGGTCCGAGGCAGCGGTCGTCGACGTCGTCGCGGAACTGCCCGAAACCTGGGCGAGGACACGGCCGGCACCGCTGCCGATGCGGTAGGTCCTCGCCGGGTCGACCGGCGGCGCGGCGGCCGTGCCGGTGACCGTGATGTTCGCGTACTCGCCGTCGGAAGACGCGCACGCGATCGAGCAGTACGACCGGAACGTCTTGCCGACGATCGTGGAACTCGTCTTGTTCGCGTCGTCGGCGAACCAGCGGTACCAGGAGCCGGACTGGTAGGCGCCGGAGTCGCCGATCAGGCGCCACTTCTGCGTGGCCAGGTCGTCGGTGACGTAGAACTTCTGCGGCGCGGTGCCGGTGACCACCTCGGGCTCGCCGATGTAGCGGCCGAGGTGCGCGTCGTAGGCGATGTTCATGACGAACAGGTCGGACTTCGGCGGCAGCTGCCCGGCCGCGACCTGCTGGTCGACGTTGCCGGTGTTCGCGGGGTCGTAGTCGTCGGACGGCGGGGTGTAGCCGGTCGCGGTGGTGCCGGTGGGCACCATGTTGCTTTCCTTGCCGCCGACGCCGGGCTGCGTCCACTGGCCGTCGTACCACTTCTGCCACGAGCCGGTCGCCATCTTGGCCGACATCGGCGAGCGGGCGACGTGCGCCAGCCCGACCATGCCGCCGCCCGCGCCGGCCTTCGGGACGATCCGCGAGCCGTAGTAGACGTAGAAGTAGCCCGACACCGGGTCGGCGAACAGCCGCGGGTCGCCGTCGCCGTAGTCGAAGGTCTGGTTCGGGAACGCCGCGGTGTCGCCGCGTTTCGTGCTGTAGGGCGACGTGATCGCGTGGCCCTTGATGCTCCAGGTGCGGCCCTGGTCGGTCGAGACGGCCCAGTCGATCGCGTCGTAGTGCGAGAACGAGTACGCGCCGAACGGCTCGGGCGTGAACTCGTTGTGCACCAGGCCGTACCAGGCCCCGGTGTCCGGGTCGACCCAGGTGCCGACCAGGTCGCAGAAGTTCTTCTGCGTGTAGCCCGACCCGGCCGGCGGATCGGTCGCTTCCTTGCCGGTCGGGCTCGTGTTGCAGCGCCAGGTGGTGTCGTTGTTCTTGTCCCGGGGCTCCGCCGGGTTCACGGCGTTGCTCAGCGCGCTCGACTTGGTGGCCGAGTCGAAGTCGGCGCCGGTGTAGAACTCCCACTCGCGCGGGCCGTCCGCGCCGTAGAGGGCGGCCGACTGCTGGAAGTAGAACGTGCCGTCCTTGTCGAGGAACGCGCCGGCCGGGGTGTCGGTCGGGTACGCGTACGTGCCGGTGGACCCGACGGTGACGGTGTAGGCGGCGGCCGCGCCGGCCGGCGGGGCGGCGGCACCCGCTGCCGCGACGAGCGCCGCGGCAGCGAGTGAAGCACTGAGTGATGACATGACCACGGTCGTCTCCTCGGGGACCTGAGCGAGCGATCGAACAATATCGAACAGCTTCTGTGTCGTTTTCTGATCTGTCAAGAGCCGTTGTGAGCATGTTTGCTCATTCGACCGTCCCCTACGATCGAAGGGTGACGAGCGACCACGCGACCCGCGGCCTGCCCGACCTGTCCGGCACGGTCACCTGCGTCACCGGCGCGTCCGGCACCATCGGCCGCGGAATCGCGCTCCGGTTCGCCGAGGCCGGCAGCGCCGTGGCCGTGCACCACCGGCGCCCCGGCGCGGCCGACGACCTCGTGGCCGCGCTCGGCGACCGGGCCCGGGCGTTCGCTGCCGACCTCACCGACGACGACGCCTGTCACGCGATGCTGGATGCCGTCGCGGAATGGGGCGGCCGGCTCGACGCGCTCGTCAACAACGCCGGCGTGCAGCCGGTGGAGAACCTCGACGGCCTGCCCGTCGAGCGGTGGCGCGCCATGCTGGACGCCACCCTCACGAGCGCATTCTCCTGCACCCAGGCGGCGGCCCGGCTGATGGGCGAGGGCGGGAGTGTCACGCACATCGCGTCGATCGAAGCGAAGCAGCCCGCGCCCGGGCACGTCCACTACAGCGCGGCCAAGGCGGCCCTGGTGATGCACGCGCGGGGCGCCGCCCTGGAGTACGGCCCGCGCGGGATCCGCGTCAACACCGTGTCGCCCGGGCTGATCGACCGTCCCGGCATGGACTGGCCCGAAGGCGTCGAGCGCTGGCGCCGCGCCGCTCCCCTGGGACGACTGGGCACCCCCGAGGACGTCGCGAACGCGTGCGTCTTCCTGGCTTCCCCCTTGGCTTCCTGGATCACCGGCCACGACCTCGTCGTCGACGGCGGCGTCTCGGCCCGGCCGACGTGGTGATGGCCGGAGGGCGCACCACAGACGTGATCATCACCGGCCTCGCGGGCCGGTGCAACTTGAATGCCGGTCACACTGGGTGACAACCACGCGAAAGAACCTCATGATCCACTGAGTGGGAAACCGAGCTATATTCGGGAAAACGCATGGTTGATCGTCCTTATCAGTCGCCGTGATCACTGTCTGTATCCGGGGGTGCCTGGCGCGCGAAGATCATCGCGGTACGTTTCGCGGCGTTCCTCGCGGGCCCCGACGACGCGGTCCGCGCCACCCCTCAGGCAGCACGCGTCCCCTCGGCGCGCGCTGCTTCGCCGTGCCGAAAGGAAGTTCCTTGACCGCCACGACGTTGACGCAGGTGCTTCGTGACACCCGTCCGGCCACCGGGACCACCCGGCTGATCGTGCGCTGGGACCGCGAAACGGGCTGGGCGCACCTGGCCATCGCCGTTCCGGGCACCGAGCAGGCCCGCTTCGCCGGGTTCCACCGGTTCACCCGCGGTACCGCCGAAGCCGTCGCCGCCGAGCTGGCCGCGGCCGGGTGCGTTTCCGCTCCCCCACTGCACGTCGACGACACCCTGTCCGAGATCGAAGCCGTGCTCGCCCGCCGGGAGGTGACCCCCGATGCTGCTCGATGACCTGTACCTCAACGGGATCGGCTGTGACGTCGGCGCGCTGATCCCGGTCTCGGCGCCGATCGCGGCCGGGGAGTTCACCCACGACGACGCCGCCCGCACCGGGCAGCTGTCCACCGCGGTCGCCGAACGGCCGGGCCCGGAGCTGGCCGTCCGGGCCGGGCGCCAGGCACTCCAGCAGGCGCGGGCCACCACCGGCGAACCGGTGTGGCCGACGCTGTGCCTGCACGCCGGGATCTACCACTCCGGCATCGACTTCTGGCACGCCGCGTCGTACGTGCGCGACCAGCTCGGCGTCGGCGCCGGGCCGGGCCTGACGCTGGAGCTGGGCGCGATGAGCAACAGCCTGGTCGCCGGGATCGACCTCGCGGCCAGCGTGCTGCGCGGGCGCCCGGACCACCACGCCGCGCTCATCACCGCGGGCGACCGGTTCGGCGCGCCCGGGTTCCCGCACTGGAGCACGGACATCGGGATCGTCTACGGCGACGCGGGCAGCGCCGTGGTGCTGACCCGGCGGCCGGGCCTGGCCCGGATCCGGGCCATCGCGTCGTACACCGACCCGTCGCTGGAAGGCCTGCAGCGCGGGGACGAACCGTTCCGGCAGGCGAGCGTCGCCGCCCACCGCGGCATCGACATCCGCCGCCGCAAGCGCCAGTGGCTCAGCCGCCAGGGCGGGCCGGCGCACGTCGCCACCCGCAACGGCGACGCCGTCACCACGGTCGTGAAGACAGCGCTTTCCGACGCCGGGGTCGACCTGCCGGAGATCACGAAGATCTGCGCGCCGCACTACGGCAGGCGCCTGGTGGAGACGCAGATCCTGCGCCCGCTCGGGATCACCGAAGACCGCACGATGACGGAGTTCGGCCTGCGAGTGGGGCACCTCGGCGCGAGCGACCAGGTCGTGGCGCTCGAGCACCTGCTGGCGAGCGGCGACGCCGGTCCGGGCGACACGGTGCTGCTGCTGGGCATCGGCGTGGGCATGACGTGGACGGCGGTCGTCCTCGAACTCGCGTAGACCGGATAGACCGGATGGGGTGGCCGAGGCCACCCCATCCGGGGCGAGCCCGGCGCCGAATCCCGGGAAACCGCTTCACGAAGGGACCTGCCCGTGCCGCGACGGACGTGGTCGAGCCGCCTGCTCGACGTCTCCGCAGTGCTGGTGCCCGGCATCGGCCGGGTCCGCGCGCAGAAGGAACCGTTCGCACGGACGTGGGCCGCGGGCAACCGCCTGGCGCTCGCGTCGGGCCGCCCGCTGTGGGTCGCCCTGGGCGACTCGATGACCCAGGGCATCGGCGCGAACGACGTCGACGGCGGCTGGGTCCCGCGCCTGAACGCCCGCCTCGGCCGGCCGTTCGCGATCCTCAACCTGTCGGCGTCGGGCGCCCGGATCCAGGACGTCCTCGACGACCAGCTGCCGCACCTGCCCGAGGCGCCGACGCTGGTGACCGTGCTGGTCGGCGCGAACGACATGCTCACCCCGGCCCGCCGCCGCGACGTCCCCGCCCGGTTCGCGACCCTGCTGGACCGCCTCCCGCCGGGGCGTTCGGTGGTCGCGACCCTGCCGCAGGGCAACGCCGAGGCCCGCGCGGTGAACGCGTTGCTCGACGAGGCGGGCGGTCGCGGCCGCATCGAGGTGGCCGACATGCGGGGTCCGGCACTGGGCCCCCTGCGCGGCAGCCTCGCCAGCGACTGGTTCCACCCCAACGACGTGGGGTACGTCCGGATCGCGGGGATCTTCGAGGGACCGGTCCGCGCCTGCCTGGCCCGCCGGGCGCGGGACTAGGGTCCGGGTCGCCCGGGGCGCGGCAGCCCCGGGAGCTTCGCGTCGCCGGTTCGGGCGGCGAAGGGCGCGGGACCAGCGGCCCCAGCCAGCCTGCGGCACTGCTCGACCGGGCTGGGCGCGACCAGTCCGGGCGGTGCGGACCGGCCGCGATCGGGATCAGGCGACCCGCGCGGGCGATTTCCCCCGGCCACCAGGGCCATCGTGGTGCGGGCGCGCGCGGCGCCGGGCGCGGGACCAGCGACCCGGCCAGCCGACCGGCGCCACTGCGGAGCAACGCGGTGAACGCGTTGCCCCACCAGGCTGGGCGAGGCCGGCCCGCGCGGTCCGGCCGCGATCGGGATCAAGCGACCGCGCGGGCGATTTCCGCGGCCACCAGCGCCATCGTGGTGCGGGCCCGCTCCGGGTCCTCGGTCAGGAAGTAGTGGTCCACCCCCGGTGTCCGGTCGTGCAGCACCTCGACGCCCGCCGCGCGGAGCCGGGAGACGTAGTTCTCGCCGTCGGCGCGCAGGGCGTCGCGCTCGGCGGTCAGGACCACCGCGCGCGGCAGCCCGGTGAGGTCGCCGGCCAGCAGCGGGGAGGCGTACGGGTGCCGCCGCGTCGCCGGGTCCGGGAAGTACACCCGGCGGACCAGGTCGCGCAGGCCGGGCGAGAGCATCCCGCCCGCCGCCGGGTCCGGGTCGGTGGCGAGGTCCAGCGCGGGCACGCCCAGCACCTGCAGCCGCGGTCGCCACCCGCCCGCGTCGCGCGCCTGCAGGCAGACCGCCGCCGCGAGCCCGCCGCCGGACGAGAACCCGCCGACGGCCACCCGGTCCGCGGTGATGCGGGAAGCGACGTCGAAACACTGGTGCTGCGCCACCGGGAACGCGACGTAGGGACCGCAGCGGTAATCGACGTTGTACACCGTCACCCCGGCCGTGGCGGCGACGTACCGGCACCACCAGTCGTCCATCTCCGGGTACCGCATCAGCCAGGCACCGCCGTGGAAGTGGACGTACGCGCCGCCGGACCGGAGATCGGGGCGGTAGACGTGCACCCGCACCGGGCCGTGCCGGGTCGGGACCCGCACCACCTCGGGCGCCGGGAGGTCGCCCCCGGCGAAGCGCAGGTTGTCGCCGTAGCGCACGGTCCACCGCGCGGTGCCGTGCATGACCATCGCCGCGAGCCGGTCCCGGAGTCTCATACCCGGGATTCGGAACCGGCGCCGCGGCGGACGGTGTCAGATCTTGCCGAAGTCCGGGTAGTGGTGGGGCGGGAACCGGACGACGCCGCTCAGCCGAGGCCGGCGTCGTGGACGAGGATCGCCACCTGGGTCCGGTTCGCCGCCTCCAGCTTCGCCATGATGTGTCCGATGTGGACTTTCACGGTCGACTCGCTGACCGCAAGCGCCTTCGCGATCTCGCCGTTGCTCAGGCCGCGGCCGATCTGCACCGCGACGTCGTGCTCGCGCGGGGTCAGCGCGGCCAGCCTGCCCCGCGCCTGCTCCCCCGCGCCGCCGGTCGCGAAGTCCGTCAGCAGCCGCTTGGTGATCTTCGGCGACAGTATCGCCTCGCCGCGGGCCGCCACCCGCACCGCCGTGACCAGCTCGCGCGGCGGGGTGTCCTTGAGCAAAAACCCGGCCGCGCCGTGGCGCAGCGCGGCGTAGACGTACTCGTCGACGTCGAACGTCGTCAGCACGACCACCGCGGGCGCCGCCGGGTGCCCGGCCAGCCGGCGGACCACCTCGATGCCGTCGACCTTCGGCATCTGGACGTCGGTGAGCACGACGTCCGGGCGGTACCGGTCGGTCAGCTCGACCGCCCGCACCCCGTTGGTGTCCTCCGCGACGACCTCGACGTCCCCCGCCGACTCGAGGATCATCCGGATGCCGCTGCGGACCAGCTCCTCGTCCTCCAGCAGCACGACCTTGACCGTCACTTCGCCTCCTGTACCGGGAACACCGGGAATGCGGCCAGCACCCGGAACCGGCCGTCACCGGTCGGGCCGGTCCGCAGTTCGCCGCCGGCCAGTTCGACGCGCTCGCGCATGCCGACCAGGCCGTAGCCGGATCCCGGGACGCCGGTGTGGCGCGGGGTGAGCCGGTTGGTCACCTCGACCGCGAGCCGGCCGCCGTCGGTGGCCAGCCGGACGTCGACGGCGGCGTGCGGCGCGTGTTTTCCCGCGTTGGTCAGGGATTCCTGCACGACGCGGTAGGCGGCGCGGCCGACCTGGTCCGGCACCGCGGGCAGCGGGTCCGGCAGCTTCAGCTCGACCCGGGCGCCGGTCGCGGTGACCTCTTCGACCAGGTCCTCGAGTGACGCGAGCAGTCCCGCGCCGGGACCGGCCGCGTCCGGGGCGTCGTCGCGCAGCACCTGCAGGATGCCCCGCAGCTCCTCCAGCGCGGTGGCGCTGACGGCGCGGATCGTCTCGGCGGCCTGCTCGGTCTGCTCGTCCGGCGCCCGCAGCGACAGCGCGCCGGCCTGCAGCGCGACGGCCGTCACCCGGTGGGCGACGACGTCGTGCATCTCGCGCGCGATCCGCCGCCGCTCGGCGAAGACGGCCTGGTCGGCGAGCAGCGTGCGGGTGCGCTCGGCCTCGTCGGCCCGCTCCCGCAGCACGGCCAGCAGCCTCGCGCGCTGGTGCATCCAGAGCCCGGCGAGCACCGGCCCGACGGAGAACATGCCCAGCGCGACCACGGCGGCCAGCAGGTTCGCCGGCTCCGTCACGACCCGCAGGACGCGCCCGCCGAGCACGGTGCCGACCATCGCGAGGCCGGTCAGGACGCTGACGCCGTGCCGGGCCGCGACCGAGTACAGGGCGATGGTCATCGGCAGCAACGTCACGCCCGCGAAGAGGCAGCCGACGGCGACGAGCAGCACCGGGAACGGCCACCGGCGGCGGGCGAGCAGCACGAGGGCGGAGAGGATCACCGCCGGGAGGTAGAGCGCGGGGTGCGGGTCCCGCGGGTCGCCGCCGGCCAGGCTGACGACGATCACGGCCGCCGCCACCGCGACGTCGAGGGCGAGCAGCACGACCCGGCCGTCCCACCACGTGAGCCATCGCATCGGGACCAGGTTAGGGCGCGCCCGCTCACCCGGCACGGCGTGCCAGGGTGAATCCGGTCGCCGTCAGCGCGACGGCGGTCAGGGCCGCGAAGACCACCGGTCCCGGCATGCTCAGCAGGGCGGTCCCGCTGAACGGCAGCGCGGTCGTCGGCACCTTCACCAGCGCGGCCAGCGCGGTCTCCGCGACCAGCGTCCAGACGGCGAACACGCCGATGGCGGCCGCGGTGTGCCGGAGCAGCCCGCCGAGCGCGACGCCGGCGAGTCCGGAAAGGACGGTCAGCAGCAGCACCGCCGAGACGGCCCGGCCCGCCGCCCCCGCGTCGGCGGGCAGGACCCCTCCCCCAGCCAGCACCCCGGCCGCGGCGAGCACCACCATCAGCAGCCCGCCGAGCAGCCCCAGGCCGCCGGTGACCAGGGCCCGCGCGGCGACGATCCGGGCAGGCGAGCGCAGCACGAGCCGCGTGGTGGCGAGGGTCCCGTGCTGATGGTCGAGCCCGAACGCGGCGACCCCGACCGCGGCGACGAGCAGCGCCCCCAGCCGGGCGACCAAGCCGAACGACGAGGTGAACGCGTCGAGGTCGCCGAGGTCGCGCTTGAGCCCCCAGTACAGGCCGGACACGAACTGCAGCACCCCGGCGGCGAGCAGGAGCAGCCAGGTCGACCGCAGCGACCGGGCGCGGATCCATTCGTAGGCCAAGGCGTTCTTCACGACGACTCCCCCCGGTGCCGGACCGCGGCGGCGGTCGCGGCGAGGAAAGCGTCCTCCAGGCCGCTGCGGCGGACGAACAGCTCCCGCACCCCGATGCCCGCCCTCGCGGCCACCGCGGCCACCCGCTCGGTGTCGGCGGTGTCCACCGCCAGCTCGCCCTCGGCCTCCTGCCGGACCCGCAACCCGGCCCGGGTCAGCGCGACCATCAACGCCGGCGCACCACCCGTCCGCACCACGACGTCGGCGTGCGCGTGCCGGGCGACGAACTCGTCCAGCGGACCCGCCGAGACCAGGCGGCCGTCGCCGATGACGATCAGGTCGTCGGCCAGCTGGGACATCTCGGCCAGCAGGTGCGAGGACGCGAAGACCGTGCGGCCCTCCCCCGCCAGGCGGCGCAGCAGGTCACGGATCCAGCGCACCCCCTCGGGGTCCAGGCCGTTGGCCGGCTCGTCGAGGATCAGGTAGTGCGGGTCACCCAGCAACGCCGTCGCCAGGCCCAGCCGCTGCTTCATGCCCAGGCTGAAGCGTCCCGCCGGCCGGCCCGCGACGGACTCCAGCCCGACCGTGGCCAGCACCTCGCGGACGCGCCGGGCCGGGAGCCCGCCACCCGCGGCGACCATCCGCAGGTGCGCGGCGGCCGTGCGGGCCGGGTGGAGCGCGGCCGCGTCGGTGAGCACGCCCACCGCGCGCAGTGGGTCCGTGACCTGGGCGTACGGGCGGCCGCCGAACGTCGTGCGGCCCGCGCCGCGTTCCAGGCCGAGCATCAGCCGGATCGTCGTCGACTTCCCGGCGCCGTTCGGGCCCAGGAACCCTGTCACGACGCCCGGGCGCACCGTGAACGACAGGTCCTCGACGCCGGCGCCGCCGCGGTAGCGCCGGGTCAGCCCCTCCGCGACGATCATCGCCGCACCGGCTCACCCGCGTCGCGGCGGCCGAAGGCGAACCACAGCAGGCAGCCCAGGAACGGCGCGCAGAACGCGAAGACGACCCACACCAGCTTCATGCCCCCGGTCAGCCGCGAGCCCAGGATGCTGAAGAGCGCGGACACGAACAGCACGACGGAGGCCAGCAGGACCGCGCCGGTCAGGCCGAGCGCGAGCCACGACCACGTCGTCGCGTGGTCTCCGGCGGCGGCGAGCGGACTCATCGGGGTTCTCCTCACGGGATCGGTGACTGTCCGTTCCACGATCGCCGCACGAGCGCCGAGGCACATCGGATCTTCGGCTCGGCCGGGATAGGCGGAAAGTACTAGCCCGTGTCAACCCGCAGATAGTGTTGGGAAATCACCAAAACACGAGCCCTACGGAAGTCGGCTCCGGCGGTGTGTGTCCGCGGGGTAAATTTCCCCAAGCGCGCGCAAATCCGGCAAATCCCCGTCCCCCACGAGGAGTCTTCCGATGTCCAGGAAGTTCGCCCTGACCGGCGCTGTCGCGCTCGCGATCGCCCTCACCCCGCTCGCCGCGGGCACCGCGACCGCCGCACCGGCCTCCACCCAGCAGGAAGCCGCCGTCACCACGGTCTACTACAGCACGTCGGGCGCCCCGTCGTTCCGTTCGCAGATCAACCAGGGTGCCGCGAACTGGAACAACAGCGTGACCAACGTCAAGCTGGTCGAGCGGTCCTCCGGCGCCAGCCTGCGCTACGTCGAGGGCAACGACCCCCGCGGCTCGTACGCCCAGACCAACGGCCACGGCAGCGGCACCATCTTCATCGACTACACCCAGGCCCAGCAGTACTACCCGGTCCGGATCACCGCGCACGAGACCGGCCACGCCCTCGGCCTGCCGGACCACTACTCGGGCCCGTGCTCCGAGCTGATGTCCGGTGGCGGCCCCGGCACGTCCTGCCGCGTCGCGGTCCCGAACTCGACCGAGCGTTCCCGGGTGAACTCCCTGTGGGCCAACGGCTTCGGCGCGCAGAGCAACGCGCCCGAGCAGCGGATCTACGAGGACGGCACGGTCCTCACCTTCTGACCGGCTCCGGCCCGCGGGGGGCCGGGGGCCGCCGCCCCCCCCCCCCCCGGCGCCGGGGGCACCGCGGGCCCGCGCGCGGGGGA
>NZ_JBICSQ010000132.1:0-15313 GCF_043197175.1 Amycolatopsis sp. NPDC049252
GGGTCCTTCGACAGCAGGCCGTCGAGGATCGAGTCGCTGATGGCGTCGCAAATCTTGTCGGGGTGCCCTTCGGTCACCGACTCCGAGGTGAACAATCTGCTGCTAGACGCGGTCACGGTGGCCGTCACTTCCTCACCTAGTCGTCGGATGCCCCGGTACTTAGGCACCCCTTACCCGTGCAAGCGTACTGACTATCGCTCGGGGCCCAGTCAATGCTTCATGAAGCTCACAACAGCGTCCCACAATGTGGACGCGAGCTCCGATTTCCGGGCCAGGGGGATCGGGATCTCCGTGCCGTCCGAGCCGAGGAGCCAGCCCGAATTGTCCTCGGTGCCGAACGCCTTGCCGTCGCCGACCGCGTTGACCATCAGCAGGTCGGCGCCCTTGCGCTTGAGCTTCACGCGGGCGTGGTCGAGGACGCTGCCGTGCTCGTCGCCGGTCTCGGCGGCGAACCCGACGACGACCTGGCCGCTCCGCCGGTTCCGCACCAGTTCGGCGAGGATGTCGGCGTTGCGGTCCAGGGTGATGACCGGGTCCGGCTGGTCGTCGGACTTCTTGATCTTGTGATCGGCCCGGTTCGCCGGCCGGAAGTCGGCGACGGCGGCGGCCATCACGACGACGTCGGCCGTTTCGGCCTCGGCGTGCACCGCCTGCCGCAGCTCTTCGGCCGTCGAGACGTGCCGCACCACCGTGCCCGCCGGGTCCGGCAGGGCGATCGTGTGCGCGGCGACCAGGGTGACCTCGGCGCCGCGCTGGGCGGCGACGCGGGCCAGCGCGTACCCCTGCTTGCCGGACGACCGGTTGCCCAGGTAGCGCACGGGGTCGAGGGGCTCGCGGGTGCCGCCGGCCGAGATGACCACGCGGACGCCTTCGAGATCGCGTGGCAGGGCGCCGGGCTTGGCCAGCAGCAGCTGGGCGAGGTCGACGATCTCGGCGGGGTCGGCCAGCCGGCCCTTGCCGGTGTCGGCGCCGGTCAACCGGCCCGAATCGGGCTCGGCGACGATCAGGCCGCGGGACCGCAGCAGGGCGACGTTGTCGCGGGTCGCCGGGTGCTCCCACATCTCCGTGTGCATCGCCGGGAAGAAGGCGATCGGGCACCGGGCGGTGAGCAGGGTGTTCGTCAGCAGGTCGTCCGCGATGCCGTGGGCGGCCTTCGCGAGCAGGTTCGCGGTGGCCGGGACGACCACGACGAGGTCGGCTTCCTTGCCGACGCGGACGTGCTGGACCTCCGGCACCTCGGTGAACACGCCGGTGTGCACCGGGTGGCCGGAGAGGGCTTCGAAGGTGGCCGCGCCGACGAAGTTCAGCGCGGCTTCGGTGGGTACCACGCGGACGTCGTGACCGGACTCGGTCAGCCCCCGCAGCACCTCACAGGCCTTGTAGGCGGCGATGCCGCCGCCCACGCCCAGGACGACGCGGGGTTTACTCACCCTCGGTGTGCTCGAGCAGGCCACCGTGGATCTCGCGCAGCGCGATCGAGAGCGGCTTCTCGCGCGGGCCCGGCTCGACGAGCGGGCCGACGTACTCGAGCAGGCCCTCGCCCAGCTGGGCGTAGTAGTCGTTGATCTGGCGGGCACGCTTGGCCGAGTAGATCACCAGGGCGTACTTCGAGCTGACCTTCTCCAGAAGGTCGTCGATCGGCGGGTTGGTGATGCCCTCGAGCTCTTCGTGCAGGGTCGCCTGAGTCGTCACTCGTGGTGCTCCGAATCCGTTGGACTACCGGCGGCAAACTGCTCGCCGGTAATCAAGTTTAGCAAGTGCTCGGCGGCCTCACGCACGTCGGCGTTGACGAGCCGCTCGTCGAACTCCCCGGCGGCGGCCAGCTCACGCTCCGCTTCCGCCAGGCGGGCCTGCACCGCGGCCTCGTTTTCGGTGCCGCGCCCGGTGAGCCTGCCGACCAGCTCGTCCCACGACGGCGGCATCAGCATCACCAGCCGGGCCTCCGGCATCGCCTTGCGGACCTGCCGGGCGCCCTGCAGCTCGATCTCCAGGATCGCCGGCCGGCCCTCGGCGAGGGCCTTCTCGACGGGCTCGCGCGGCGTGCCGTAGCAGTTGCCCGCGAACTCGGCCCACTCCAGGAGCCGGCCGTCGTCGACCATCGCGTCGAATTCGACGCGATCGACGAAGTGGTAGTGCGCCCCGTCGATCTCGCCGGGGCGCGGCTTGCGGGTGGTGACCGAAACGCTGAAGTAGATGTCGGGCTCCAGCTTCCGCAGTTCGCCCACCACACTCGACTTCCCGACTCCGGACGGCCCCGATACGACCGTGAGCCGGTGCCGGGGGATGTCCCCCGCCACCGGCTCACTGCCGCGGTCGGCGTCCCGGCTCACCGGGTAGTCACGACCGACGCCGCTCACTCGCCGCTGAACTCGGCCAGCAGCGCCTTGCGCTGCCGGTCGCCGAGGCCGCGGAGACGACGGCTGGGGGCGATCTCCAGTCGTTCCATGGTCTGCTGCGCGCGGACCTTGCCGACGCCCGGAAGGGCCTCGAGCAGAGCCGAAACCTTCATCTTGCCGAGGACTTCGTTCTCCTCGGCCTGCTTCAGCACGTCGACCAGAGTGGTACCGCCCCGCTTCAGCCGCTCCTTCAGCTCAGCACGGATCTTGCGAGCAGCGGCGGCCTTCTCCAGCGCCGCAGCGCGCTGTTCCTCTGTCAGCTGGGGAAGTGCCACGTTTTCCTCCGGTAGTTCTCAAATCTGGGTGGGTGACGCGACGGTACCCACCCGTGAGCACCGGCCACAATGCGGGGGTGGCTGGTGGGACTGGATTCCGGGGCCTGCTATTGGCCGTTTTCCTGCGGGTCGGCCAGCAGTTCGGCGACACGTTCGACCGCTTGGCGCAAAGCGGCTTGCTCCGGTCCGTGACGCAGCAGGTCACGGGACGATGCGGGCAACACACCTGGTAACCCCATACCGAAAAGGGCCCGCAAATCCGCCACAGTGGCTCCCTGGGCCCCGAAACCGGGCGCCAGCACCGGCCCGTTCAGCTGGGCGAGGTCCAGTTCGCCCGGTGCGACGGTCGCGCCGACGACGACACCGATATCGCCGAGCGGCCCCGCTTGAGCGTTGAGCGCCGCCGCGGAATCCACGATTCCCTGTGCCACGGTGCGTCCGTCGGGCAGCCGCGCGTTCTGCACGGCCGCCGCTTCCGGGTTCGAAGTTCGCGCAAGCACGAAGACGCCGCGCCCCGCGGCGGTCGCCGTGGCCGCGCACTGGGCCAAAGAGCCGAACCCGAGGTACGGCGAGACGGTGATCGCGTCCGCCGCGATCGCCGCGCCCTCGGCCACGTACGCGGCCGTGTAGGCCGCCATCGTGGACCCGATGTCACCGCGCTTGACGTCCAGCAGCACCAGCGCGCCCGCTTCGCGCGCCGTTTCCACCACCCGTTCCAGCACCCGGACACCCGCGGCGCCGAAACTTTCGAAGAACGCCGACTGCGGCTTCACGATCGCCGTGTGCGCCGCCAGGACCTCGGTGGCGGACAGCGCGAACCGTTCCAGGCCCGACGCGTCCACCGGGAGCCCCCAGGCCTCGATGAGGCCCGGGTGGGGGTCGATCCCGGCGCACAGCGGGCCCCGGGCCGCGACGGCCTTCGCCAGCCGCGCCCCGAACCGCTCGGGCGTGCTCACGACTGCGCCTTCAGCGCCGCCTGCAGCTCCTGCAGGGACTTGACGCCGATGTCGCCCCGGATCAGTGCCTCGATGCCGTGCACGGCCGCCGCGGCGCCCTGCACCGTCGTCACGCACGGGATGTCCCGCGACACCGCGGCGGTGCGGATCTCGTAGCCGTCGATCCGCGGGCCGCTGTTGCCGTACGGGGTGTTGATGACCATCTCGACCCCGCCCGCGAGGATCAGGTCGACGATGTTCGGCTCGGCCTCGCTGGAGCCCTCGTAGTGCTTGCGCACCACGGTGCACGCGACCCCGTTGCGCCGCAGCACTTCCGCGGTGCCGGAGGTGGCGAGGATCTCGAACCCGAGGTCCGCCAGCCGCTTCACCGGGAACACCAGCGAGCGCTTGTCGCGGTTGGCGACCGAGACGAACACCCGCCCGGACGTCGGCAGCGAGCCGTAGGCGCCGCTCTGCGACTTGGCGAAGGCCTTGCCGAAGGAGACGTCGACGCCCATCACCTCGCCGGTGGACTTCATCTCCGGGCCGAGCAGCGAGTCGACGCCGTGGCCTTCGGGCGTGCGGAAGCGGTGGAAGGGCAGCACGGCCTCCTTCACCGCGATCGGCGAGTCGGCCGGCATCCGCCCGCCGTCACCCTCGGCCGGCAGCACCCCGCTGCCGCGCAGGTCCTTGATCGTCGAGCCGGTCATGATCAGCGCGGCGGCCTTGGCCAGCGGCACCGCCGTGGCCTTCGACACGAACGGCACCGTCCTCGACGCCCGCGGGTTGGCCTCCAGGACGTAGAGGACGTCGTCCTTGAGCGCGTACTGGACGTTCAGCAGCCCGCGGACGCCGACCCCGCGCGCGATCGCCTCGGTGGAGCGCCGGACGGCCTCGAGGTCGGTGTGCCCGAGCGTGATGGGCGGCAGCGCGCACGAGGAGTCGCCGGAGTGGATCCCGGCCTCCTCGATGTGCTCCATGACGCCACCGAGGTAGAGCTCCTCGCCGTCGTACAGCGCGTCGACGTCGATCTCGATGGCGTCGTCGAGGAACCGGTCGACCAGCACCGGGTGCTCGGGGTTGATCTCGGTGGCGCGGCTGATGTACCCGGCGAGGGTCTCCTCGTCGTAGACGATCTCCATGCCGCGCCCGCCGAGCACGTACGACGGCCGGACCAGCACCGGGTAGCCGATCTCGTCGGCGATCCGCTTGGCGCCCTCGAACGACGTCGCCGTGCCGTAGCGCGGCGCGGGCAGCCCGGCCGCGGTGAGCACCTCGCCGAACGCACCGCGGTCCTCGGCCAGGTTGATGGCCTCCGGCGGCGTGCCGACCACCGGCACCCCGGCGTCGGCGAGCTTCTTCGCCAGCCCCAGCGGGGTCTGGCCGCCGAGCTGGACGATGACGCCGGCGACCGTGCCGGACGCCTGCTCGGCGTGCACCACCTCGAGGACGTCCTCGAAGGACAGCGGCTCGAAGTACAGCCGGTCGGAGGTGTCGTAGTCGGTGGACACGGTTTCCGGGTTGCAGTTGACCATGACGGCCTCGAACCCGGCCTCCCGCAACGCGATCGCCGCGTGCACGCAGGAGTAGTCGAACTCGATGCCCTGGCCGATCCGGTTCGGGCCCGAGCCGAGGATGAGCACCTTCGGCTTTTCCGTCTGCGCCACCACTTCGGACTGCGCTTCGGGGTCGGACTCGTAGGCCGAGTAGTGGTACGGCGTGGTGGCGGCGAACTCGGCCGCGCAGGTGTCGACCGTCTTGAACACCGGCCGCACGCCGAGGCGGTGGCGCAGCGCGCGGACGCCGTCCTCGCCGGCCAGTTCCGGGCGCAGCGCGGCGACCTGGCGGTCCGACAGGCCGGTGCGCTTGGCCCGGCGCAGCAGGTCGCCGTCGAGCACCGGGGCGTCGCGGACCTCGGCGCCGACCTCCCCGATCAGGGCGATCTGGTCGATGAACCACGGGTCGATGCCGGAGGCCTCGTGCACCTGCTGCACGGTGCCGCCCAGGCGCAGCGCGCGTTCCACTTCGTACAGCCGGCCCTCGTGCGGCACGCGCAGGGCGTCCAAAGTGGACTCCAGCGTGGCGCCCGCGGGGTCGGGCTGCGTCCAGAAGCCGGTGGCCTTGGTCTCGATCGAGCGCATCACCTTGCCGAGCGCCTCGGGGAAGCTGCGGCCGAAGGACATCGCCTCGCCGACGCTCTTCATCGTCGTGGTCAGCGTCGGGTCCGCGCCCGGGAACTTCTCGAAGGCGAACCGCGGCATCTTGACGACGACGTAGTCCAGCGTCGGCTCGAACGCCGCCGGCGTCACGCCGGTGATGTCGTTGGTGATCTCGTCGAGGGTGTACCCGATGGCGAGCTTCGCGGCGATCTTGGCGATCGGGAAGCCGGTCGCCTTGCTCGCCAGGGCACTGCTCCGGGACACGCGCGGGTTCATCTCGATGACGACCATCCGGCCGTCGGCCGGGTTGATCGCGAACTGGATGTTGCAGCCGCCGGTGTCGACGCCGACCGCGCGCAGCACGTCGATGCCGACGTCGCGCATCACCTGGTACTCGCGGTCGGTGAGCGTCATCGTCGGCGCGACGGTGACCGAGTCGCCGGTGTGCACGCCCATCGCGTCGACGTTTTCGATCGAGCAGACGACCACGACGTTGTCGCTCTTGTCGCGCATCAGCTCGAGCTCGTACTCCTTCCAGCCGAGCACGCTCTCCTCGATGAGCACCTCGGTGACCGGCGACTCGTCGAGGCCGGTGGAGGCGAGGCGCTCGAGCTCCTCGGGCGTGTGCGCCATGCCGGAGCCGAGCCCGCCCATGGTGAACGACGGCCGGATGACGACCGGCAGGCCCAGCTCCTTCACGGTGTCCCGGACCTCGTCCATCGTGTTGCACACGCGGCTGCGCGGGGTCTCGGCGCCGACCTCGGCGACGATGTTCTTGAACTTCTGCCGGTCCTCGCCGCGCTGGATGGCGTCGATGTCGGCACCGATCAGCTCGACGCCGTACTTGGCGAGCACACCACGCTCGTGCAGGGCGACCGCGCAGTTGAGCGCGGTCTGCCCGCCGAGGGTGGCGAGGATCGCGTCCGGCCGCTCCGCCGCGATGACCTTCTCGACGAAGTCCGGCGTCACCGGCTCGATGTAGGTGGCGTCGGCGAACTCGGGGTCGGTCATGATGGTCGCCGGGTTCGAGTTCACCAGGGACACGCGCAGGCCTTCGCTGCGCAGCACCCGGCAGGCCTGGGTACCGGAGTAGTCGAACTCCGCGGCCTGCCCGATCACGATCGGCCCGGAGCCGATCACCAGCACGTGCTGGATGTCCGTCCTCTTCGGCATCAGGCCTTCTTCTCCATGAGCGAAACGAAATCGTCGAACAGGGGGGCCGCGTCGTGCGGGCCGGCCGCGGCTTCGGGGTGGTACTGCACCGAGAACGCCGGGACGTCGAAGGCCCGCAGGCCCTCGACCGCGCCGTCGTTGGCGCAGTAGTGGCTGACCTGAGCCGCGCCGAAGGGCGACTCGAAGCGCTGCCCGGGCTCGCCTTCGAGGGCGAAGCCGTGGTTCTGCGCGGTGATCGCGACGCGCTTGGTGACCACGTCGATCACCGGGATGTTGATGCCGCGGTGGCCGTAGCGCATCTTGTACGTCCCCAGCCCGAGCGCGCGGCCCAGGACCTGGTTGCCGAAGCAGATGCCGAACAGCGGGATCTCGCGGCCGAGGACCTGCTTGGTCAGCTCGGTGGCGTGCACCGTGGTGGCCGGGTCGCCGGGGCCGTTGGAGAGGAACACGCCGTCCGGCTCGATCGCCAGGAGGTCCTCCAGCGTCGACGACGAGGGCAGCACGTGCACCTCGATGCCCCGGGCGACCAGCTGGCGCGGGGTGTTGGACTTGATGCCCAGGTCCAGCGCGGCCACCCGGAAGCGCGTCTCACCGGACGGCGAGACGACGTACGGCTTCGGCGTCGAGACCTGGCCGGCCAGGTCGGCGCCCTCCATCTTCGGGCTGGCGAGGACCTCGGCGACCATCTCGTCGACCGTGCCCAGCGCGTCACCGGAGAAGACCCCGGCGCGCATCGCGCCGAGCTCGCGCAGGTGCCGGGTCAGCGAGCGGGTGTCGACCTCGGCGATGCCGACGACGCCCTGGTTCACCAGCTCGTCGTCCAGCGAGCGCTTCGAGCGCCAGTTGGACGGCGTGCGCGCGGGGTCGCGCACCACGTAGCCGTTGACCCAGATCTTCGACGACTCGTCGTCCTCGTCGTTCCAGCCGGTGTTGCCGATCTGCGGCGCGGTCTGCACCACGATCTGCCCGTGGTAGGACGGGTCGGTCAGCGTCTCCTGGTAGCCGGTCATGCCGGTGCAGAACACCGCCTCGCCGAGGCTCCGCCCGCGCGCGCCGTAGGCCGCGCCGCGGAACACCCGGCCGTCTTCGAGTACCAGTGCGGCCTGAGCGCGCGCGTTCACTGGGCACCTCCCTTGATCTTCAGCTCTTCGATCCACTGTGGATAGTCATCGAGTTCGTCGCCGCGGAAGCCGGTGTCGAGCGCGGTCTCGCCGGCCCGCCAGGTGATGACCAGCAGGGCGTCGGTGCCCATCACCTTCCCGGCGATCTTCGAGTCGCGCCGGACCCCGGTGATCGCCTCGCGCGGGATCCAGAAGTCGGGGGCGCCGCCGCGTTCGACCGCGACGCCGCCTTCGTGCAGCCGCCAGACCGCGCCGGTGCGCAGCCCCGCGCCGCGCGTGACGACCCGGTTCTGCCACTCCCCCGCGATCGTCGTGGCGACGTAGACGCCGGTGGACTCCAGCAGGATCGCACCCGGGTCACTGGGGATTTGCTCGAACGGCGGCACCTGCACGCTCTGCGAGCGCGCCTTGCGGCGCCAGCCGAGGTACATGCCCCACAGGCACAGCAGGAAGAAGGCGACGATCGCCAGCACCAGCCACAGGCGTTCCATCAGCAGATCTTCCCGTCCCGGGCGGTGATCCGCCCGCGCAGCAGCGTCGCGGTCACCACGCCGGGCAGCCGCATTCCCTCGTACGGGGTGTTGGCGGCGATGCTCGCCAGCTCGGCCCCCCGGACCGTCCACTCGGCGTCCGGGTCGACCAGGGTCAGGTTCGCCGGCTCGCCGGCCGCGATCGGCCGGCCGTGGTCGGCGAGGTTCCCGATCTCGGCGGGGCGCTCGCTCAGCACGCGGGCGACGCCGCGCCAGTCGAGCAGCCCGGTGCGGACCATGGTCTCGGCCACGATGGACAGTGCCGTCTGCAGCCCCAGCATGCCCGGCCGCGCGGCCGCCCACTCCGTGTCCTTGTCCTGCACCGCGTGCGGGGCGTGGTCGGTGGCGACGCAGTCGATGACGCCCTCCGCCAAGGCCGCGCGCAGTCGCGCGGTGTCTGATTGGGTGCGCAGCGGCGGGTTCACCTTGTTGACCGGGTCGTAGGTGGCCAGGCGCTCGTCCGTCAGCAGCAGGTGGTGGGGCGTGACCTCGGCCGACACCTTCGTGCCGCGGTCCTTGGCCCAGCGCAGCACGTCCGCGGTGCCCGAAGTGGACACGTGGCAGACGTGCAGCCGCGCCTTCGCGTGCAGCGCGAGCAGGCAGTCGCGCGCCACGATGGACTCCTCGGCGGCGGCGGGCCAGCCGGTGTACCCCAGCCGCGCGGCCTGCTCGCCCTCGTGGGCCTGGGCGCCGACGGTCAGCCGCGGCTCCTCGGCGTGCTGCGCGATCACGGCGTCCAGCGCGGTCGAGTACTCCAGCGCGCGGCGCATCAGCAGCGGATCGGCGACGCAGAGGCCGTCGTCGGAGAACACCTTGACCCGCGCCTGCGACGCGGCCATGGTGCCCAGCTCGGCGAGCCGCTCACCCTTGAGCCCGACGGTGACCGCGCCGACCGGGTGGACGTCGACCAGGCCGACCTCCTGCCCGCGCCGCCACACGTGCTCGACGATCACGGCGTTGTCGGCGACCGGGTCGGTGTTGGCCATGGCGAACACCGCGGTGTAGCCGCCGAGCGCCGCCGCGGCCGAGCCGGAGTCGATCGTCTCGGTGTCTTCACGGCCGGGCTCGCGCAGGTGGGTGTGCAGATCGACGAAGCCGGGCAGCAGAACCTGGCCCGCCGCTTCGATGATTTCGGCGTCCTCGGGGACGTCCACCGCGCCGATGGCGGTGATCACGCCGTCCTCGATCAGGACGTCGACCGGGTCACCCTCGCCGTAGGGTCGGGCGCCCTTGATCAGGGTGCTCACGCGGCGGCTCCTTCACTGGCCAAGAGGTGGTAGAGGACCGCCATGCGGACGTGCACGCCGTTGCGGACCTGTTCGGTGATGGCCGAGGCCGGGGAGTCGGCGACCGCCGAGGCGATCTCCATCCCGCGCAGCATCGGGCCGGGGTGCAGCACGACCGCGTGGTCCGGCAGCAGCTTCTGGCGCCGTTCCGAAAGGCCGTACGCGATCGAGTACTCCCGTGCGCTCGGGAAGAAGCTCTGCCCTGGGCCCCCGCCGGCCATCCGTTCCGCCTGGACCCGCAGCATCATCACCGCGTCGACCGCGGGCAGCTCGGCGTCCAGGTCGTGTGAAACGGTCACCGGCAGGCTTTCCACGCCGTAAGGCAGCAACGTCGGCGGCGCGACGAGCACCACCTCCGCGCCCAGCGCCGAAAGCAGGTGCAGGTTCGAGCGGGCGACCCGGCTGTGCAGCACGTCGCCGACGATCGCGATGCGACGGTCCTTCAAGGACCCGAGCCGCTCCCGCAGCGTCGCCGCGTCGAGCAGCGCCTGGGTCGGGTGCTCGTGCGTGCCGTCGCCGGCGTTGACCACCGACGTGCCGGGCTCGGCGAGCCAGCCCGCCAAGCGCTGGGCGGCACCGCTGGCGGGGTGCCGGACGATCACGCAGTCGGCACCCGCGGCGGCCAGCGTGAGGGCGGTGTCCCGCAGGGATTCGCCCTTGTTGACCGAGGAGCTGGACGCCGAGACGTTGATCACGTCGGCGCTCATCCACTTCCCGGCGATCTCGAACGACACCCGCGTGCGCGTCGAGTTCTCGTAGAACAGGGTGATCACCGTGCGGCCGCGCAGCGTCGGCAGCTTCTTGACCTCGCGGCCGAGCAGGGTGTGCTTCAGCTCGTCGGCGGTGTCCAGCACGGCCGTGGCCAGCGCCGGGTCCAGCCCGTCGGTGGCGAGCAGGTGCTTCACGAATCTTCTCCAGGAGCAGTGGGTGACTCGGCGGCGCGGAGCACGACCGAGTCGCGGCCGTCGATCTCCGCGAGCAGGACGGACACGCCCTCGGTGCGGGCGGTCGGCACGTTCTTGCCGACGTAGTCGGCGCGGATCGGCAGCTCACGGTGACCTCGGTCGACGAGCACCGCCAGCTGCACCGCGCGGGGGCGGCCATGATCACGGAGGGCATCGAGCGCGGCCCGGATCGTCCGGCCGGAGAAGAGCACGTCGTCGACCAGGATCACCACCCGGTCGTCGATCCCGCCGGGCGGCAGCTGCGTCTGCTCGAGCGCGCGGGGCGGGCGGCGGCGCAGGTCGTCCCGGTAGAGGGTGACGTCGAGGGCGCCGGCCGGCGGGCGGACTCCGGAGAACTCGCCGATCTTGGCGGCGAGGCGGGTCGCGAGGGGGGTGCCGCGGGTGGGGATGCCCAGCAACACGGGCGGGGTAGTGCTCTCCGCACCGTTCGCGGTCTTTTCGATGACCTGATGGGCCATTCGGGCGATCGTGCGCGCGACGTCGCCGGCTGTCAGGAGCTCGCGCTCCCCAGCCGAACCAGCCGCGTCACGAGGTCGTGACGACACTGCGGACTCCTTCCCCGCCTCACCGGACGGGTCCTTAAAGGACGTCTGTTCCCCTGCTGGTCGGGGCTTTCGCACCGACAGTAGCAGGCACTTTGCTCAGCCTTACGGGTGGTGTGGCGTGATTCGCGGCAAGCTCGCGCTTGACCTGGTGACAACAATGCGTAACCATTACTCTGAGTATTCGACTCGAAGAGTCCCCTGGAGCCGGTCACCCCGACCGGGAAGGGGGTGGAGAACGGAGAACGACCAGATGGGCGATTACGCCAAGGCGCTCGGGGCCAAGCTCCGCGGGATCCGCCAGCAGCAGGGCCTGTCCCTGCACGGGGTCGAGCAGAAGTCCGGTGGGCGCTGGAAGGCCGTCGTCGTCGGCTCGTACGAGCGTGGCGACCGTGCCGTCACCGTGCAGAAGCTGGCCGAGCTGGCCGACTTCTACGGCGTGCCGGTGGTCGAGCTGCTGCCCGAGGGCCGAGTCCCCTCCGGTGCCGAGCCCGCCACCAAGATCGTGATCAACCTGGAGCGCCTGCAGCAGCTGCCGGCGGAGAAGGTGGGCCCGCTGGCCCGCTACGCCGCCACCATCCAGAGCCAGCGCGGCGACTACAACGGCAAGGTGCTCTCGATCCGGACCGAAGACCTGCGGTCCCTGGCGATCATCTACGACATGACGCCGGGCGAGCTGACCGAGCAGCTCATCGACTGGGGTGTCCTCCCGCCGGAGGCACGTCCGTCCAAGGAAGACTGATCCGCTCGTGTCGTGTTGCGCCGACGCAGTGAGCGTTCCCCGGTGGGGCACCGGAGACGCTCACTGACTCGTCGGGGGGCTCGCAGCACCTAGAGCACGGCGCGCAGGCGGTCGGCGATCGTGCCGATCCGGCCCAGCACGCCGTTGACGAACCGCGGCGAGTCGTCCGTGGACAGTTCCTTCGCCAGGCCCACGGCCTCGTCGATCGCGACCGGGTCCGGCACGTCCTCGGCCCAGAGCAGCTCGTAGACCCCGACCCGCAGCACCGCGAGGTCGACCTTCGGCATCCGCTCCAGGGTCCAGCCCTGCGCGTGCTCGGCCAGCAGCTCGTCGATCCGCGGCCGGCGGGTGGTGACCCCCTCGACCAGGCTGATCGTGTAGTCCCCGATCGGGTCGACCTCGGTCGCGCCGACGCGGTCGGCCAGCAGCGTCACCGGATCGGTGTCGCGCTGCGCGGCCTCGTAGAGCATCTCCACGGCCCGGCGGCGCGCCTGCCGGCGGCTGATCGAGCCGCCGCGATTCGGGTGGGGCTTCGAAGTCGGCATCAGCTGGAGACGCGGCCCAGGTAACGGCCGTCGCGGGTGTCGACCTTGATCTTCTCGCCGGTGGACAGGAACAGCGGGACCTGGATCTCCGCGCCGGTCTCCAGCGTCGCCGGCTTGGTGCCGCCGGTGGAGCGGTCGCCCTGCAGGCCCGGGTCGGTGTGCTGGATGAGGATCTCGACCGAGGTCGGGAGCTCGACGTAGAGCGCCTCGTTCTCGTGCACCGCGACCTGGACCTCGGTGTTCTCCAGCATGTAGTTGGCGTTGTCGCCGACGACCGCGGCCAGCACCGTGATCTGGTCGTAGGTGTCGCCGTCCATGAACACGAAGTCCTGGCCGTCCTTGTACAGGTAGGTCATGTTCCGGCGGTCCACCGTGGCCGTCTCGACCTTCGTGCCCGCGTTGAACGTCTTGTCGACCACCTTGCCGGTGAGCACGTGCTTGAGCGTCGTGCGCACGAAGGCACCGCCCTTGCCCGGCTTCACGTGCTGGAACGCGGTGACGGTCCACAGCTGGCCCTCGAGGTTGAGGACGAGCCCGTTCTTCAGGTCGTTGGTCGTGGCCACGAGCTTGCAGTCTCCTGTGTCGATCTTCGGGTTCGGGGCCGCCGTCAGACGGCCACGAGGTTCTTGGTGCTCAGGGTGAGGAGTTCGGGCTCCCCAGCCCGCACGACGAGCGTGTCCTCGATGCGCACGCCACCGCGCCCCGCGAGGTAGACGCCGGGCTCGACGGTGACCGCCATACCGGCGGACAGTGTACCGACGCCCGTGGCGGCGAGGCTGGGCGCCTCGTGGATCTGCAGGCCGACGCCGTGGCCGAGGCCGTGCGCGAACGCGTCCCCGCGCCCCGCGGCCGCGATCACCGACCGGGCCGCGGCGTCCACATCGGACACTTCGGCGCCGGGCGCGACGGCGCCGACCCCGGCCGCCTGCGCGGTGCGCACGAGCTCGTACACCTCCCGCTGCCAGTCGGCCGGCTCGCCGAGCACGAACGTGCGCGTCATGTCCGAGTGGTAACCGTCGACGGTGGCGCCGAAGTCCAGCTTGACGAAGTCGCCGCGCTTCAGCTCGGCGTGGGTGGGCCGGTGGTGCGGGATGGCCGAGTGCGCGCCGGCGGCCACGATCGAGGCGAAGCTGGGCTCGCTCGAGCCGTGTTCCAGCATCCGGTTCTCCAGGTCGCGGGCCACTTCCAGCTCGGTCCGCCCGGGCCGCAGGCCACCGGCGGCGACCAGGTCGCCGAGCGCGCGGTCGGCCGCGGCGCACGCCTGCCGCAGCGCGTCGATCTCGGCCTCGTCCTTGACCAGCCGCAGCCGCTCGACCAGGCCGGGGGTCCTCGTGAGCTCGACGTGCTCCCGGAGGTCTTCGTACTCTTCGACGCTCACGTGCTGGCTCTCGAACCCGATCCGCCCGTACGCCGCGGCGTCCTTCGCCGCGCGCTTCACGAGCGCGGCGGCACTCGCCCGGTCGACGACCTTGTCGAGGTCGGGCACTTCGGCGGCGGACTGGGTGGTGTAGCGGCCGTCGGTGCAGAACAGCGTCCGGGCGTCACCGCCCGCGTGCACCAGCACGGCGGCGTTCGAGCCGGTGAACCCGGTCAGGTAGCGGATGTTCAGCAGGTCGGTGACCAGCAGCGCGTCGAGACCCGCATCGGTGAGCGAGTGCCGCAGCGCCGCGCGGCGGCGTCCATGGGTTTCAGGCACTTCCCCACCCTAGTGGCGGCGCCGCGAGACGTTCGTCGGATCCGCACGCTGACGAAGCGACTCGCCAGTAGGCAGCCTAGACTCCGCAGGATGAGTGCCTGGGTGTTGCGCGGACTCGGGATGGCGGTGCTGCACGGCGCGGCCATCACCCTCCTCGCCAAGTACGCCGTCTACCACCCCACCGACCAGACGCTGGTCGTGTCGCTCGCGCTCGCCGTGCTCGTCGGCGCCGCCGCGCTGTGGAGCGCGCTGGACGCCTGGCGCGGGCTGCCCGACCGCGGCAAGGTCTGGTTCATCTCGGCGCTGATCGCCGGGCCGGTCGCCGGGGTCCTCTACGTCGTGGGGCGCGCCGTGTTCGTCGACCAGACCGGGGTCTCCGAGCTGGGCGGCGCGCTCACCGGCGGCGCCGCGTTCTCCGCGCTGCTGGTGCTGATCCCCGCCGGGCTGGGGCTGTTCGTCGGCGGGCGCGTCGGCGGCCGGGCTCAGCCGCCGAGCGAGGAACCCCGCGCGTAGGCGTCCCACTGCGCGGTCGTCAGGGCGTGCGGGGACGAACCGTTGAGCGCCACGACGCCGTCGTCCGGCACCCGCCACAGCCGGCGGTCGTCGAGCACCAGCCCGAACCCGCGGCCCGGCGCCAGCACCGCTTCGGCGCCCGACCTCAGCCGCGCCACCACGGGCAGTGACGCCACCGCGGGCGGCGCCTTCTCCAGCAGCTCGCCGGCCAGCGCCGCGGCCACCCCGCGCCGGTCGACCCGCACCCGCTTCCCGGCCCGGACCAGGTCCATCGTGCGTTCCGGGGACGGCATCGTGACGCCGTCGAAGGTCGCGGCGACCCGGGCGGCGCTCCCGCAGGCCTGGCTGCCGCGCAGGTCGAGGCCGTAGTGCCGCAGGCCGGTCGGGGCGCCCGCCCCGCCGATCGCGGTGGCGCGCACGACGTCGAACGGCACC
>NZ_JBICSQ010000133.1:0-3158 GCF_043197175.1 Amycolatopsis sp. NPDC049252
GCGGGGGGTCGTGCGGCCGGTTCGGGGGGCCGGGCGGGGGCGGCCCCCGCCCGGGGGGGCCGGCGCGGCGCGGACCCCCCGGGCGCCCACCGCCACACTCATCACCGGTGACCGCGTCACCGTCCGGACCGCTCCGGACGGCCGTGACACCTTCGAAGTCCTGCCGGCCGCGGCCAAGGGCATGGCGCGGGCGCTCGTCCACCTGCGCCTCGGCGGCCGCGACTACGAGGTCCCCGGCACCGCCCTGCCCTACCTTGGGCGCGGGCTCGACCTGAGCCTGTTCGACGTCAAGGCGCTGCTGGCCGGCGGTCAGGTCGACACCCCGAAGCCCGATTTCGGCGCGGCGCTGACGAAACAGTTCAAGGAGGACAACGCCCGCGGCCACTTCGGCGGGCAAGGGCTCTTCGCCGGCGGGGCGAGCTACGCCCTCGCCGGAGCGAAGAAGACGCAAGCGCAGCCGCGATCGGTGATGCGCACGGTGTCGGTCGACGCCACCGACATCGGCGGGAAACCGGCGGACACCGGGATCGCGTTCCTCTACAACACCGACGACGGCAACGTCCTCGACGGAGGAGAGAACTACAACTACTTCACCGGGGGAACGGCGAAGTTCAGCGCGCCCGACGGGAACTACAGCGCGCTCGGCGTCTTCTGGACCGCCGACGCCGACGGCAACCCGACCGAACTGCGCTTCAGCGCGCAGCCCGAGTTCGCGGTGAAGGCCGACACCACCGTCCGCGTCGACGCGAAGCGTGCCACCAGCAAGCTGACCTGGGTGACGCCGCGGCCCGCGCTGCTCGACGACACCGGGTTCCTGTTCCGCCGGGCCGCGAAGACCGGTCCGGCCCTGCTGGTCGACTTCGACGCCGGGCCGGGGGTGCCGATTTCCGTTTCGCCGACGGCCAAACCCGTCACCACCGGCGCGCTGCAGACCTACCCGTACAGCAGGCTCGTGTCCCCGCCCGGACCCGGCACGCCGTACGAATACGTGCTGCAGAAGGCGAGCGTGGGCACGATCCCGCAGCAGCGGTACGTGATCACGGCGAAGGACGTCGCCGCGGTCGACGCCACCTACTACAGCGAGTACGCCTCGGCCGGCCTGCGGCAGCGCAGCGGCATGTTCGCCTTCGAGGACACCAGCGGGCGGCCGTCGCACCCGATCGACCTGCCGCGGCGGCAGACCGAGTACGTCTCGGCCGCGCCGGACCTCGTCTGGTTCGGCGGGGTTTCGAAGTACGTCCTGTCCGGGCCGTTCCCCGGCTGGGCGGGCGGCCAGTACGAGGCGTTCCACGGCTACCAGGGCGGTACCACCGTCACCGAGGGCTGGAACCGCTTCCCGCTGCACCCGGCCGGCGCCGTCGCCCTGGAGCCGCTCGACAAGGCCACCGTCTACACCCAGCCGGCCGCGACCCGCGCCGGTGACCTGCTGCGGTTCTCGATCACGCCGTTCAGCGACAACGAACCCGGCCACACCGGGTTCGGCTTCTACGGCGAGTCCCGCGACACGATCACCGGGCACTACACGCTGACCCAGGACGGCACGACCGTCGCCGAGGGCGATCCCGTCGGCGGCTTCGCGCTCAACCTGGAACAGCAGGTGGGTGCCGGGCCGTCCACGCTGGGGCTGAAGCTCGACGCCGGCCGCACCGGCCCGATGTACCACCAGAGCACGGCCACCCGCACCGAGTGGACGTGGCACTCGCAGCACGTCGACGGCGTCACCCTCCCGCAGGCGCTGTACTGCGCACGCGGGGCGGACGGGCCGGACCGGTCCTGCGCGGTCGAGCCGTTGCTGACGCTGGGGTACGCCGTCGGCGGGCTCCGGCCGGACGGCTCCACCGCGTCCGGGCCGCAGGGTCTCGACCTCGGTGTCGGGCACCTGCAGCAGAGCGCCGCGAGTGCGATCACGGGGGCGACCGTGCAGTACTCGGCCGACGGCACCACCTGGCACGACGCGGCCGTCACCGCCCGCGGCAACGGCGTCTACCACGCGGACTTCGCCGCGACCACGGACACCTTCCGTGGCACGGACGTCTCGCTGCGGGTCACCGCGTCCGACGCCGCCGGGGCGACCATCACGGAGACGATCACCGCCGCCTACCACGTCTACGCGTCCTGAGGGGAGTGTCCACTGTGTACATCCGAAAACTCGGTGTGCTGATCGCCGTGTGCGCGGCGGCGATCGCGCCGGCGCCGGCCGCGTCCGCCGCACCCACGCCGCGCGCGGCCTGTCCCGACACGGGGCCGGGCGTGCTGCGCTGCCTCACCACGTTCACGCCGGGAGCCACGCGCGCCCTCGCCGACGGCCCGGCCGGCTGGGGTGCCGACGACCTGGCCTCGGCCTACCGGCTGCCCGACGGAGCCGGGCCCGGCACCGTCGTCGGCATCTCGATCGCCTACGACGCGCCGAACCTGGAGGCCGACCTCGCCACCTACCGGGCGCAGTACGGCCTGCCGCCGTGCACGACGGCGAACGGCTGCTTCCGGAAGGTGAACCAGCAGGGCGCCGCGACACCGTTGCCGGAAGCCGACTTCGGCTGGGCCATCGAGTCCACTTTGGACGTCTCCATGGTGTCCGCGGCGTGCCCGTCGTGCCGGATCGTCGTCGTGGAGGGCAACACGCCCGGGTTCGCCGACCTCGCGGAGACCGAGGACACCGCCGTCCGGCTGGGCGCGAAGGTGGTGTCGAACAGCTACGGCTCCCGGGAGGGCGGCGCGCAGCTGGCGTTCGCGAGCCACTACCGGCACCCGGGCGTGACGGTGGTGGCCTCCTCGGGCGACTCCGGGTTCACGTCGGCGAGCTACCCCGCGGTGCTGGCCACAACCGTCGCGGTCGGCGGGACGTCGCTGGCGAAGGACCCGGACTCCGCGCGTGGCTGGGCGGAGCAGGCGTGGGCCTACGGCGGCAGCGGCTGCTCGGCCTACATCGCGAAACCTCAGTGGCAGAAGGACACCCACTGCGGCAAGCGGACGGTCGCGGACGTCTCGGCGGTCGCCGACAACCTGGCGATCTACAACACGGACGCGGGCGGCTGGCTCCCCGTGAACGGCACCAGCGCGTCGGCGCCGTTCGTCGCCGGGCTGTACGGCCGGTCCGGCCGCGCGGGGGTCGCGCAGCCGGCTGATCTCTACGCGCGGGCGGCGCAGTTCACCGACGT
>NZ_JBICSQ010000133.1:3168-15004 GCF_043197175.1 Amycolatopsis sp. NPDC049252
CGGGGTTATCTGTCCGGGGGGGGGGCGATTTCCACCGCCGTCAGGGGGGGTAACAACGACTCCGTGGGCGGCGGCGCGAAGTGCGGCGGCGACTACCTGTGCGTGGCCGGCCCGGGTTACGACGCCCCCACGGGCGTCGGCGTCCCGAACGGCCTCGGCGGGTTCTGACGAAGCCCATGAGGGGCACCTTCATGGCTTTTAACGCCATGAAGGTGCCCCTCATGAACGCCTTTCAACGGCAGAGGCCGCGTTCGATCGCCAGCAGGCCGGCCTCGGTCCGGTGCGCGCAGCCGAGCTTCCGCACGACCTGCGCGACGAGGGCCCGCACCACCGGTCCCGGCAGCTCGAGGCGCGTCGCGATCTCGACGTTCGTCAGGGCGGAGCCGATGCCGACCAGCACCTCCCGCTCGCGCTCGGACAGCAGGTCCACCCGGGCCAGGCGCTCGTCGCGAGGGCCGGACAGGCGCGTCGCCGCCGAGACCAAACGGCGGGAGGCGTCCGGGGAGAGCACCACGTGCCCGTCGGCGGCCAGCCGGACCACCTTGATCAGCTCGTTGCGGCGGGCCGACCGCAGCAGGAACCCCGCCGCACCGTCCCGCAACGCCCGCAGGATGCCCGCCTCGGAATCGAACGTGGCCAGCACGACCACCGCCGGGCGCCGGGAGACCGGATCCAGCGGCGCCAGGCGCGGGTCCAGCAGCACCACGTCGGGCAGCCGGCGCCGGAGCGTGGCGCGGGTCGCGGTCGCGTCGCCGACCGAGCCGACCACCTCGATGCCGTCCGCCTCGCCGAGGATCCCGCTCAGGCGGTCCCGCACGCCGGCGTCGCGCTCGGCCACCAGGACCCGGACCGGCGGCGGTGGGAGCATGCTCAGTCCTCGGGCTTGTCTTTGGGCCGCAGGCGGATCAGCGGCAGGTCGGTGCGTGACGCGCCGACCAGGTCGCGTCCGCCGGGGCCCCTGAGCCGCAGCTCGCGGAACCGCACGGACGACAGCTGCGCGGCTTCGATCGGGTACACGTCACCGTAACGCTTGATCTTGTCGACCAGCTCCTTGCCGAGCAGCTCGACGAGCCCGTTGTGCCGGCTCGCGCCGCCGCCCAGGGGCACGTCGAGCTGGCGGCGCACCTCCGGGAACCGCTGGTCGAGCTCCACCGCGAGCTGGTGGATCGTCACGTAGGCGGGTCCGAAGTCCCCGGCGTCCGGGCCCGGCGGAATCTCCTTCAGCACCTTGACGAGCTTGTCGTCCATCGCGAGCGTGTCCCACAGCGCCATGCTGCCCTGTCTTTCCGGTGATAACGGCGTCGAAGCCGCTTCGGTCTACCAGAGGACCGGCACGCGGTCCACTCCCCCGGTGACCCGATTCACCCGGACCTCGAGTTCCTCGACCCCGACGGCCAGCCGCAGGCCGGGGAACCGGCGGAACAGCGAGCCGAACACCACCCGCAGCTCGGTGCGGGCGAGGCTGGCGCCGATGCAGAACCAGCCGCCGTAGGCGAAGGCGACGTGCCCGTTCGGCTTGCGGTCCGGGTCGAACGTCGCGGCGTCGGGGAACACCGACTCGTCGCGGTTGGCGGCCCCGAGCGACAGGACCATGGCGTCGCCGCGGGCGATCGCCACGCCGCCGAGGTCGACGTCGTCGTGGGCGTACCGCAGGATGCCGAGGCCACCCGGCGCCGACATCCGGAGGATCTCCTCGACCACGCCGTGAACGCGGCCCTCGGGGTCGGCGACCAGCGCGTCGCGCCGCGCGAGGTCGGTGAGCAGGAACAACACGCCGAGGTCGATCCGGTTGGACGTCGTCTCGTGGCCGGCGAACAGCAGGCCGGCGGCGAGCCGGGCGAGGTCGTCGTCGCTGAACGACGGGTCGCCGACCTGGGCCCGGACCATGTCCGACACGACGTCCTGGGCGGGATTCCGCCGCTTCGCCGCGGCGAGCCGTCCCATGTACCCGGCGAACTCGTCGAGCGCGGCGTCGGCGCCGGTCCCGATGTCCGTGCGACCCATCCGGTCCGAGAGCACCCGGAAGGTGTCGCGGTCCTCGTACGGGACGCCGAGCAGCTCGCAGATCACCAGCACGGGCAGCGGGAACGAGAGGACTTCGTGCAGGTCGACCGGCTGCCCCGGGTTTTCGGCGTGGGCCCGGTCCATCGCGTCGAAGCAGCCGTCGGCCAGCTCCTGGACGTGCCCGGCCAGCCGCCGCATCCGGTTGGCGGAGAACGACGGGACCAGCATCTTCCGCATCCGGGCGTGCTCGGCGTGCTCGGTGTCGTGGTCACCCTGCGGCCGGCTGAGGATCGCCGCGTCCGACAGCGAGGACGCCTCTTCCGGCGCCGGGTGCGACCGGCCGAACCGCGGGTCCGACAGCACGGCCCGCACCTGGTCGAACCCGGTGACCAGCCACGCCGGGTCCCCCACCGGCGTGGTCACCCGCACCACCGGCCCCTGGCGCCGCAGCACGTCGTAGAGCGGGGCGATCTCCAGGACGTTCGGCCGCGCGAACGGCAGGCGCGGGGTGTCCGTGGTCGCGGTCATCGAGGATCCTCCCGGTGGCGCGGCCGACGGCACGGAACGGACGGGCCGGTGCCGGCCGCTCCCCCGGTCCCCCGCGGTCCACGGTACCCAGACAGGCGGCCGGCGGCCCGATTCCGTGCCCGTCCGGGCTAACCGGCTCGCACGAACACGACTTTTCCGGCGGCGCCTACAGCAGCTTCCAGGCCTGGGTCAGCGTTTCGCGCAGGATCTGCTCCATCTCGTCGAACTGGCGCCGGTCGCAGATCAGCGGCGGCGACAGCTGCACGACCGGCTCGGCGCGGTCGTCGGCGCGGCAGTACAGCCCGGCCTCGAACAACGCGTCGGACAGGAACCCGCGCAGCACACGCTCGGATTCGGCCGCGCTGAAGGTCTCCTTGGTCGCCTTGTCCTTGACCAGCTCGATGCCGTAGAAGAAGCCCGCGCCGCGGACGTCGCCGACGATCGGCAGCTCGGTGAGCTTGTCCAAAGTGGACCGGAACGCGGACTCGTTGGCCAGCACGTGGCCGTAGAGGTCCTCGCGCTCCATCAGGTCGAGGTTGGCCAGCGCCACCGCGCAGGACACCGGGTGCCCGCCGTAGGTCGAGCCGTGCATGAACGTCGTGGCGCCACGGGTGAACGGGTCCATCAGCCGCTCGCTCGCGAGCACCGCGCCCAGCGGCGCGTACCCGGACGTCAGGCCCTTCGCGGTGGTGATGATGTCCGGCTGGTAGCCGTAGCGCTTGGCGGCGAAGTCGTACCCGACCCGGCCGAACGCGCAGATCACCTCGTCCGACACCAGGAGCACGTCGTGCTTGTCGCAGATCTCGCGCACGCGCTCGAAGTAGCCGGGAGGCGGGACGAAGCAGCCGCCAGTGTTCTGCACCGGCTCGAGGAACACCGCGGCGACGGTGTCCGCACCCTCGAACTCGATGGCCTGCTCGATCTGGTCGGCGGCCCAGCGGCCGTAGGCGGCGTAGTCGTCGGCGTGCTCGGTGGCGCGGTAGAAGTTCGTGTTGGGCACGCGCATCGTGCTCGGCACCAGCGGCTCGAAGTCGGCCTTCGCGCCGGGGATGCCGGTGATCGACAGCGCGCCCTGCGAGGTGCCGTGGTAGGCCAGCGCGCGGCTGATCACCTTGTGCTTCGTGGGTTTCCCGACGAGCTTGAAGTACTGCTTGGCGAGCTTCCAGGCCGTCTCGACCGACTCGCCGCCGCTCACCGTGAAGAACACGCGGTTGAGGTCACCGGGTGACGCGGCGGCCAGCCGCTCGGCCAGTTCGATCGCCGCCGGGTGCGCGTGACCCCAGAGCGGGAAGTACGCGAGCTGCTTCGTCTGACGCGCGGCGGCCTCGGCGAGCTCCTCCCGGCCGTGGCCGACCTGGACCGCGAACAGGCCGGCCAGCCCGTCGAGGTAGCGCTTCCCGCGGGCGTCCCAGATGTAGGGGCCCTCGCCGCGCACGATCACCGGGACGTCGGTCTCGTCGAAGGCGGAGTGGCGGGTGAAGTGCATCCAGAGGTTGCTGCGGGCGGACTGGGCGAGCGCCGCGGCGTCGGCGGTTGTGGTCATGGCTTGGTTATCGCACGCGCCGTCGACGTTACGCAAGCGATCCAGTCGCCGAAACAATCGTTAACAACTAATTCATGGCTGAGTTGCCGATCACTGCTTCGGATTTAGTCGTCACGGTCAGCGAGTGCCCCACTGATAGGTCTGCTTCCGCAGCTTGAGGTAGACCATCGCCTCCGCGTGCCGGACGCCCGGCAGCGCGCGGATCCGGGTGGAGATCAGCTCGAGCAGCGCCTCGTCGTCGGCGCAGACCGCCTCACAGAGCACGTCGTAACGCCCGGCACAGAGGATCACGTAGGCGATTTCGTCCATTTCGGCCAGTGCGTCGCCGACCTCCTCGAGCGGACCGTCTACGGTGATAGCGACCATCGCCTGCCGGAACAGCCCGACCTGCAAGGGATCCGAGACGGCGACGATCTGGATGACGCCGGAGTCCGACAGCCGCTGCACCCGCTGGCGCACCGCGGCCTCGGACAGGCCGACGGCCTTGCCGATCGTCGCGTACGCGCGCCGGCCGTCCTCCTGCAGTTGCGCGATGATCTGCCGCGAGATGTCGTCGAGCACCGGCGGCGCCGGCCGGCTGGGGATGTCCTGGCTGCTCACGCCCGGGATCATCCCTGACGCGGGCGACCGCAGGCAAACGCGGCAACTCGATCACGGAAGGTCACTGAATACGAAGGCCATGAGGCCCGCTGACAACGGATTTAGTCGTCTTTGTGGCGTTGACAACACCGAATCACGTGCTGTTCCATCCGTCGCACCTTGCCCCGGCCGGAGGGAACGCCCATGCCCCGCACCCCAGCCCCGCCCGAGGCCGCCACGGCCACCGCACCCGCCGGACCCCGCACCCTGACCCGCTCCATCGGTGTCGGCGGCGGCACCCTGCTCACGCTCAGCTGCGTGACGCCGGCGTCCTCCCTGTTCGTCCTCGTGCCGCCGCTGTTCGGCGATCTCGGCACCGGCACCGCGCTCACGATCACCCTCGCGGTGCTGCTCTGCGTCGGCGTCGCCTTCTGCTATTCCGAGCTGGGCACGCTGGTTCCCAGCGCCGGCGGCGAATACGCGATGGTCACCACGGTCGCGAACCGGTTCGCCGGCTGGATGACGTTCATGCTGTCGTTCGTCGTCATCCTCGTCGTGCCGCCGATCATCGCCATCGGCGTCTCGGACTACCTCGCCGCGGTCGTCGACATCAACCCGTCGGTGGCCGGCGCGGCCGTGATGCTCGCCGCGACCGTGATGGGCCTGCTCAACCTGCGCTCCAACGCCTGGATCACCGGGATCTTCCTGGTCATCGAACTGGTGGCGGTCTTCGTCGTATCGCTGCTCGCCTTCACGCACACCTCACAGAGCCCGGCCGTGCTGGTCAAGCCGACGCTCGGCGGCGGTGGCGCGATCGGGCTGATCGCGGTGATCGCCGGGCTCGCCGTCGCGCTGTTCGTCGTGCAGGGCTTCAGCACCGCCGTCTACCTCGCCGAGGAGATGCGCGAGCCGCGCAAAACCGTCGCGCGGACGGTGTTCTGGACGCTCGGCATCAGCGCGCTCGTCATCCTGGTGCCGGTCGTCGCGATCACGCTCGCCGTGCCTGACGCCGCCTCGCTCGCCGGGCTCGACCTGACCGCGCTGGTCGTCGGCTGGAGCAACACCGCCGTCGGCGCAGCGATCAGCCTCTGCATCGCGGCGGCGATCGTCAACGCCGTGATCGTCATGGTCATCCAGAACTCGCGGGTGCTGTTCTCCTCGGCCCGCGACCGGGCGTGGCCGGAACCGGTCAACCGCACGATGAGCGTGGTCGGGCGCCGCTACGGCTCGCCGTGGGTGGCGACGCTGGTGACCGGGCTGTCCGAGGCCGTCCTGTGCTTCGTGCCGGTGGACACGCTGAACGGCGTGACCGGGGTCGCCGTCGTCGCGCTCTACCTCAGCGTCGCGGCCGCCGCGCTCGGCGCCCGCCGGGCCGCGCACCGGAAGCCGCACGTCTGGCGGATGCCGGCGTGGCCGGTCGTGCCCGCGCTCGCCGTCGCCGCGCTGCTCTACATCCTGGTCGAACAGAGCGCCGTCGACCTGGGCATCACGGCCGGCGTGCTGCTCGTGTCGGCGCTGTACTGGTGGGGCTACCTGCGGCGGCGTCCCGGGCGGTGGGTCGTGACGGTGCCGCAGGAGTAGGTCACCGCTTCGGGCCGCCGCGCAGGAACCGGATGCCGACGACGATCACGGCCAGCAGGCCGATGACGGCGACCACCGCCCAGATCCAGCCCGGGAGGCTGCCGGTGTCCACGGTGACGGGGGCGGTCAGGAGGCGGCTTGGGATCATTCGGACATCCTGCCCTATCCGGTGCGTGCAGTGTTCGTGTCCACCTGTGCAGCGGTGGGGGTCCCGCTGGTCTCCGTGCCGGGCATTGGTCAAGATGGACGCCTGGGTGGCGAGGGAAGGACCTCCATGGCGACAGTGCGCGACGAGGCCGACGCGCGGCGGCAGCTGCGCGCGGAGCACCAGCGGGACAAGCACGAGGAGCACGGAACCCGGGAGAAGGCCTCCGGCGTCGACCGGCCGACGGGTGGCGGCTCGGCCGCGCTCGTGGCCGACGGCGGCGACGTGCTCGCGCTGGACTACGCCGAGATCGCCGCCGCGCAGAAGGCCCTCGACGACCGGTACCAGGAGGTCGCCCGCTACCTCGACAGCGCCCGCGACCTGGGCACCCCGCTGGCCGACGGCAAGGGTCCCGTCTCGCACTGGATGCGCGCGTCGTTCGGCCTGCGCGGCGGCGCCGAGGCCGGCGGCGTCCAGACGGCGCTGCAGTCCTACCTGACCGAGCTGGCCTCGTTGCGGCAGGCGCTCGACACCGTCGCCGCGACCCACCGGCGCAACGACGAACAGGCCGCCGAGACGCTCGCGGGGGCGCAGGATGCCTGAGTTCCACTCCACACACCACGAGCCGACGAAGCGCGAGAAGGCGAAGGCCCGGCGCGTCCGTCGTGAGAAGGCCGTCAACAACCGCGAGGACACGTTCGGCCGGATCAACTGGGACAGCTACGACCACCGCGAGCTGTGG
This sequence comes from Amycolatopsis sp. NPDC049252, assembly GCF_043197175.1. Classification (NCBI taxonomy): domain Bacteria; kingdom Bacillati; phylum Actinomycetota; class Actinomycetes; order Pseudonocardiales; family Pseudonocardiaceae; genus Amycolatopsis; species Amycolatopsis sp. NPDC049252. Next base: position 10,291 of record NZ_JBICSQ010000133.1, read on the forward strand.
GACATGGTGCAGTCGGCCGAGCCGCGGAAGCTCGGTGAGCAGGCGTACCGCTGGGCCGAGCTCGCCCAGGGCGTCGGCAACTCCACCGACGACGTCCACGCCGTGGTGCAGAAGCTGCTGCTGTCGTGGCGGGGGCCGTCGGCCGCGCAGGCCGCGGATTCGGTGCAGCGGCTGACGGGCTGGGCGACGACGGCGGGCGAGAACGCCCGCTACATCGGCGACGGCCTGGACACCTACACCGCGGCGATCGGCGAGGCCCAGAAGAAGATGCCGGAACCGGTGCACTACTGGGCCGAGCGGTGGTTCAAGGAGGGCTACGCGGTCAAGCGGCTGGACGGGCCCGAAGGCACGTACATGCTGGACGAGCTGCTCGACGACAAGCTCCCGACGAAGAAGCAGGCCGACGACGCCAAGGCCGAAGCCGTCCGGGTGATGGAGCAGTACGAAGGCGCGAGCCACGACGTGCGCCACCGGCTCCCGCCCGCGTTCGACGTGGCGCCGCCGGTGAGCGTCGTCGACGGGGACCCGGTGGTGCCGCGCGTGCCGCCTTCGCCCACGCCGTCTCCCGCGCCGTCACCCTCTCCCTCGCCGTCGCCCGGGCCTGGCTCCTCGCCCGGCGATTCGACGACGACCGCGGGCGTGCTGCCGGGCACGCTCACCGGGTCGGGGGCTGGCCTGTCCGGCTTCTCCGGCCTGCCTGGCCTGTCCGGTTTGCCCGGGGCCGACGGGGTGATCGGCGCGGGCGGCTCCGTCACCGGCTTCGCGGGCGTCCCGGGAATGCCGGGCAGCGGCACCGGAGCGCTCGGCGAGGGCGCGGGAACGGGCGCGGGCCGCTTCGGCACCGGGACGTCCGGCTTCGGCCCCGGCACGACCGGAACCCGCGGCGCGGCGGGCGGCTACGGCATGTACCCACCGGGCACCCAGGGCGGCGCGCGAGGCGAGGAGGACACCGAGCACCGCGACAAGTACGCCGACGGCTACGACCTCCTGGACGACCTGCCCCCGGCCTATCCCCCGGTGTTCGGCGAATGACGGGCTTCCACGCCGACCCGGCCGCCCTCGACGCCCTGGCCCGCCGCCTGGAGGAGACAGCCGACGACTTCGCGGCCGCCTCGGCCGACGTGGAATCGACCACAACCGGCGACCTGGGCCCGCCGGCGGTGGCGGCAGCACTCACGTCACTGACCGGCGAATGGTCCGGAAGGATACGAGCCGTGCAGACGGACTACGCGGCAGCAGCGGACAGCGTCCGCACGGCCGCGAAGGCCTACGGCGGTTCGGACACGAGCGCGGCGGAGGCACTCAGCCGCATCGCCGCACCGGACGACCTCGGCCTGACTCCGACGCCGTCGTCCCGGCCCGTCGACCCCGGCCTACTCGGCTCGGCCGTGACCGACGAATCCGGCCGGGTCGATGGCTGAGTTCCAGGCCGCAGCCCCAACCCGGCCACCACACAGGCCGACCCCCGCCCCCACCGAACCCGCCCGGCCGATGATCGGGTTCCAGGGTCGCGAGTTCGACCCGACCACGCCACAGGCCGAGACCCGCCCAGCCGCCCCACCGATCGAACCGGCCGAGCCGATGGCTGAACCCCGAGATCGCGAGTTAGCCCCGCCCACCGCGACCCGGCCCACCACCTCCACCACACCCACCACCTCAACCGAACCCCCGACCGAACCGGCCAAACCCATGGCTGAACCCCGAGATCGCGAGTTCACCCCAGCCACCGCAATCCGGCCCACCACCTCCACAACACCCACCACCTCAGCCGAACCCTCGCCGGCCAAACCCATGGCTGAACCCCGCAGTCGCGAGTTCACCCCAGCCACCGCAACCCGGCCCACCACCTCCACAACACCCACCACCCCCGCCGAACCGGCCAAACCCATGGCTGAACCCCGCAGTCGCGAGTTAGCCCCGCCCACCGCAACCCGGCCCACCACCTCCACAACACCCACCACCCCCGCCAAACCGGCCAAACCCATGGCTGAACCCCGAGATCGCGAGTTCACCCCAGCCACCGCAACCCGACCCACCACCTCCACAACACCCACCACCCCAGCCGAACCCATGGCTGAGCCCCGGAGCCGCACCCTCGACCCGGCCACCGCGCGGCCCGACCTCCACGACACCCACCACCCCAGCCGAAGCGGCCGGGCCCATGGCTGAGTTCCGGGGTCTCGGCTTCGACCCCGTCCCCGGCAGCGCGGACGCCGTCGCCGAGGCGGCGCGCGGCTGTGTCGCGGCCGCCGCCAAGCTCGGCGACGCACCCACCCCCGGCGAGATCCCCGAATGGGCCGGCCCCTCCGCGCAAGCCCTGGCCGACCGAGCCGGACGCACCCGCGCCGGCCTCGCCGCCGTGCCCGAAGCACTCCGCGAAGCCGCCGCCGTGCTCGACGACTGGGCCGGCGTCCTCGCCGCGCACCACCGCCAGGCCGAGGACCTCGACAACCAGGCCCTCACCGCCCGGCGCGCGGTCGTCGACGCCCAGGACGACGTCGAACGCGCCGAAACGACGGTCCAGTTTTCCCCTGGCACAGAAGGAGAACTGACCGCGGCTCGCAACCGTCTCGCGATGGCACGACGAGAACTCGACCGCCTCCTGGACCAAGCCCGCGACCTCGAACGTACCCACACCACCGAGGCGGCCCGCGTCGCCGACCGGCTGAGGGCCCTCGGCGACGGCGCCCCACTCCCCACCGCGCCCGATTTCCGAAGCCTGGCCACACATCTCGACACCTTCTCCCGAGCCGGGCGCGACCTCGGCGTGACCGTCGCGCGGACCCCCGTCGCGCCGGTCACCCCACCCGTCGGCGCCGTCGGCGCGTTCAGCGCGGCTCTGGGTGGCCGGTGAAACTGCCCGCCGTGCCGGGGATCAGCCCGGTGAGCCTGGCCTCGGTCGAGCGCACGACCGCCGAGCTGCACGCGCTCATGGTGCGGCTGCGCGGCCCCGACGCCGCTCGCGACCTCGGGCTGGAAGCGGCCGCCGTGCAGTCCGCCGAGATCGCCCACGAACAGCGGGCCGGCCTGCTCGCGCTGGTCGAGCACCGCGACGCCGACCCGGCGCTGCTCATCGCCGGGGTCGTCCCGGTCGACGGCCCGCTCGACGAGACGGCCGCCGCGGACCTCGGCCACTTCGTCGCCGACCAGACGCCGGGCATCCGCGACGTCAGCAGCGCGCGGACCGGCCGCGGCTACCCGGTGGTGATCGTCGAGCGGATCGGCCTGTCGGGTGCGCAGCTGCAAGCCGTCGTGCTCGACCCCGACCGCCCGCGCGCGGCGGTGTTCACCCTGCACTCCCCCGGCGGCCGGGGCTGGCTGGAGGTCGCGGGACTGGCCGGGACGCTGGTCGCGGGCGTCGACCTGACGCCCGCGGAACCCCGTGCGGCGGCGAGGCGGTGATGCGTCACCCTCGCAGAGCCTGCTCCCGGAACTCGCGCGGCGTCCGGCCGGTCGCGTTGCGGAACGTGCGCGAGAAGTGCGGCGCGCTGACGAACCCGCAGTCGCGCGCGACCTCCGCGATGCCGCGGCCCGCCTTCGCCGGGTCGGTCAGCAGGGTCTTGGCCCGCTCGATCCGCAGCCCCTTCAGCCGTTCCGAGACGCCTTGGCCGTCGTCGAACAGCTGGTACAGCCGCCGTCGCGAGATGTACAGCGCTTCGGCGATCTTGTCCGCACTCAGTGACTGTTCGCCCAGGTGGGCCCGCATGTACTCGAGCGCTTCCCGCCTTCGCGCCGCGAGCGCGTCGACGCGGTCCAGCTCGACGCGCAACGCGCTTCGCAGCACCAATTCGGCGAGGCCGAGCAGGTGGTGGGCCAGGCCGTGCGGGTCCAGCCGCGGCCCGGCGGCCAGGACGTGCGCGACCGCGCCGGCGAACAGCGAGCGCAGCGGCGCGTCCACCTCGACCGGCCGGAACATCAGCGGCCGCAGCTCGGCGAAGGAGATCGACAGCTTCGCCGCCGCGACGGTCAGCATCACGACACCGGACGGCTGCAGGTGCAGGGTCGCGTCGGCGAACGTCAGCTTGGCGCCGGATTCGGCGACGGCGCGCGGGACCGGGCAGCGCAGCAGCAGCTGGACGCTCTCGGGTGCGGCCGGGCCGCCGAGGATGGCCGCGCGAGCGGCGGCGGCACCGGAAGCACGGACGACGAGGTACCCGGTCGCGGGTATCTCTGCTGAGTGCGGCTCGGCCATCGGCACCATCGTGCCCGACGGCGGCCGCATCCCACGGGAAGGGGGACCATGGCGCGGCGCACCGCGACGGCGTCGGGAGTGATCCTGTCGCATCTGGAATTCGATCTCCTCTGGGAGGACCTGGGGCCGGGCGGGCCGCCGCCGTACCCGTTCGACGTGCCGGCGCGCGGCGCCACCCACGCCGAGCGCGACGACCTGGGCGTGCGCGTCTTCGCCGGGCTCACCGAGGCCGGCTTGACGGACGGCGACGACGTCGATCCGGCGCTGGCGGACCTGTTCGTGCTGCTGGGGGCGCCCGCGCTGAGCGTGGACGCGCTGGTGCTCGGCGAGGCGCCGTGGCGGATGCTCGCCGCCGTCCAGGGCCCGGCCGGGGTGCTGGCGGTGCTCGACGAGCGGGACCTGGTGCTGGAGCCGCTGCGTGCCACCGACCTCGTGCCCGCGGTGACGCGCATGCTCGGCACGCAGCCCCCGGGCCCGGGTGACCAGCTGCGGCTGCCGCGCGAGGCCTACTCGGCGGCGATG
>NZ_JBICSQ010000134.1:0-14745 GCF_043197175.1 Amycolatopsis sp. NPDC049252
GTGAGAAACAGTGTTAGAACACTGTTTCTCACTCACGACCGCCTAGCGGCCGGTCCAGCGGGGCTCGCGGCCGGCCGACCAGGCCGCGTAGAACTCCTTGTGATCCTTCGCCGTCATGAGCAGGGCCTGGGTCATCGCTTCCAGCTCGATCGCGCTGCCCAGGTCCATGTCCAGCTCGCGGGTCAGCAGCACCTTGGTCGTCGCGTACGCCAGGGCCGGGCCGTCCGCCAGGCGGCGGGCCAGGGCGGTGGCGGCGGCGGGAAGGTCGGAGTCGGGAACCACTTGCGTGGCCAGGCCGATTTCCGACGCCCGTGCCGAAGACACCTTGTCGCCCAGGATCAGCAGTTCCGTGGCGCGGCCCAGGCCGACCAGGCGCGGCAGGAGGTACGCCGAGCCCATGTCCGCGCCCGCCAGGCCCACCTTCGTGAACAGGAACGCGAACTTCGCCGACTCCGCCAGGAGCCGGAAGTCGCTCGCCAGCGCGATCACCGAACCCGCGCCCGCCGCGACGCCGTTGACCGCCGCGATCACCGGCAGCGGGCACTCGCGCAGGGCCTTCACCACCGCGCCCGTCATGCGGGTGAACTCCAGCAGCTCCGCCGTCTCGAACTTCTGCAGCTCGCCGATGATCTCCTCGACGTCGCCGCCCGAGCAGAACCCGCGCCCGCGGCCGGTGATCACCAGCACCCGCACGTCCTCGTGCTGCGGCAGCTCGGTGATCAGGTCACGCAGGTCGGCGTAGACGTCGAACGTCAGCGCGTTCAGCTTCTCGGGCCGGTCGAGGGTCACGGTGGCGACGCCGTCGTCCACCGTGAACTCGAAGTGCTCCCACTCCTTCGTGAGCGGTGCGGTCGCGCGGAACGGGCTCATAGCTGGATTCCTCCGCCGTCGAGTACGAGGGTCTGGCCGTTGATCGCGGCGGCCTCGGGGGCCGCCAGGAAGGACACCGCGAATGCCACTTCGCCCGGTTCCAGCAGTCTGCCCAGCGGGGACGCCGACGCCAGCGCAGCCTCGGCTTCCTCGGAAGCACGTCCGGTGCGCTCCTGGATCCGCGCGACGGACGTCGCGGTCATGTCGGTGCGGACGAACGCCGGGCACACCGCGTTCGCCGTGACGCCGGTGCCGGCCAGCTCCGCCGCGACCGCCCGCATCAGCCCGGCCGCCGCGTGCTTCGACGCGGTGTAGCCGGCGGTGTAGCGGTAGCCGACGTGCGACGCCGTCGACGCCACCGTGACGATCCGGCCGCTGTCCCGCTCGCGCATCCCCGGCAGCACCGCGCGGGTGCACAGAAAGGCCCCCGTCGCGTTGACGTCGATCTGCTGCCGCCACTCGTCCAAAGTGGTCCGGGAAACCGGGGCACTGGAGGAGATCCCGGCGTTGTTGATCAGCACGTCCACCGGTCCCGCCGCCGCGAAGTACGCCGAGACGGCGTTCTCGTCGGTGACGTCGCACTCCGAGCGCCCCGGCGCGAGCACCGTGTCACCCGCGTCGCGGAACCGCGCGGCGATCGCGGCGCCGATGCCACGGGTACCGCCGGTGACCACGACCAGGCGGCTCACGGGCGGGCCGCCAGCGCGCGCCGGTCGAGCTTGCCGTTGGCGGTGCGGGGGAGTTCGGTCACGAAGACCACCTCACGGGGGTATTTGTGCTTGGCCAGGTGGGCTTTCGCGTGGTCCTTCAGCTCGTCCGCGCCGACGGACGCACCGGGCCGCAGCACGACGTACGCGCGCGGCAGCACCAGTCCGCCGGCCTCGTGGCCGACGACCGCGCAGTCCAGCACGGCCACGTGGCCGAGCAGGCAGTCCTCGATCTCGCCGGGCGCGACGAACACCCCGCCGACCTTGAGCAGCGCGTCCGCGCGGCCGTGGTGCTTGAAGAACCCGCCGGACCGGCTGAAGAGGTCGCTGGAGGTCAGGGTGTCGCCGTCGAACGTCTTCGCGGACTTCTCCGCGTCGCCGAAGTACTCCAGCGCGATCGTCGGCCCGGTGACCCGCAGCGGCCCGATTTCGCCGTCCGGCAACGGGTTCCCGAGTTCGTCGACGACCTGCGCGGTGTACCCGGGCACTTCGGTGCCGAGCGTCCCGGCCTGAACCGAGCCGGGGCGGTTGGACAGGTAGATGTGGTACGCCTCGGACGACCCGATGCCGTCGACGACCGGCACGCCGAACGCCGCGTCCCACTTGCGGTGCAGCTCCGCGGGCAGCGCCTCGCCCGCCGACGTCGTCATCCGCAGGCAGCTCAGGTCCTGCGACGCCGCGGCCGGGTGCGCGATCATCGCGCTCATCATGGTCGGCACGTTCACCAGCACCGTCGGCCGGTGGCGCGCGATCAGCTCGAAGATCAGGTCGGCCGTGCTCCGCTCGGGAAAGGCGATCCCGGCCGCGCCGACGCCGAACGGGAACAGCGCCACCAGATCACGCGCGTACCCGAAGAACAGCTTGGGCACGGCGAGGATCCGGTCGTCCGCACGCAGCCCCAGCACCTGCACGGCGTACCGCTCGAAGCTCTCTTTCGCGCTCCGCAACGGATGCACACACGCCTTGGGCGCGCCGGTGCTGCCGGTGGTGAACTTCCAGATCCCGACGTCGTCGAGGGTGGTCGGCGCGGCCTCCAGCTCGTCGGGCGCGGCAGCGACGAGCGTCCGAAATGGACGCTCACCCGGGAGCAGCTCGCTCTCGGGAACCCCGGTGACCAGCAGGTTGGCCGCCCCCGCCTCGCGGAGTGCGGGCAGCGTGACAGCGTCCGCGATGACCGCGACGGCCTCGGTGTACCCCAGGTAGTACGCGTAGTCCTTGGGCTGCAGGAACGGGTAGACCTCGGCGGTGACGGCGCCGATCTTCTGCGCGCCGTACCAGGTGGCGACGAACTCCTCGCCGTCGCTCAGCGCCAGCAGCACCCGCTGTCCACTTCGGACACCGGCGTCACGCAGCACGTGCCCGGCCTGGTTCACCAGCCGAGCCAAGGACGCGTAGCTGACCGTCCGCGAGCCGACGTGCAACGCGGTCCGGTCACCTCGGCCTTCGAGAACGTGCCGGTCGACGAAGTGCGTGGCGAGGTTGAACGGCTCAGGCACGGGCCAGCTCCCGGATCGCTTCCACCAGCAGGTCGGTCAGGACCGAGAACGTCTCCTCGCCTTCCGCGGCCGTCGCTTCGGCGGGCTTGCCGCAGTAGGCGTCGGCCATCCCCATCTCGCGGAAACCACCGTCCTCGGGCGCCGAAGCCAGGCTGACCGGCACGTGCGGCAGCTCCCGCATCACGACCTGGTCGACCAGCTCCGGCCGGTCGGCCAGCACCAGCGACGTCTCGTACCGCCCGGCGTGGCATTCGCCCGACCGGAACTCCTCGGTGAGGCGCCGCGCGTGCCGCCGCCGGACCAGGTCCAGCAGCGCGACGTGCCCGTCGTAGGCGAAGTTGAGCGTCTCCACCGCGCGGCGCAGCGTGACCAGGTGCGCGGGCTCGAAGTGGTTGTTGACCAGCAGGATTCGGGGTAGCCGCTGGCCGATCAGCGCGGCTCCGACGTCCACGAGCAGTGCGTGCAGCGTCTCCTCGCCGATGTGGACGCCGCCGGCGAACCCGGCCGCGAACCGCGTCACGCCGTACGGGATCTCCGGGAGGATCAAGACCCGGAGGTCGTCGTCGGCGGCCAGCCGGGACGCCGCGCGCTCGCACATCCCGCGCGAGATCAGCGGGTCGGTCGCGAGCGGCGCGTGCGGGCCGTGCGGCTCGATCGCGCCCAGCGGGAGCATCAGCACGGGGACGCGGTCACCCGCGACCAGCGCGTCGACCTGCCGCGAGCTGAGGTCCGCGAAGTACGTCACGCAAATCAAGCTACACCGCAGCGGCCTGAGGTGTATAGAGTTGCGCCCGTGCCCGCCGACGCCTTCGAAGCCAGCCCCCAGGAGCTGGTCGTGACGTTGCTGGGCAGCTACGTCCACCCGCGCGAGACACGCCGGGTGTGGTCGGGCGGCCTGGTCGCGGTGCTCGCCGAGCTGGGCTTTTCCGACGGCGCGGCCCGGATCGCGCTCACCCGCCTGGTGCGGCGCGGCCTGCTCACGCGCCACCGCGAGGGCCGCACGGTGCACTACTCGCTGACCCGCCGCACGGTCGCCCTGCTCGCCGACGGCGACCACCGGATCTTCTCCCTCGGCCGCCGCGAGCGGCCCGCCGGCGAGTGGACGGTGCTCTGGCAGAGCATCCCCGAAACGCGCCGACAGGCCAGAGAACGCCTGGTCCGGCGGCTGCGGTTCCTCGGCTTCGGGCCGTACCAGGACGGCACCTGGATCGCCCCGCACGACCGCGAGGCCGAGGTGCTCGCGCTGCTCGCCGAGCTGGACGTCACCGAGCACGCCGGGCTGCTGCTCGGCCGGCCGTCCGCCGCGCTCGACGTCCGCCGGTTCGCCGGCCGGGCCTGGGACCTCGACGAGCTGGCCGCGCGCTACACGGCGTTCGTCGAGCAGTTCGGCGGTCACCGCGGCGAAGACCTGGCCGACCGGACCGCGTTCGACGTCCGGACGCGGCTGGTGCACACCTTCCGCGCGTTCCCGTCGCTCGACCCGGAGCTGCCCGCCGACCTGGTGCCCGCACCGGATCACCGGGCGGCCGCGGTCGAGCTGTTCCACGATCTGTACACCGAGCTGGCTCCCGCTGCCCAGCGCCATTTCGACGAGGTGACCCGAGGATGACCGACATCGACTCCGCCACGCAGGAAGCCCTGAGCTACACCTCGTACCTGGCGCTGGACGAGGTGCTGGGAGCCCAGCGCCCGCGTTCGGAGGAGCACGACGAGCTGCTGTTCATCGTGATCCACCAGGTGTACGAACTGTGGTTCAAGCAGATGCTGCACGAAGCGACGTACCTGCAGGAGTGCCTCGAAGCGGGCACGACCGCGCACGCGATCCGCACCGTGCGGCGGATCCTGTCGATCCTCAAGGTCGCCGTCGCGCAGATCGACGTGCTGGAAACCATGACGCCCAGCCAGTTCACCAGTTTCCGCACCCGGCTGGACGCCTCCAGCGGCTTCCAATCGGCCCAGTTCCGCGAACTGGAAGCGGTGCTCGGGCGGCGCGACGAGCGCGTGTTCGCGCACTACCCCGAGGGTGGCGAGCAGCGGAAACGGATCTCCGACGCGATGGCGCGGCCGTCGTTGTTCGACTCTTTTCTCGCGTACCTCAAGGCTTCTGGCTACCCGGTCGAGTGTGATCGAGACGTCACTCGACCGGTGGAGCCCTCCCCGGCCCTGCAGGCGATATTGCTGGACATGTACCGCGACGACGGCGGCCCGTCGGTCGTCGCCGAATGTCTGGTGGATCTCGATGAAGGGATGCAGGAGTGGCGCTACCGGCACGTGAAGATGGTCGAACGCACCATCGGCGACAAGACCGGGACAGGAGGATCATCCGGCGCGACTTACCTGCGTACCACGCTTTTCCAGCCGATGTTCCCGGATCTCTGGGCAGTACGGAGCCGATTGTGACCTCGCTCGACGAAATCCGCGCGGACTCGAACGCCCTGGCCGCGCACTACACGCGGTTCTCGGTGCGGGAACGCCTCCTGCTGTCCGGGCATTCGCACCAGGCCTGGCCCGACGTCGCCGAGGAAGGGCTCCTCGAGTCCTTCGCGGATGCCGCCCGGGACGTCGACCTGAAGTGGGAGCGCGCCTTCGCGAAGGCCGATGAGCTGCGTGCCGGCTTCCGCCTGCTGCTCGGCGACCCGCACGGCGAGTACGCGCTCGGCGCGAGCACGCACGACCTCGTGCTGCGCTTCCTGTCGGCGATGGAGCTGCCCCGAAGACCACGGCTGGTCACCACCGAAGGCGAGTTCCACACCCTGCGCCGCCAGCTCGCCCGCCTCGAAGAGGAGGGCGTCGAGGTCGTGCGGGTGCCGGTCGAGCCGGTGACGACGCTGGCCGAGCGGGTCGCCGCCGAGGTCGACGACCACACGGCGGCGGTGCTCGTGTCGGCGGTGCTGTTCGAGACGTCCCGGCTGGTCCCGGGCCTCGCGCACCTCGCCGACGCCTGCCGCGACCGGTCGATCGAGCTGGTCGTCGACGCCTACCACGCGCTCGGCGTGGTGCCGTTCCCGCTGCACGACCTGGGCCTGACCAACGCCTGGGTGCTCGGCGGCGGTTACAAGTACCTGCAGCTGGGCGAGGGCAACTGCTTCCTGCGGCTGCCCGCGCACGCCCAGGAGCTGCGGCCGGTCATCACCGGCTGGTACGCCGAGTTCGGCGCTCTCGCCGACGAACGGCGTCCCGGCGGGGTCGCCTACGCCACCGGCGGCGACCGGTTCGCCGGCGCCACCTACGACCCGGCGAGCCACTACCGCGGCGCCCGCGTCCAGCGGTTCTTCGCCGAGCAGGGCCTCGCACCGGAGTTCCTCCGCGAGGTGTCGCAGCACCAGGTGGGCCTGCTCACCGACGTCTTCGACAAGCTCGCCCTGCCCGAGGACGTCGTCACCCGCGACCGCGAGACACCGCTCGGCATGCTCGGCGGGTTCCTCTCGCTGCGCTGCGCCGACGCCGGTGCGCTGCAGGCCGCGCTGGCCGAACAGGGCGTCCGCACCGACAGCCGGGGGCCGTACCTGCGCTTCGGCCCGGCGCCGTACCTGTCGGACACGCAGCTGGAGACGGCGATGGGCACTCTCGGCGCGGTGGTGCGCGGCTGAGATTACCGGTCCGTATCGCGGGACCTGTACTGGTCCGGCGAGCGGCGGCGATCTAGGTTGGTGCCGGGAACCCGCAGTCGGACGACCTCCGCGCTCGGTCCCGCCACCCCATCGAAGCGCGTCCCGGCCACGAACCGGACGCGGGAGACAAAGGAGTCACCACCGTGACCGAAGGAGTGTTCGCCCGGAGCTCCGGGCACGAACAGGTCGTGTTCTGCCACGACGAAGCCAGTGGCCTGAAGGCCATCATCGGCATCTACTCCACGGCGCTGGGCCCCGCACTGGGCGGGACGCGCTTCCACCCCTACGCCACCGAAACCGACGCGCTCGACGACGTCCTCGCGCTGTCGAAGGGCATGGCGTACAAGAACGCGCTGGCCGGGCTCGACCTCGGCGGCGGCAAGGCCGTCATCATCGGCGACCCGAAGACGCTCAAGTCCGAAGCGCTGCTGCGCGCGTACGGGCGCTTCGTGCAGTCCCTGGGCGGCCGCTACATCACCGCTTGCGACGTGGGCACGTTCGTGCACGACATGGACGTCGTGGCCCGCGAATCCCGCTTCGTCACCGGCCGTTCGCCCGAGGACGGTGGCGCCGGCGACTCGTCCGTGCTGACCGCGTTCGGCGTCTTCCAGGGCATGCGCGCCTCGGCCGAGCACCTCTGGGGCAGCCCGGACCTGGCCGGCAAGCGCGTCGGCGTGGCCGGCGTCGGCAAGGTCGGGCACATCCTGGTGGGGCACCTGGTCGAGGCCGGGGCGCAGGTGACGATCACCGACGTCTACGCGCCGGCGATCGAGCGCACCCTTTCGCTGTACCCGGACGTCAAGGCGGTGTCCGATGTGGACACCCTGCTGCGCGCCGAGCTGGACGTGTTCGCGCCGTGTGCGCTCGGCGGCGTGCTGAACGACGAGACCGTGCCGGTGCTCGGCGCGCGCATCGTGTGCGGCGCGGCGAACAACCAGCTCGCGCACGTGGGCGTCGACAAGCAGCTCGCCGACCGCGGGATCCTGTACGCGCCGGACTACCTGGTCAACGCCGGTGGCGTGATCCAGGTCGACGACGAGCGCCACGGTTTCGACTTCGCGCGCGCCAAGCGCAAGACCACCGCGATCTTCGACACGACGAAGGCCGTGTTCGCGCTGGCCGACGCCGACGGCGTGCCCCCGGCGACGGCGGCCGACCGGCTCGCCGAGCGCCGGATGGCGGAGGTCGGGCGGCTGCGGTCCATCATGACCGTGTGAGTCTTCCCGCTTTGTTCGAGGCGGTGGGCGTGCGGGGTTTCCTGCACGTCCGCCGGCTCGGTTCCGCCGCCGAGGTCTGCTGCGACGCCGACTCGCCGGTCGTCCTGGCGTCCGTGGTGAAGGTGGCACTGGCGTTCGAGTTCGCCCGTCAGGTCGCGGCGGGTTTGCTCGACCCGGCGGACCGGGTCCGCGCCCTTGCCGCCGACCGGCTCGGCGGCAGCGGCTCGGCCGGCTTCGCCGACGACGTCGAGTACAGCCTGCGCGACGCGGCGCTACTGGCCTTGTCGGTGTCCGACAACACGGCCGCGGACCTGCTGTTCGACCGCGTCGGCGTGGAGAACGTCCGGTCGCTGCTGGCCGAGCTGGGTCTCACCCGCACGACGATCATCGGCGCCCCGCGCGACCTGCTGCGCACGATCATGGAGGACACGGCTTCCGGACGCCCGTTGCGCGCCCTGGATCCGCTTCGCACCACGGCGAGCACCCCACGGGAGATGACCCGCCTGCTGTCGGCGATCTGGAGTGACGACGTCGCCGGCCCGCAGGTCCTCGCCTGGCTGTCGGCCCAGGTCAGCTGGCACCGCCTCACGGCGGGCTTCCCACCGGAGGTCACGGTCGCGGCCAAGACGGGCACGATGCCGGGCATCCGCAACGAGATCGGCATCGCGACCTACCCGGACGGCACGTCGTACGCGATCGCGGTCTTCACGCTCGGCGGCGCGGAGACGTTGCGACGCCCGGACATCGACCGCGCCATCGGCGACGCGGCCCGGGTGGCCGCGGAGCAGCTGCGTTCGTGAGTGCTTGGTCGGGTTAGGACGAACCCGCCGTTTGTGACCTACCGGGTGTGTGAGGCGGTGCGGCTAAGGGTCGCCAACCATATTCGGTCACCCACAGGCCCGGCCTCCGCGGCTCGATCGCGGCGAAGCCCGGCGCCCGCGGACCGCAACGGCCAACTCGCCGGCAAACCCGGGAATGTTGGCCACTGCGGTCAGCGTGTTGGCCGTTCCGGACGGCGTGTTGGCCACTGCGCGACGCGTCGGCCGTCCCGCAAGGCCGCGGCCAGCACGAGTTGTAGGTCGGCAAACGCAACTCCGCCAGAACCCTTTTTGCCACTCACGACCGGTACCGGTGGGGAGCAGCTGCGCCCTCACCCGGCTGTTGTCCACAACCTCGCCGTGATGTGGACAACCCGGCTGCCCAGCGGCTTTCCGAGCGGTCTCGTCGGGGGTCGCCGATAGACTGGACAGGGGACGCCCCCCAGGGACGGGCGGGGGCACGCTGCCGTCAGCTGCGTTCGTAGAAGACGTCCCACGGCCGGGCTCCGCTCGGATCCGGTGGCACGATCCGCGAGACGCCGTCGCCGCGCAGGACTTCCGCGGCGATCGCGGCGAGCGTCGCCGCTTGCGGGTGCGGGCTCGACGACGGCCACGCGAACGCCATCCGCGCGTCCAGCTGGTCCTTCAACGGGCGCCAGACCACGCGGGGTTCCTTGCGGGCCGCCGGTTCGAACGCGACGCCGTGCCCGGCCAGGACCAGGCCCAGCGCGAACTCCGGGTTGCGGGCGTGGCGCACCGCCGCCGGGCGGAAGCCGTGCTCCCAGCAGGTGCGCAGCAGCGCGTCGTAACTCCCGGGCGCCGCGGCGCGGGGCGCGTGGACCAGGCCTTCGCCCGCCAGATCGGCCAGGGCGAGTGCAGCGCGGCGGGCGAGCGGCGAATCGCGGGGGAGCACGACACCCAGGGGAGTGTCGATCGCCGGCCCGAGGTCGAGCCCGACGACGTCCACCGGCAGCTGCAGCAGCCCGGCGTCCAGCTCGCGGTCGGCCAGCAACCGGGTCTGCTCGGCGGTGGTCAGCTCCTGCAGGTCCAGCCGGACGCCGGGGCTCCGCTCGGCGAACGCCGTGAGGATCGCGGCGAGCACCCGGCCCGGCAGCTCCGGCGGCACACCCGCGCGCAGGGCGTCCATCTCGCCGCGCTCGGCCTTCGCGACCAGTGCCGTCATCCGGTCCCAGCGGGCGAGGAGGTCGCGGGCCTCGGTTCGAAGCACTTCGCCGGCTTCGGTCAGCGTGACGCGGCGGCCGCGGTCGAACAGCTTCGCGCCCAGTTCGGCTTCGAGCCGTTTGATCCGCTGGCTCAACGGCGGCTGCGCGATGCCGAGCCGGTCGGCGGCGTGGCCGAAGTGCAGTTCCTCGGCGACCACCAGGAAGTAGCGCAGCGAACGGAGGTGGTCCACGCTGCGACAATAGCCGTTCACATATCGACATGCCGACGTGCCGATCTTGGACAGCCGCGCCGGACCCGTGATCGGGTGGCGGCCATGAACACAGGACTCAGCAGGCGCGGGCTGTTCGGCGCGGGCGCGGCGGCGGCCACGATCCTGGCCGGGGCGACGGCGGCTTCAGCGGCTCCGTCAGCCACCCGGGGGACTTCGCGGATGACGTTGCGGTGGTGGGGGAACAACGGCTGGGAGATCCGCGTGCCGGGCTCGGCCGGCACCAGGACGATCCTGATCGACCCGTGGCTGACCCGGTTCAGGACCGGGACGTACACCCCCGCGGGCGCGGACCCGAAGACGCCGCTGTCGGTGAACAAGGCGCTGATCGACGGGTACGTCGACCGCGGCGAGCTGCGCGCGGACCACATCCTCGTCACCCACGGCCACTACGACCACCTCACCGACGTCCCCTACCTGGCGAAACGCACCGGCGCCACGGTGTTCGGCACCGAGACCCATTTGAGTCTCATGGCCGCGCTCGGTGCACCGGAGGACCAGCTCGCGATCGCGAGCGGCGGCGAGGACCTGACCTTCGACGGCTACTCGATCCGGATCTTCCGGTCCCTGCACTCGGCGACGGGCGCGCGGGCGCGGGTGCCGTTCCCCGGCTCGCGGCCGCTGTCCCGGCGGGACAGGCCGAAGGTCATCGAGGACCTGTACGAGGGCGGCACGCTGGCCTACCAGGTGACCGGTGGCGGGGCGAGCGTCCTCGACTTCGGCGGCTCGAACTACGTCGAGTCCGAGCTGGCCGGCCTGCGCCCGGACGTCGTGCTGGTCCCGGCGGGCGGCGCGAAGGTGACGCAGTACGTGCCGCGGCTGCTGCGCACGCTGGGCAACCCGCGCTACGTCGCGGCGACCCACTGGGACGACTTCGACCTCCCGCTGGGCCAGGCGAAGGACCCCAACGGGGGCCTGGCGACGCTGCGCGCCGCGGTGGCGGCGGCCAGCCCGGCCAGCGAGTTCGTGGCCCTGGACCACCTGGGCACGTTGACCCCATAGCCGTTTGTCCACAGCCTCGTCGTGATGTGGACAAGTGACCTGTCCAGCGGCTTTCCGGCCGGTTCTATCGGTGGCCACCGATAGACTGGACAGGGGACGCCCCCCAGGGACGGGCGGGGGCTGCTCTCTCCCCGGAACACACCGAAGGCCCCCATCGCGAGCGATGGGGGCCTTCGCAGTCGGGGAAAACTCAGCCGCTCTTGCGGCGGAAGGTCCGCTTGTTCGCGGCCGGACCGTGGGCGTGCTGGTTCTTGCCGCCGCCGCTCTCGTGCGACGCTCCGGACCGGGCGTGCGCCTGCTTGCGCTCCAGCGCCTCGCGGAACTTGCGCTTGACGTCGTCCTCCTCCTCGCCGCTGGGCGAGGGATTCGGTTCACTCATGCTTACCTCCGGAACTGACGACGTGTGACCCCTCCAGCCTGGCAGTGGACGGGGTCCTTGGCGAGTCGATTTGGTCACGCGGTCAGTGCTTGGGCGTCGGCACCCCGCCGAACTGCACGGACTTGCGGGTCAGCGGGCGGCCGCAGTGGTCGCACAGGAGGATCGGCCGCAGCCGGTTGCCGCATTCGACGTGGCTCAGCGTGATGTCCGGCTTCTGGCCGGCGACCTCGAAGCCGCGCGACCACTCGGCGATGAACGCCAGCGCCGGGAAGAACGCCAGGCCCTTCGCCGTCATCCGGTAGTCGCGGGCGTCCGTGCGGGTCTGCGCCGTGCCGGTGCGCAGCACCCCGACCTCGACCAGCTTGCTCAGCCGGGCCGAGAGCACGCTCGGGCCGATGCCCAGCTCGCGCTCGAACTCCGAGAAGTGGTGGCAGCCGAGCAGGGCCGAGACCAGCAGGCCGGTCGACCAGCGGTCGCCGAGCAGCTCCATCGTGTCCGGGAAGAACATCATCGGGTCGCCGGCCAGGGATTCGGCGTCCTTGCGGCGGAAGCGCTTGGACGCCGTCGCCGCCGCGACACCGGTCGAGTCCAGCCGCGAAGCCCGGACGTCGCGCGCGTCGACCCGGCGTCCGCAGGCGCCGCAGCCCAGAGGCGCTGATGTAGCCAGCTCGCAGTCGAGGTGGATCAGTGTCGGCAGCACCTCACGGCGGCCTTCGACCCACTCGCGTTCCCAGGCCCAGATCGAAATCAGCAGCGGCCACAGCTCGAGGCCGCGCTCGGTGAGCCGGTACTCGTGCCGCGTGCGGCGGGCGTCCCGGTACGGCACGCGCGTGAGCATGCCCGCCTCCACCATGTCCCGCAGGCGCCCGGAGAGCGCGGTCGGGGAGATGCCCAGGCGCAGGCGCAGCTCCTCGTAGCGCCGGAAGCGCAGGAAGAGGCTCTGCAGGATCAGCAGCGTCCACTGGTCGCCCACGAGCTCGAGCGCTCGGCGGAGGGGATCCCCCGCGGGCCGCACCCGATGTGCAGTCGCTTCCGTCACGTGTGTTCCCCCTTGTTACATCGCGGCCAAGCGTACACCTGGCTACAGCAAAAGAAGCCTATTGACACCTGGCTACACAAATCATAGTCTCGTCTCCATCAGCCAGCGCGGTGAGCCCGAGATCCAGGGAGAAGCCCGATGACCAGCACCTCCGAACAGCCGCTGATGGTGGCCCGGACGGCGGACGGCGACGAGGCCAACCCCTACCTGCTGGGCGTCTACGCCCCGGTCGGCACCGAGATCGACGCGGAAGACCTGCAGGTCATCGGCGAGATCCCGAAGGACCTCAACGGCGTCTACCTGCGCAACGGGCCGAATCCGCGGTTCGCCCCGGAAGGCCGTTACCACTGGTTCGACGGCGACGGCATGATCCACGCCGTCCACCTGGAGAACGGCAAGGCCCGCTACCGCAACCGCTGGGTCCGCACGAAGGCCTTCGAGGCCGAGTCCGAGGCCGGCAAGGGCCTCTGGACCGGCGTCATGGAGAACCCGAAGGGCAACCCGTTCGGCAACGGCCACGGCCTGGGGCTGAAGGACAACGCCAACACCGACGTCGTCTTCCACCGCGGCCGCATCCTCGCCACCTGGTACCTGTGCGGCTCGCCGTACGGGATCGACCCGCTCTCCCTGGAGACGCTGGGCGCCGAGGACTTCCTCGGCACGCTGGTCGGCGACATGATGGCCCACCCCAAGGTGGACGAGGCCACCGGCGAGCTGTTCTGGTTCGACTACGGCCCGCGCCCGCCGTACCTGCGCTACGGCGTGATCAGCGCCGACGGCCAGGTCGTGCAGACCACCGAGATCGCGCTGCCCGGCCCGCGTCTGCCGCACGACATGGCCATCACCGAGCACTACGCGGTGCTGATGGACCTGCCGCTGGTCCAGGACCTCCAGGCCGCGAAACAGGGCCGGCACAAGCTGCACTTCGACCGCTCGATGCCGAGCCGGTTCGGCGTGCTGCCACGCTACGGGGACGGTAGCCAGATCCGCTGGTTCGAGGCGAGCCCGTGTTACATCTACCACGTCGTCAACGCCTGGGAAGAGGGCGAGGAGGTCGTCCTCGACGTCTGCCGCGTGCAGAAGCCGCAACCGCGGGCCGACGCCCACACGCCACTGGCGAAGATGCTCTCCTACCTGCGGCTGGACGCTCAGCTGCACCGCTACCGCTTCAACCTGCGGACCGGCGCGTGCCACGAGACGCCGCTCGACGACGCCAACACCGAGTTCCCGACCGTCGACTCCCGAGGTGTCGGCGCACGGAACCGGTACTCCTACACGGTGCACATCTCGCCCGAGTCGACGCTGAAGTTCGACGGGCTCGTGCGCTACGACAATCTTGCCGGCTCCAAGACCGAATACCGGTTCGGTCCCGGCCGGTGGGGCAGTGAGGCGCCCTTCGCACCCCGCGATGGCGCATCCGTCGATTCGGCGGACGGTTATCTGGTGACGTTCGTGCAGGACGAGCGGGATGGCCGCTCGGAACTGGACATCTTCGACGCCGCCGATCTCGCTGCCGGACCCGTGGCCAGGGTCCTGCTTCCCCAGCGTGTCCCGCTCGGTTTTCACGCGACCTGGGTCCGGGCGGACCAGCTGGAAAACCTCCGTTCATGAGATGCCATCGAGAGGGTCGTGCCCGGGATCTCCGGGCACGGGGATGGTGGAGTGCGGAGACGATCGACCGGCTCGTGAAGGAGCGGGTAGGTGCCGACCCGGAGGGTCTCGCGCTGGTCGATCCACCGAACACCACCGCACTGGTCGGACGCGACCCGGTGCGGTGGACCTGGAACCGGCTCGACGAACGTGTCGACGTCCTGGCCGCTTTCCTGCTCGCCAGAGGGGTGCGAGCAGGTGACGTGGTGGCCGTGCAGTTGCCGAACTGCTCGGCCTTGGTCCAGGCGTTCCTCGCGATCGTGCGGATCGGCGCGATCGTCACCCCGTTCCCGGTGTCCTACCGGGAGCACGAGATGGGCCCGATGTGCCGGCGCACCGGGGCTGTCGGGGTGGTGACCGCATCCAGATACGGCGAGCACGAGCTCGCCGGGGCGGCCCTTGGGCTCGGCGCTTCGGCGCCGTCGGTCCGGTTCGTCGTCGCCCGGGGGGGCGACGAACCGGCCGGCGCCCTGTCCTGGCCCCCAGCCCCCCAGTCCACCGCG
>NZ_JBICSQ010000135.1:0-14663 GCF_043197175.1 Amycolatopsis sp. NPDC049252
GCCCCGGGCCGGGCGGCCGCCGGGTAACCCGGGGCACCACAGGGGGGCCCGCGCGCCCCGTGGGGGGTTTGGGTGCGTCGCCCCCCCCCAACGCCACATCGGGCCGCTTCAGGTCAGGGCGTGAGCGAGCCCGCCGGGACGAACCCCCGGGCCGCGTCGTCCAAGAGGGACACCTGGGCGGCTCCCACGTCGAAGTACATGCCCGTCAGCCGGAGCCCGCCGCGGTCCAGGGCCGCGGCCACCACCGGGTAGCCGCGCAGGGTTTCCAGCTGCTGCACGACGTTCTGCAGCGCCAGCTGGTCGGCCTCGGCGGCGGGACGGCGGCCGCCGAGCAGCAGCGGCGCTTCCCGGACGCGGCGCCGCAGCGTGGGCTCGCCGTGGCGCAACCAGGCGCCGAGCCGGTCCAGGCCCGGGGGCGCCTGGCCGAGCAGCGCCTTCATCGCCCCGCAGCCGGAGTGCCCGCAGACCACGATCTCCGCGACCCCGAGCACCCCGACGGCGTACTCGATCGCCGCGCCGACCGACGAGTCGGCGCCGCCGTCGGCCGGCGGGACGAGGTTGCCGATGTTGCGGACCGTGAACAGGTCGCCCGGCCCGCTGGTCGTGATGAGGTTCGGCACGATCCGGGCGTCACCGCAGGTGATGAACAGGGTGTGCGGCTCCTGGCCGTCGGCGAGGCCGGTCCAGGTGTCGCGCAGCAGCGGCGCGGTGCGGCGCTGGAACTCCGACGCGCCACGGCACAGCAGGGAGCTCGCGGTGCGCTGCGCGGGCAGCGCGACGTGCTCGGCCTGCCACTCCGACCACGGCGCCAGCCAGCGCGGCACCACCCGCGCGGCGAGGCCCCGGCGCACGGTCGGCGTCCCCGCGCGGCCGCGTTCGAACCACGGGTGGCCGATCTCGTCGACCGTCACCGGCCCGGCGTGCGCCTGCTGCCAGCCGCGCAGGCAGTCGAACGCGGCGTGGTCGAGGTAGTCGACGAGCAGTTCCAGGGTGACCTCGGCGTGCGCGGGCACCTCGGCGAGCACCCGGGTCAGCCGGGGCACGGACAGGAACGTCAGCGCGCCTTCGATGACGACGCGGTGGCGGTCACCCTGCCGTTCGACGTGGATCCCGGAGAAGATCATCCGCCGCAGCATCAGCGCGAGCGCGAGCAGTATCCCGGCCGCGACGCCGGTGAGGAGGTTGACCGCGACCGCGCCGGCCAGGGTGACGACGTACACCGGGAGGTCGCCGTGGCGGTAGACGTCCTTGAGCGCGGCCGGGTTGACCAGCTTCGTCCCGACGTAGACCAGCAGCGCGGCGAGCGCGGCCAGCGGGATCAGCCGCAGCGTCCCGGTGAGCAGCAGGCACGCGGCGAGGATCCAGAGGCAGTGCAGCATCGCCGACATCCGCGTCCGCGCGCCGGCTTCGTAGTTGGTCATGCTGCGCACGACGACGCCGGTGACCGGGAACCCGCCGAGCGCGCCGGCGGCGACGTTCGCCATGCCCTGCCCGACCAGTTCGCGGTCGAGGTCGGTGCGCGGGCCGCCGCGGCGCTTGTCGACCGACACCGCGGACAGCAGGCTCTCGAGGCCGGCGATCAGCGCGATGGTGACGGCGGCGAGGGCGAACCCGCCCCAGCCGCCGTCGGGCAGCCGCGGCACGACGTGCAGCGACGGCAGCCCGGCGGGCAGGTCGACGCGCGGCAGGACCATGCCGGTCGCGACGGACAGGCCGGTGGCCAGCGCGATGGCGGCCAGCGGCGCGGGCAAGCGGCGGACCGGGCGTGGCAGCCGCGGCCAGGCCACCAGCACGGCGAGGGTGACGACCCCGATCAGCACGGCCTGGTCGTGGTGTGCGGCGATCCGGGCCGGCAGCGCGACGACGTTGGCGAGCGCGGAGCCCTGCGCGGTGCCGCCCAGGACCACGTGCAGCTGGCCCAGGACGATGGTGACGCCGATGCCGGCCAGCAGGCCGTGCACGATGGCCGGCGACACCGCGAGCGCGGCGCGGGCGGTGCGGGTGAGGCCGAAGAGGATCTGGAGCAGGCCCGCGGCGACGGTGATCGCGCAGGTGACGGGCCAGCCGTGGGTGGCGATCGTGTCGGCCAGCACCACGGTGAGGGCGGCGGACGGGCCGCTGACCTGCAGCGGCGATCCACCGAAGACGCTCGCGACCAGGCCGCCGACGACGGCGGAGACGAGTCCCGCGAGCACGGGGGCCCCGGCGGCGAGCGCGATGCCGAGGGAAAGCGGTACGGCGACGAGGAAAACGACTATCGAGGCGGGTAGGTCGTGCTTCAGGTTTTCCAGGAACGGCGTGCGGGACGGGGGTCCGGTGTCGTGCTCTCCACGAACGATCTCGATCATGGGGGCAGGATCGCCGAAACCGCGCGAAAAGTCCGCTATGCAAGCATTTCTCGCGTTTACAAAGGTACGGGATCAGCTCCGGGAAGCCGGCCTTTCACACTCGCCGACTCCGCCGTTCGCGTGGTGTGGATCATGGGTTTGCACGCAGAGCGACGATGAGGGACCTTCGGGTCTCGCTGTGCCCGCGGTCACACCCGATGGGCTGAAATCCAGTGTTTACGAGGCCCTGGAGTCTCCCGCGGGTGATCACGCCTTCTCCGCCACCGCCAGCATCGCCCCGGTGATCACCGCGAGGTCCGCGTCGTCCGTGACGTACGGCGGCATCGCGTAGACCAGGTCGCGGAACGGCCGCAGCCACGCGCCCTGCGCGGTCACGACGTCCGTCGCCACGGCCATGTCCACCGGGTGGTCGAGCTGCAGCACGCCGATCCCGCCGAGCACGCGCACGTCGACCACCGACGGCAGGTCGCGCGCCGGGGCGAGGCCGTCCAGCAGGCCCTTCTCGACGCGCGTGACGTCCCGCTTCCAGGCCCCGTCCGCCAGCAGCCCGAGGGAGGCGTTCGCGACCGCCGAGGCGAGCGGGTTGCCCATGAACGTCGGGCCGTGCGCGAGCACCGGCAGCGCGCCGCGCGAGATGCCGTCGGCGACCTCGGGCGTGCACAGCGCCGCGGCCATGCTCAGGTAACCGCCGGTCAGCGCCTTGCCGAGGCACAGCACGTCCGGCGTCACGCCCGCGTGCTCGGCCGCGAACAGCGCGCCGGTGCGGCCGAACCCGGTGGCGATCTCGTCGAAGATCAGCAGCACGCCGTGCGCCTCGGTCAGCTCCCGCAGCGCGCGCAGGTAGGCGGGGTGGTGGAAGCGCATCCCACCGGCCCCCTGCACCACCGGCTCGACGATGACCGCGGCCAGTTCCCCGGCGTGCCGGGCGATCTCCTCGGCGAGCATGTCCACATAGGACTGATCGGGTGGGGTGTCGAAGCCGGACGGCGGCGCGGGCACGAAAACCTGCTCCGGCAGGACCCCGCGCCACAGCGCGTGCATGCCGCCGTCGGGGTCGCAGACGCTCATCGGCGTGAACGTGTCACCGTGGTAGCCGCCGCGCCAGGTGAGCAGCCGCCGCTTCTCCGGCAGCCCGCGGGAACGCTGGTACTGCAGGCACATCTTCGCCGCGACCTCGACCGACACCGAGCCGGAGTCGCAGAGGAAGACGTGCTCGAGCCCGTCCGGGGTCAGGTCGACCAGCGTCTTCGCCAGGGTGATCGCGGGCTCGTGCGTCAGGCCGCCGAACATCACGTGGCTCATCCGCCCGGCCTGATCGGCGAGCGCGGCGTCGAGCACCGGGTGCCGGTAGCCGTGGATCGCCGACCACCACGACGACATCCCGTCGACCAGCTCCCGGCCGTCGGCGAGCTTCAGCCGCACCCCGCTCGCCTCGGACACCAGCAGCGAAGCCACCTTCGCCGGCATCGGCGCATACGGGTGCCACACGTGCTGGGCGTCCAAGGCGAGGAGGTCGGCGGAGTCCATCCGCCGATTAAATCAGCGCAGCCGGACCGGCAGGGACTCCAGGCCGTGGATCAGCGAGCTGGGCCGGTAGGCCAGCTCGTCCGGCTTTGCGTCCAGCGCGAGGTCCGGGAACCGCGCGATCAGGCCCCCCAGGGCGATCTCGGCCTCCAGCCGGGCCAGCGGCGCGCCGACGCAGTAGTGGATGCCGTGCCCGAACGCCAGGTGGCCGCCCGCCGCGCGCGTGATGTCGAGCTTGTCCGGCTCGGCGTAGCGCGCCTCGTCGCGGTTGGCGCCCAGCAGCGAGATCAGCACGAACTCGCCCTCCGGGATCGTCACCCCGCCCGCCTCGACCGGCTCCACGGTGAACCGCAGGGTGGCCAGGTGGATCGGGCCGTCGAAGCGGAGGAACTCCTCCACGGCGTTCGGCAGCAGCGCCGGGTCGTCACGCAGCAGGGCGAGCTGCTCCGGCTCGCGAAGCAGCGCCAGCACACTGTTGGCGATCAGGTTGACCGTGGTCTCGTGCCCGGCGACCAGCAGCAGGAAGGCCATCGACACCAGCTCGGGCTCGGACAGCGAATCGCCGTCGTCGCTCGCGTGCACCAGGTCCGACAGCAGGTCCTCGGCCGGCTCGGCGCGCTTCTGCGCGATCAGGCCGGTGAGGTAGCCGAACATGTTCTGGGCCGCGGCCTGCGCGTCCTCCGGCTCCGACGAGCTCAGCAGCGTCTTCGACCAGTCCGCGAACTCCGTGCGGTCCTCGGCCGCGACGCCGAGCAGCTCGCAGATCACCGTGATCGGCAGCGGCGCGGCGAAGGACGGCAGCAGATCGGCCCGCTCCCGCCCGGCCAGCGCGTCGAGCAGCTCGGCGGTGATCTTTTCGATCCGCGGCCGCAGCCGCGCCACGGTCCGGCCGGTGAAGGCCTTGTTGACCAGCTTGCGCAGCCGCGAGTGGTCCGGCGGGTCCATGTTGAGCATGTGGCGGCCCAGCGAGTCCTCGAAGCCACCTTGGGTGGTCGCCCCCGACGGCAGCTTGGACTCGAACAGCGCGTGCGCCTGCAGGCTGTCCTTCCGCAGCCGGGAATCGGCCAGCAGCGCCCGGGCCTGCGCGAAGTCCGTCACGATGTAACAGCCCAGGCCACGCGGCATCCGGGCCCGGCGCACCGGCCCGCCCCCGCGCAGCAACTCGGCGAACAGGTGCGCGTCCTGCGCGAAGTCCTCAGCCACTTCCACCGTCGTCATGCTTTCCCCCTGGAAGTCGGCCGCGTCAGCGCTCGGCGAGTGCCGCCACCACGCGATCGGTCACGTCCTGCCAGTATGCCCGCTGTTCCTCGCGCTCTTCCGCGTCCGAAAGCCATTCCTGGTGGAACCGCAGCGTGGTCTTGGCGCCCGAGCCGCTGAGGCGCACCTGGACCGTGGAGTCGTGGTCCCAGTCCTGCGGCCGCCAGGTGAGCCGGACGCGGTCGCCCGCCACGAAACTGCGGATCTCGCCGACGGTGCCGTTTTCGGTTTCGTACTCCGCGCCCGCTTCCCGCGGCAGCTCGACGCCGGGGCCCAGCCAGATGGCGACGCCCTCCCGGCTGACCAGGAAGTCCCACACCTCCGCGCCCGGATGCGGCAGGGTGCGGGAAACCCCTATGTTCCAACCGACTTCGGCTGTCTTCCCCACTGAAGAAGTCATACCGGCATCATCCCATCGGGGGACGACGAAAACCGTCCCCGGTCCGGGTGGAGGATCTCTTCTCGTGCGCTACCGCCCGATCTCCCCCGCCGTTCTGGCCGAAGAGCTGACCGACCGCATCGGCGCCCTCACCGAGCGCCCCCGGATCGCGGTGGCGATCGACGGCGCGGCCGGTGCGACGGAGACCACAGAACTCGCGGACGCCCTGGTCGAGCCGCTGCGCCTGCGCGGCCGCGCGGCCCTGCGCGTCTCCGCGCGCGACTTCCTGCGCCCGGCGTCGCTGCGCTTCGAACACGGCCGCACGAACCCCGACGCCCGCTACACCGACTGGCTCGACCTCGGCGCGCTGCGCCGCGAGGTGCTCGATCCCCTGGCCGGCGGCGGTTCCGGCGAGATCCTGCCCTCGCTGTGGGACGCCGAACGCGACCGCGCGACCCGCGCCGCCCGCGTGCCGGTGCCCGAAGGCGGTGTCGTCATCCTCGACGGCGAGCTGCTGCTCGGTGCCGGCCTGGCGTTCGACCTGGCCGTGCACCTGTGGCTCTCCCCCGCCGCGCTGCGCCGCCGGGTGCCGGACGCCTGGGCGCTCCCGGCCTACGAACGCTACGAGGAGGAAGCCGGCCCGAGCGCGCTGGCCGACGTCGTGGTGCGCGTCGACGACCCGCGGCACCCGGCGCTCTACACGCCCTGACGCTCAGCGGACGGCGGCCACCGGGTCGCCGTCCAGCAAACCGGACAGCCGGTCCGCCATGACGTCCCAGCGCCAGTTCTCCGTCACCCACGCGCGCCCCGCCTCGCCCATCCGGCGGGCCCGCACCGGGTCCGCGAGCAGGCTGGCGACGGTCTCGCCGAGCTGGCCGACGTCCCGGCCGTCGACGACGTGCCCGGTCACCTCGTCCAGCACGGCTTCGGGCGCGCCGCCGGAGTTGCCCGCGACCACCGGCAGGCCGGTCGCCGAAGCCTCCAGGTAGACGATGCCGAGGCCTTCGACGTCGAGGCCCTTGCCGCGGGTGCGGGCCGGCATCGCGAAGACGTCACCGGCCGTGTAGTGCGCGGGCAGCTCGGCCCACGGGACCGACCCGGTGATGACGACGTCGCGCTCGACGCCGTACTCGGTGACCAGCTCGGTCAGCCGCTTGCGGTACGGGCCGCCGCCGACGATCAGCAGCGCCGCGCCGGGCACCCGTTCCTTCAGCTTCGGCATCGCGCGGATCAGCTGGTCCTGGCCCTTGCGCGGGACCAGCCGCGACACGCACACCACCGTCGGCCGGTCGCCGAGGCCGTGCCGCGCCCGGATCTCCGCACGCGCGCCCGGGTCCGGCCGGAACAGCTCGGTGTCCACACCGGACGGCAGCAGTTCCAGCCCGGCCATCGCGCCGAACGCGGCGGCGAACCGGCCGCGGGTGTAGCGGCTGACGTAGGTGACGACGTCCACGGTGTCGCCGATGCGCCGCAGCGCCTGGCGCGAGCCCGGCAGCATGGACCAGCCGACCTCGTGGCCGTGCGTGGACGCCACGACGCGACGGGCCCCGGCCTGCCGCAGCGGGTGCCCCAGCAGCGCCAGCGGCGCGGCGGCACCGAACCAGACGGCTTCGCACTCCCGCGCGCGCATGATCTGCTTCGCCCGGCGGAGCACGTCCGGCGTCGGCAGCATCAGTGACGTCGGGTGCCGGACGACCTCGAACGGCGCCTCGGCGTCGAACTCCTCGTGCGACCCCGTCCGCGACTCCCACGACGGCGCGTAGACGACCAGGTCGTCCGCCGGCAGCCGGGTGGCGAGGGAGTTCAGGTAGTTCTGGATCCCCCCGGGCCGGGGCGGGAAGTCGTTGGTCACGAGCAGGGTCTTGAGCACGCCCCAGAGGCTAGCGGCCGCCACCTCTCTTCGTTCGGGGGTTCCGGGTGGCGAAGCCCCCGGCCCGAGGCGGAGCCTCGGATGACACGGCGAAGGGGCGGCACCGCGTGTGCGGTACCGCCCCTCACGTTGTCTCAGTGCTGCGAATTCACGACGTCGGGCGTCGCGCTCCCGCGTACTGGCTCTGCAGCGGCGAAATCTTGACGACGTCACCGGTGTCGGGCGCGTGCACCATCTTGCCGTTGCCGACGTACATGCCGACGTGCGAAACGGGCGAGTAGTAGAACACGAGGTCGCCCGGCTGCAGCTGGTCCCGCGGTACCGCGGCGCCGAAGGTGGACTGCTCCCGGCTGGACCGGGGCAGGGTGATGCCGGCCTGCTTGTACGCCCAGAGCATCAGGCCCGAGCAGTCGAACGTGCTCGGCCCGGTGGCACCCCAGACGTAGGCGCTGCCCAGCTTGCTCAGGGCGGCGTCCAGCGCGGTCTGGGCGTCCGCGGTCGGGGCCTTGAGCCCCGGAGGCGCGGAGCCCGTGTCGCGCTGCGCGGCCTTGTCGAGCGCGCTCAGGCTCTTGTTGGCCGCCTTGAGCTGGTCGATCTGGTCGTTCAGCGTCTTCTGCTTGGCCTGGATGTCCGAGGTCAGCTTCGCCGCCGCGTCACGGGCGTCGGTCGCCCGCTTGGCCGCGTCGGACGCCTTGTTCGTGGCGTCCGTGGCCTGCTGGACGGCGCCGGTGAGGTTGCCCATCGCGCCGTTCTTCTCGGTCGCGATGACCTCGAGCGCCGAGGAGCGGTCCAGGAAGTCCTGCGTGGACGTTCCGGCCAGCAGCGCCGACAGCTTGTTCAGCTGGACGCCGCTGGTGAACGACGCGCCGGCGAACTTGTCGACCTCGGTCTGGTACTTCTTCTGGTTCGCGCTCGCCACCGCGGCCTGGTCCTTGGCCGCGTTGACGTCGTTGGTGGCCTTGTCGAGCTCACCTTGCTTGGCCTTCAGGTCGTCCTGGGCCTTGAGCAGGTCCTCGTTGAGTTTCTCGGCCTGGGCCGCGAGATCGCGGTACTGCGCGAGCGCGTCCGAACCGGTGGGCGGGGCTTGGAGAACGGGGATGGGGGCGGCGGTGGCCGACGGCTGGGCCAGGGTGACGAGGGTGATCACCGAAGCCGCGGCGAGGGCACCTGACACCACGCGCCTGACTGGATGCGACTGCACGGTCGCGCGGGTCTCCTTTGCGTCTCGGCCGCCGAGGGGACCGGGGCACGAAGAGGTCGGGGGTTCCTCTTCGCCGCTCGTCCCGCCGATCGCCCGCGTTCTCCCGCAACAGGTTCTCCCGCAACAGGTGAAGCGCGCGATGGTGGTTCCGGCTCCCAGCTTCCCGACAAAGCTGCGTCCGGCGGCAATCTCGCGTCGCCGCCTCATCGACGGCCAGGGGCCACGAGATCTCGGACAGGTTACGAAAAGACCGCCACCACGTCCACCACCCCCGGCGCAAAAACTCTGCGTAACGCCGTTAAACACCATCGGACCAGCAGGGGAGAAAACATGTGATGGGCGTTACACGCTGGGGATATTCCCTTCGCCTTTTCGACTACCGACCGTTCACCTGATCCGATCGACCACTCGGCGCGCCGACACGAAACGGCCGTGTCAGGCGGTGCGCAAAGCCGGTCCCTCCACCAGACGGAGCCGGGGCACCATCCCCGCCTCGGCCAGCGCGTCCACGGCGCGGCGCTCGTCGGCGTCCCACACGACGGCGGGCGGCGCGCCGAGCAGGACGGTCACCACGCAGTCGTGGCAGGAGATGCCGCGCACGGCGCAACGGTCGCAATCCACCACGACGTTCTCGATGTCGGACACGGAAATGTGCGAGACGTCCACTTCGGACAACTCGGGGGTGCCGGTCATGTGGTCCTCCTCACGTCGGAACTGCTGCCCCGCACGTTAGGCGGCACCACCGACAGTTTCCGGCGCCCAGATCGCCCCCAGCGGCTCCGATTCACCCGATCGGGGTCCGGGGGACGCGGAGACCTCAGACGCGGCTGAGACGCGACACGAGCACCGCGGACGGCGTCGGGTGCGCGCCGCCGCCGCGGACCGAGTCCGCCACCGCGCGGTCGGACGTCGCGACCACCATCGGGCGGCCCGCGGGCTCGGCCGCGACCAGGTTGCGGATCACGTCGTCGGCCAGCACCCCGCGGTCGGAGAACAGCACCCGGACCCCGCGCGGCACCGACGCCGGGACCGACAGCACGCCGGCGCCGTCGAAGACCACCGTGACCTCGGCCGACGTCCGCGCGGCCAGTGCGGAGAGCTGGTGGATCAGGCGGTCGCGCTGGTCGGCCAGCGCGAGCTCGGGGTAACCGGTCTTGGTGACGTTGTAACCGTCGACGATCAGGTGCACGTTGGGCAGCGCGAGGTAGCGGTCCAAGGTGGACACGTCGGCGATCTTGCCGCCCTGGCCGAGTCCCGAGCTGGCGCCGCGGACCATGTCGGCCGGCCGGGCGCCGCGGGCGCCGAGGGCCAGTTCGCGGCGCAGGCCGGTGACCGCGCCGTCGATGGTGTCGACGAGCAGGGCCAGGCGCACCTCGTCGGCTTCCCGGGCCTCGCGGGCCGACTGGCGGGCGATCTCGGCGTCGGCGACCGCGCGTTCGGCGCGCTTGTGCTCGTTCGCGACGCGCTGGCGTTCGCGCGCGAGCTGGACGTTGAGGGCGGCGATCTCCTCGGCGCGCGCCGAGGACCCGCGTTCGGCCTCCGCGGACGCCACTTCGGCCGCGTCCTTGGCCTGGCGGAGCTGCACACCCTGCTCGCGCAGCCGTTTCAGGAGCTTCTCGACTTCGCCTTCACGCTCACCGCGGACGCTCGCGGCGGACGCCTTCGCCTCGGCGAGCTCGGCGCGGACCTGGATCAGCTCGGCTTCGAGCCGCTGGCTGCGGGCGAGCGCCGCGTCCCGTTCCGCGCGCAGCGAGTTCTCCTCGGCGTTCTTCGCGACCAGCCGGACGCGCCCGGCGGCGCCGGACTCGCCGAGCAGCACGGCGGCCGCCGCCGCCGCGACCGACTCCGCGGCGTTGGGGTCGAGGGCGTCGGTGCGGTGCTCACGCAGCCACTCGATGACGGCCGTGCGGAACTGGGACGACTCGCCCAGCGCGGCCAGCAGGGCCGCCCCGCCCAGCTTGGCGCGCTTGGCCGGCGCGAACTTGGCGACGGGCCGCAGCTGGCGGGGCACGTCGGTGTTCGGCAGCTTGGCGACGGCCGCCGCGGCCAGCTCGGCGATCCGGTCGCGGACCGCCTCCGGCAGGGCGGGCCAGGAAGCGGGTTCGGGCCGCTCGCCGGTGTCGCCCGCCTGCTCCGGGCTCGGCGCGACACCCGAGGGACCGGTGTGGTCCCCGGGCGGCTCCGGCACGAGCGGCTGCGGGTGCATTGGTCCAGGGTAGGCCCCGGCCCCGGATCCCGCGTCGCACGCCATGCCGACCCTGCGCGACCAGCCGGTCGCCGAAAATTGTCGGGGGTGGCCTCTAGGGTCCCGGCCATGCGTTCGGTCCAGGCACAGCTCGCGTTCGACGAGCTCGGAACTCCGTTGCGGGACACGACTTTCGTGGTGTTCGACCTCGAGACGACCGGGGCCGGGCCCGGGCCGAGCGAGATCACCGAGATCGGCGCGGTGAAGGTGAGCGGCGGCCAGGTGCTGGGCGAGTTCGCGACGCTGGTGAACCCCGGGAAGGTGATCCCGCCGCAGATCGTCTCGCTCACGGGCATCACGCAGGCCATGGTCTACGACGCGCCGCCGATCGAGGAGGTGCTGCCGGCGTTCCTCGAGTTCATCCGCGGGGCGGTGCTGGTGGCGCACAACTCGGGGTTCGACACCTCGCACATGCGCGCGGCCTGCGAGGGGCACGGGTACGTCTGGCCGAAGGCGACCGTGGTGTGCACGGTCCGGCTGGCCCGGCGGGTGATCCCGCGCGACGAGGTGGGCCGCTACAACCTGCTGGCCCTGTCATTGCTGTTCGGGGCCCGGACCCGGCCGTCGCACCGGGCGCTGGACGACGCGCGCGCCACCGTCGACGTCCTGCACGGGCTGCTGGAGCGCGTCGGCAACCTGGGCGTCCACTCGCTCGAAGAGCTGATGGGCTACCTGCCCGAGGTCACGGTGGCCCAGCGCGCGAAGCGGCACCTGGCCGCGGACCTGCCGGCCGCACCGGGCGTCTACCTGTTCAAGGGGCCGAAGGACGAGGTCCTGTACGTCGGCACGGCGAAGGACCTGCGCCGGCGGGTGCGCACGTACTTCACCGGCTCGGAGGGGCGCAGCCGGATCCGGGAGATGGTCGCGCTGGCCGAGCGCGTCGACCACGTCGTCTGCGCGCACTCGCTGGAGGCCGAGGTGCGGGAGCTGCGGCTGATCGGCGCCCACCGGCCGGCCTACAACCGCCGCTCGAAGAACCGGCACCAGGGCTGGTGGGTGGGCCTCACCGACGAGGCGTTCCCCCGGCTGTCGGTGGTGCGGCTGCCCCGCCCCGGCGTGCTGGGGCCGTTCCGCAACCAGGCCGACGCCCGCACGACGGCGGACACCCTGGCCGGGGCCTCGGGCCTGCGGACGTGCACCCAGCGGATCTCGCCGAAGTCGCCCAGCGGCACCCCGTGCGTCCTGGCCGAGCTGGGCCGCTGCGGGGCACCGTGCGCGGGCCGGCAGAGCGTCGAGGCGTACGGCCCGGCGGTCGAGTCGGTGTCGGGGCTCATCGCGGGCCTCGACGGCGCCCCGCTGCGCGCTGCGGCGGCCCACCTGGAGCGGCTGGCGGAGGCCCAGCACTACGAGCAGGCGGCCCGCCACCGCGACGAGCTGGCCGGCCTGATCAGGGTGCTGGGCCGGGCCCACCGCCAGGCGGCGCTGGCCTCGATCGGCGAGCTGATCGCGGCGGCCCCGGACGGCGCGGGCGGCTGGGAGCTGTCGGTGATCCGCTACGGCAGGCTGGCCTCGGCGGGCGTCGCGCGCCGCGGGGTGCCGCCGATGCCGGTGGTGGAGGCCCTGGTGGCGTCGGCGGAGACGGTCATGCCGGACCCGGGCCCCCTGCACGGCGCGCCCCCGGAGGAGGTGGGTGTCCTGCTGAGGTGGCTGGCCCGCCCGGGAGTCCGCCTGGTCAGAACGACCCGCCCCTGGTCCGAACCGGCGACGGTCGCCGGGTGGCGGGGCTGGCTGGACCTGGTGACGGAGGCGCATTCGCTGGAACACGTCGGCTGAGGGCCGGGATCGTCGGCGGGCACCCGGCGAACCGCTTGACCGGCCACATCGCGCTCGGTGCGACCCTCCCGCCGCCGACTGCGGCGGCGACCCCGCAGCCGGAATACCAGGACTCAGAACCCACCGGGCATCGGGTCGGGTCAGGGCAGGCCGAGCACCCCGGCGGGCCGGCTTGACCGGCGGCCGCCGTATCGCGCTCGGCGCTCACCCGCCGGAGCGAGAACCTTGCAGCCGGCCAACCGGCGCACGGCACCCACCCCGCGCCGAGTCAGACCGGCCGCCCGCCAGCGGGCTCACTAGGATCGCGGGCGACACCCGCAGACGAGTCTTGGAGGACCCAGGTGATCACCGCGATCGTGTTGATCCAGGTAGAGGCGGACGCGATCCCGGACGCCGCGCAGGCGATCGCCGACCTCGAAGGCGTCGGTGAGGTCTACTCGTGCGCCGGGGACGTCGACCTCATCGCCACCGTGCAGGTTTCCGCGCACGAGGACCTGGCCGACCTGATCCCCGGGCGGATCGGGAAGGTGCCGGGTGTGCTGGACACCGTCACGCACATCGCGTTCCGCTCGTACTCCCGCGCCGACACCGAGTCGGCCTTCTCGATCGGCGCCGAGGAGTGACCTCGGGCCGGCCCGAGGTGCCGCCGGAGCTGGCCGACGCGCTCGCGGCGGCCCCGGACGCGGCCGCGCTGTTCGACGCGTTGCCGCCCTCCCACCAGCGCGAATACACGAAGTGGGTCGCCGAGGCCAAGAAGCCCGAGACCCGTGTCTCCCGCGCCGGGAAGACCGTCACGAGACTACGAAGCGAAACGCACTGAAGGCCACCTCCCGACCGGGGAGGTGGCCTTCAGCGTCGGTTATCGGCTAGCGCTCCGAGCCGCCCTTGGCGACCTCGACGCTCTCGATCTCGCCGTGCTGACCGTTGCCGTTCGCGTGACCGTTGCCATTGCCGTTGGAGTGCCCGTTGCCGTGGGCCCGCTCCAGCGCGGCGGTCTCCTCGGCCGGGTCCGGCGACCAGAACGTGCCCGGGACGGCGTGGCCCGCCGACCCCAGCTTGTTCATCTTCTTCGGCACCGAAGCGCCCTGGTATTCGAGCGGGACCGCGTGGCCGTGGCTGTCGACGCCGCCGAGTGGCTGGTGGATCTCGATGAACTCACCGTGCGGCAGGCGCTTGATGATGCCCGTCTCGACGCCGTGCTCCAGCACCTCGCGGTCGGCCCGCTGCAGGCCCAGGCAGAGCCGGTAGGTCAGGTAGTAGGCGACCGGCGGCACGAGCAGGACGCCGATGCGGCCGGCCCACGTCGTCGCGTTCAGCGAGATGTCGAACTGGTCGGCGATGATGTCGTTGAAGCCCGACAGCTCGATCACCATGAAGAAGCCCAGCGCCATCGCGCCCAGCGCCGTGCGGACCGGGACGTCCCGGGGCCGCTGGAGCAGGTTGTGGTACGCGGTGTCCTTGGACAGCTTCCGCTCGATGAACGGGTAGCTGATGAACAGGCCGATCAGGACCGGCATGCCGATCGCGCCGGGGAAGAACACCGCCGGGATCGTGTAGTTCCCGAGGTAGACCTCCCACGCGGGCCAGATCCGGAGCATGCCGTCGGCCCAGGCCATGTACCAGTCCGGCTGCGAACCGGCCGACACCTGCGCCGGGTTGTACGGGCCGAAGTTCCACACCGGGTTGATCTGGAACAGCCCCGACATCAGCGCCAGCACGCCGATGACCAGCGTGAAGAACGCGCCGCCCTTGAGGGCGAAGTACGGCATGATCCGGACACCGACGACGTTGGTCTCCTTGCGGCGCACCCCCGGGAACTGGGTGTGCTTCTGGTACCACACCAGCGCCAGGTGCGCCCCGACCAGCGCGAGCATGATGCCCGGCAGCAGCAGGATGTGCAGCGTGTACAGCCGCGGGATGATCTGATCACCCGGGAACTCCCCACCGAACAACGCCCAGTGGATCCACGTCCCGATCACCGGCACCGACAGCACGATCCCCGACAGCGTCGCGCGGATACCGGTACCGGAAAGCAGATCGTCGGGCAGCGAATACCCGAAGAACCC
>NZ_JBICSQ010000136.1:0-14325 GCF_043197175.1 Amycolatopsis sp. NPDC049252
ACCGGCGGATTGTGCTGGCCGACCGGTTCTCGGGGAGGACGCGTGCGTCGGTGTGTCTCGGCACGCTGCCGCCGCCGGTCGCCCGGATCCGGCAGGACGGCAGCGGAACGATCGACTTCGGCCGGTTTGGCCGTACACCTGTAAAGCCCTTTTCTTCGTCGGGATCCCTGATGTTGACGGGTCTGGTCGCCGTGCCGGAGGCTGGACGTGATCCCAGAGGTTGGTGCTGATCTCCACCAGCCGCAGCCGGGCTGAAGTGTTCAGGCGCTGGCTGCCCATCGCCTCTTCAGCGCGTCCCAGCGCTCGCTTGAACAGGATTCCGGCGCCGACGACGAGGAGGATCGCCGCCGTCAGCGCAGTCGCGAAGATCAGGGAAAACCCGAGATCACCGAGACCGAACGGCAGGGTCATCAGAAAACAGGTACCCCAGGTGATGGCCAGCACGCCGGCCGTGTTCGCGGCTCGCTTCACCAGCGCACCACTCACCTGAAGAACTCCCATTTTGCCGGGTCCTGGCCAGGTTCCAGCTTACCTTGGCGTGGTGCCTCCACCGGCCGCTGCCATCCAGCCGACGACCTTGCGCGGTGTCACCGGTTCGTGAGGTGCCGACGTAAGAGCTCCCCGATCGATGCCACTCCAGCGAGGTCAGCCACAACCCTCATCGCGGCGTGAGCGAGCGGTGCTCCAGCGCCTTGGGCTGGTGCCCGATCGTGGTCAGTGCGGTGACGCGGTCAGCGTTTCCCGTACCTCGGTTCAGGCTGCCCGGGCGCGTGCGCACAAAGGGTTGGCGCCGCCGAACGGTGCGCCATTGCCTACCCTTGGTTCCGGTGAAGACACGTGGCGCGGCGGGCGTGGGTGATCGATCGGCTCGGGCCGTCCGGCTGCGAGACTGGGCGACACCCTGAGGACGTAAAGGAGCTCGCAGTGGCGTCTGCTGCCCTTGAAGGACCGGTGCCGGCGTCGAGCGGGCCGGTCCCCGCGCTGCTGGACAAAGCCATCGGCTTACAGGCACCACTGGTGCGCAAGAACATCGCCCGGGCGCGTCAGCGCAACCCGGAGGCGACACCGGCGGAGGTCGTGCGCACCCTGGAGCGGATGTTCGTCAGCGCGCTCGCCGGTACCGGGGCCGCGGTCGGGGCCACCGCGGCCGCGCCCGCCGTCGGCACCGGGGTCGCGCTGGCGTTGTCGGCGGGTGAGGCCTTCTCTTCACTCGAATTGAGCACCCAGTTCGTGCTCTCGGTCGCCGATGTCCACGGGGTTCGGCTCGACGAGATCGAACGCCGGCGAACGCTGGTCATGGGGATCCTGCTCGGCCAGTCCGGTTCCTCGACCATCATCGGCAAGGCCGCCGAGCGGACCGGTCAGCACTGGGCCCGCCAGCTCGTCGGCAAGGTGCCCATGACGACGCTGAACCAGATCAACAGCGTCCTGGGCAAGAACTTCATCACCAAGTACGGCACCAAGCAGGGCGTCATCGTGCTGGGCCGGGTGGCTCCGTTCGGCATCGGCGCGGTGATCGGCGGTGGCGCCAACGCGACCGTGGCCGCCCTGGCCGTCCGAGCCGCCCGGCGCGCGTTCGGCCCCGCGCCGCAGTCGTGGCCCGAGACGGAGCTGGATCCCGCGCCTCCCGAGTCACGGCTCTCGGATCGTTGAGGGCGCTTGTCTGAGGCCCGCCCTGCGCCTCAGAGACCAGTGGCTCGCTCGCGGTAGACCTCGGCCACCGCGTGGAAGGCTTCCTTCGGTTCCCAGGTCATGTCCGGGTACGTGGTCCCGCGACCGCGGGCATACGTCTTGACCAGGCTCAGCGCACCCATGTCGAGGTCGAAGCGGGGATCCGGGTCATGGGTGGAGCGCGGTTCCAGGAAGGTGCAGACGAACGTGCCGTCTACGCCGGCGGCGTCGAGGATTGCCAGGTCCTCGACGAGTCTTCGGGCCTGTAGTGCTTCGTCTCGGACGTGGTGCCCCCTGATGCGTGGGCGGATGAGGCGTCCGAACAACGGGAGAAGGTGCAGCGCCGCTGTCGTGGAGTCCGTTATTCCGGTGCCCAGGTTGCCGTCGCGGTCGGCGCCTTGGTAGGTGCGCATTCCGTGCTCGGTGACGACGACCGGTTTGCCGTGCCCGAGCAGACGCCGGACCGGGTCCGCGTAACGGGACTCGTTCCGGGCCTCCCGGTAGTGATCGATGCTGACGATGTCGAACAGATCCCAGTCCACGGGCTCGAACGGCAATGCGGCGTAGGTGATCGGGCCGGCGAAGACCTGCCGGACGTCACGGGTGGCGCGGGCCAGGAATTGCCGCAGCGGCGCGATGTGGTGGCCGGCGCGCACCTCGGGCAGGAAGTTGGTCAGCCGTCGCTGGAACGTGCGTCCCGCGATGATGCCGCGCACGAACAAGGTCGCCTCGGTCGCCACGCTGAACACCAGGCGCTCGGGGTGGCGGCGGCGCAGCTGCTCGGCCGCTTGAGCCGCCGTGACGACGTGCGCCAGCGTGTCGTCGGGGCCTTTGCACCACAGTTCCGGCGAGAACCAGACTTCCAGGTCCAGTTCCAAGGCGGCTTCGGCGGCGACAGTCAGCCGGTCGATGTCCCGGCCGCAGATCTTGACTGCGTTGCACCGCAAATCGTCTCTGATGATCTGCAGCTCGCGGCGTACGACCGCGGGATCGAAAACGGGACGCCAGTTCCCCCACAGGACCCGGCCGACGTCGTAGAGCACGCCCCGGCGTTTCACCGCCGCGGCTTCTCGGCGCTGACCTCGACCATTTTCTGGATCGCTTGCCGCGTCACGCCCAGTTCCCGCGCGATGTCAGCCTGGGACAACCCGCCGGCCAGCAGCGCCTCGATCAGCTGCCGCCGTTCTCGGGCCAGTTCCCGTGCGACGCGGGTGTGCTCCACGGCTGCGGCCCGCACATCCTTCAACCTGCTGATGAGTTCGGCCTGCGACTGAGGCCCTTGTCGCCCGTTCATCCACGCATGATGACAACCCCCCGTTGTCAATGTCAACCCCGGGTTGTCATGCTGCGACGCAGAGCCGCTCGACGGCTCCTCAGCGGCCATGGGAGGAGCCGGCAGACCGTGCGGGACTCGGGGGGAGAGGAGGCGGCCGACCGAGCATTTCCTGCCGGTCGGCTGCCCATCGACATCGATGTCCGGCGTCAGGCGGGCTGGCCGGCCCGATCCACGCGCCGTTCGCCAGGTCGCGCTGACACGGTGGGTGTCAGCGCGAGGAGGCGGCCCGAGACCGCCGACAGGAATGAGTAGATGACCAGGCCTCCGAACGTCGGTCCGAGGAAGTTCTCGGTGGCCAGTCCGGCGACCACGAGGATGACGCCGACGACGGCGGACGCGACACCGTAGATGCTCCACCCGCGTTGCCCGAGCCCACGAAACACCCAGGCGAAGAAGAAGCAGCCGGCGATCAGTGAGACGTTGACCAGGATGAACCCGATCCAGTGCACGATGTAGTGGCCGCTCATCGGCGCGGTCGAGTGCAGCGGGGTGCCCGGCGGGAAGCCCGCGCCGGGGTCGGGGTGCCAGACGCCCGCGATCACCAGCCCGAGGCCGTAGATCGCCACCAGCAACGGGCCCCACACGCCGCCCCGGTGACCGGCCAGCACGGCGCGGAAACCGACGACGCTGATCAGCGCGAGCAGCCCGCAGACGATGAAGTTGGTGCTCTGGATCCAGCCTTCGTCGCCGAGGCTCAGCAGGCTCAGCGCGACACGGCTCAACGAGTAGCCCCGGCGCGTCGCGGCCTGTGTGAAGACGGTCAGGTAGAAGATCGGCGCCACCAGGACGCCGGCGGACAGGGGCAGCCTGGCTAACGCACGAGAACTGTTCATGGTTCGTCTCACCATCTGTCGTAGGAATAGCGCAGCTGCCGCTGGTCAGCGGAAGTAGTGGCCTTGCTCGATGTCCTCGATGAGGCCGGGGTGCGTGGGTTTCCAGCCGAGGAGTTCCTGCGTGAGGGTGCTCGAGGCGGGCATGTCGACGCCGAGCAGCGCGGACAAGGGCAGGCCGAACTCGTCGGCGGGCCGGGACTCGGCCGGCAGGTTCAGGCCGCGGCCGATGGCTTCGGCGATCTCCCGGACCGCCACGCCTTCGTCGCCCACGGCGTGCAGCACCGCGCCGGCGGGCGCCTGCTCGACGGCCAGCCGGTAGAGGGACGCGGCGTCGTTCACGTGGACGGCGGGCCAGCGGTTGGTCCCGTCGCCGATGTAGCCGGACACGCCCTCGGCGCGGGCGCGGCGGATGAGCTGGGGAATGAAGCCGTGACGTTCGCCCCGGCCGTGTGCCGAGCGCGGGATCATGACCAGCGAGGACCGGACGTCGCGCTGCGCGGCTGCGAGGGCGGCCCGCATGGTGGTGATGCGGGCGGCGATGGGGCCTCGCGGGATGAGTTCGTCCCGTTCGGTCGCGGGCCGGCCGGGCGTCGTGAGTGTCGCGCCGGTGACGACCATGGGCTTGCCGGTGCCGGCGAGGGCCTCGGTGAAGGCCGCGATGGCGTTGGCGTCGGCCGGTGCCCCGCCGGCCTGGCCGAGGGCGTGCTCATAGGCGAGGTGAATGACGCCGTCGCTGTCGAGCGCTCCGGCCCGCAGGACATCGGGGTCGGTCAGGTCGCCGCGCAGGACGTCGGCGCCCATGCCGGCGACCGCGTCCGCGGTGGTGTCCGAGCGGGCGAGCCCGAGGACCTGGTGGCCTGCGCCGATGAGTTCGGGCACGACGGCCGAGCCGATCCAGCCGGATGCGCCGGTGACGAAGATGCGCACAACGGTCTCCTTCACGTTCGTGATGCGATTGAGTCGCATCAACCGTAGCACGCTGATGCGACCCAGTCGCATGTCTGCCGATGCGACCTGAGCGCATCGCGCTAGAATCCGACCGTGGGTAGATGGGCACCTGACGCGCGTGGCCGCCTGGAAACAGCCGCGTTGGACCTGTTCGTCGAGAACGGGTACGAGGACACGACCGTCGCGCAGATCGCCGAGCGCGCGGGGTTGAACCGTGCCACGTTCTTCCGGCACTTCGCCGACAAGCGCGAGGTCCTCTTCGCCGGCGAGGACGTCCTGCCCGGCTTGTTCGCCGACGCCATCCGGGCCGCCCCGCCGGAGGCAACGCTCATCGAGTGCCTGCGGGCGGCTCTGGCTGCCGTCGGGGACACGATGACCCCTCAGCGTCGGGCCGCCGCCGGCCGGCGCATCCGGATCCTCACGGCCGACAGCGAACTGCACGAACGAGGCCAGCTCAAGTACGCCCGCGTCACCAGTTCGATCGCCGATGCACTGCGCGAGCGCGGCGTGGACGACCTGACGGCACGGCTGGCGGCGAACCTGGGCCTGCTGGCGTTCCGGGTCGCCTTCGAACGCTGGATGAAGGCCGGCGAGGACGAACCGTTCTTGTCCCTCGCCGGCACAGCCCTGAACGACCTGCGAACACGCGCAGCCCAATTCTCGGAGCCGTAACAGGCGGCGAGCGTACGCATTCCGGCCCGCTCACGTCGGGCCGTGCGGCGGCCTCGGCGGTATCGAGCCAAGGAACCAATCAGCCATCCTGACGCCGGCGCGGCATCTTCGCGGACTTGGGAGCCGGTTCAGCGAGGGCGTTCAGATCGGCGCAGCGGGCCGGCGCCACCTTGCGGTGATCAGGTGCACGCTCCTCGGCATGTGCGGACGTTCGGGAGCGGATGGTCACGTCTGCAGGAACATGTCCTTCAAAGTGAGATTCGGTCGAGTTCGTACGACTGTCCGGCCGCTGCAGCCTCCTGCGTGGTACTCCACCAGGACGAGAGGCTCGCTGTTGTGGTCGTCGACCGTGAGGCGGGTCGTTTGTTCGCGGTAGACGTCGACGATGTCTTTGACTCCTGTTTTCGCCGAACGCGGACACTGCGCTCGACCACGTCCCAGGAGACGTGGAGTTCCTCGGTTGCGGAGACGGGTATGAGCACCTCCGCACCCGCTTCTCGCTGGACGCCTCTTCGGATTGTGGGGCGAGACCGAACACGGAAAGCCAGGCCTCGTCATCGGCAACCACGAACTCCACGCGAGCAGGCTACCCAATTGCTGACGGATCAGGCACGAGCAATGGCATAGAATGCGTTTCATGGGGACCCTCACCTGGGCTGAGTCCGGATCCGGAAGCGCGTAGCAGTTCCCAGGTCAGGGCGACGTCCGCGTCGATCAGGGTTAGCAGGGAAAAAACATTAGACCCTCAGCGACCGTCATGGTGTGTCCGTCGAACCTCCACCGCTGCAGCTTGTCGTCTTCGCCGAGCCAGATGAGCTCCCCACCGTTCTCGACGTAGGGTGCGAGGGCTCGCCAGAAGTGTACGTCGTCGCCTGCATTGCGCGTTACGCCGATCAATTCGACGCCGTAGATCTCGCCGTCGGGTTCCGTCATTGCCTCGTACCGGAATGCTCGCAGCATCTCTGTCAAGGACTGCGCCGTCGCTATCTCGTCGGGATCGGTGAACGCCCAGTGTGGTCGCCGGCCGAAGGTCCCGTCCGGGTGCTCGACCCGCGTCCACCCGCTCTTGAGATCGTCGTGCTGATCCAACGCACGTATCGCACTCAATGCGAGGTCCGTCCGGGTGGCAGGGATGACCACCTCGCCCTTGATGAGTTTGACGCTGTAGCCCACGTGCTCATCCTGCCCTGATCGAGGTCGGAAGCCACTCACATCGGCATGAGCGCGTGTTCAGCCGCGGGCAGGATCTGATCGGCCCGTTGGGGGATGATCGCGCGGATGCCACGGTGACCAGTGTGTAGCGTCGGCCGTTATGAGCTGGCTGCCCGACGATTTCGTCCACCCCGTCCACACGCCCGTGCCCGGCACCGGGCTTCACCTGCGGCCGATCCGGGAGGCGGACACCGCTCTCGATTACCCTGCTGTGATGGGCTCCCGGGAGCGCTTGTGGGGCATCTTCGGTCCGGCCTGGTCTTGGCCCAAGGAGACGATGACGTACGAGGAGGACCGCCTCGACCTGGTGCGGCACGAGAAGGAGATAGCCGCGCACCAGTCATTCAACTACGCGCTGCTGGACGAAGCGGAGACCGCGATCCTCGGCTGCTTGTACATCGACCCGCCCGAGCGCACCGGTTCCGACGGCGAGGTGGCGTGGTGGGTGGTGGACGACCTCGTCGGCGGCGAAGTGGAGCAAGCGCTCGACGCGCTGGTGCCGCGGTGGATCGCCGCCGACTGGCCCTTCCGCCGGCCCCGCTTTCTGGGGCGCGACATCACCTGGCAGGACTGGCTCGCGCTGCCGCCCGTCTCGTGACACGTCCGAAGCGGTAGCCGGATCGAGCCCCTTCGATGGTCCTCTCATCGTGGTGTGGTCGTGCCGTTGCGGCGATGCTCCCAGGGTATCGCCGTGATCGAAAGAGGTCTTGGACTCCCGCGCGGGCCGGTGGCAACGTCAGGAGGTGAACGCCCTGCATCGCGTGTCAGACGCGATGGGAAACGGGCCCCTCCCTGCCGCGGAAAGCAGACACACCATGACCAACATCAGGGTCATCGGCCGCGACCCGGCCAAGGCCGCGGAGATCGCCGCTGCGCTCGGCGCCACGACGGGGACCTTCGGCGCCACCCCGGCCGGCAAGGTCGTCGTCGACATCTCCAACACGTTCGTCGGCCCCGACGACACCGACCTGGTCACCCCGGAGGGCACGTCCGGCGCGCAACAGATCGCCGCCGCCCTGCCGGCGTTCATCGAGAGTCTCGGGCTGCGGCCGCTGGATGTCGGTGGCCTGGAGATGGCGCACTGGCTGGAAGGAGCGGGCCTGCTGATGATGGGCTTGGCCCGCAGCGGCGCCGGTTTCGACATCGCCCTCGGCGCCGAGCTCCTCGGCTGACCGCGCCCACCCTGCTCCGCCAACCCTGACCGGGAGTACTGATGCGCGTCTTCGTCACCGGCGGAACCGGCCATTCCGGTTCGTTCATCGTCCCCGAGCTGATCGCCGCCGGCCACGAGGTCACGGGGCTGGCCCGATCGGACACGGCCGCCGCCGCGCTGACCACGCTCGGCGCGACGGTGCGGCGCGGCGACCTCGAGGACCTCGACGGGCTCAAGGAAGCAGCCGCGGACTCCGACGGTGTCGTCCACGTCGCCCACCGGCAGGACCTGCTCCCCGCCGGCGGGATGAGCGCCGTGGCCGCGGCGGAGCTCCCGATCATGCACGCCTACGGTGAGGCGCTCGCGGGCACCGGCAAGCCACTGGTCGTGGCCGGGAGCATCGGATCACCCGGCGACCTCGGACGACCGATCGTCGAGGAGGACCCGGCCCTGCCCGGCGGCGACGAGCACAAGGGCACCCTGCGGGCTCGCAACGCCGTGGAACGGGCCGTGATCGACCTCGCCGGACGAGGGATCCGGTCGTCGGTCGTGCGGATCGCCACCATCGTGCACGACACCACCGACAATGCCGGCTTCCTTCCCCTGCTGATCGCACTGGCGAAGGAGAAGGGTTTCGCCGGTTTCCCCGGAGACGGCACGAACCTGTGGAACGCGGTACACGTGCGCGATCTCGCCTCGCTATTCCGCCTGGCGCTGGAGAAAGGACCGGCCGGCAGCTACTGGCACGCGGTCGAGGACGGGGGTGTTTCCTTCCGCGAGATCGCGGAGGCCATCGGCAGCCGGTTGGACCTGCCCGTCGTGAGCATCCCCGCGGACGAATTGATGATGCCGGAGTATTTCGGCATCCTCGCGAACATCGCCGCCCGGAGCTATCCGGCGTCCAACCTCATCACCCGCCGCACCCTGGGCTGGGAACCCGGCCGGCCCGGCCTGCTGGCCGATCTGGACAACGGCCACTACTTTCCCGCCGTCACCGCGCCGGTCCACGACGACGTGGCCACGCTGGAGGACTTCGTCCGGGGCGGAGAGGGGGCTCTGGCGATGGTCGACGAGAACGCCGTCTGGCGGGAGGCGGAGAGCTTGCCCTGGGGCGGGGAATGGCGAGGACCGGACGGGTTCGCCCGCCTGACCCGTGAGATCGACGTGCTGGCGGAGCTCACCGCGCGTGGGCACGAGATCGTCCGGGCAGGCGACGTGGTGGAGCTGCGGCTCGACGCCGTTTTCACCTCGCGCAAGAGCGGGCGGCAACTGCCGATGACCGTTGTGGAGCACTACCGGGTCCACGACGGGAAGATCTACGGCGCGGACGCCTTCTACAAAGACACCCAGGCTGTCAACGACCTGGTCAAGAACGGTTGACTCACCCGGTCTTCCTCCGAATCCCAGCCGGGAACGACCACGAATTCAAGGAGACACCGATGCCCGACTACGGTCATCCTCTGCGTTTTGCCACGTTCATCTCTCCCGCCCATTACCCCACGCACCGTCCAGTGGAATTGGCGCAGCTCAGTGAGCGGCTCGGGTTCGACTTCGTCACCTTCCAGGATCATCCCTACAAGGCCGACTTCCTCGACACCTGGACGCTGCTGAGCTGGGCGGCCGCGCGGACCGAGCGCATCGGCCTGTCCGGCAACGTGCTGAACCTGCCGCTGCGCCCCCCGGCGGTGCTCGCCCGCGCGATGGCCAGCCTCGACCTGCTCTCCGGCGGACGAACGAGCCTCGGGCTCGGGGCCGGCTTCTATTGGGATGCCGTGGAAGCGATCGGCGGACGGCGGCTGACCCCGCTGCAGGGCGTGACGGCCCTCGGCGAGGCGATCGACGTGATCCGCGGGGTTTGGGACGCCGACGCGCCCGGCACCCTCACCGTCGAGGGCGAGTTCTACGAGGTCCACGGCGCCGAGCGCGGACCCGCACCCGCACACCACATCCCGATCTGGCTCGGCGCCCACAAGCCGAAGATGCAGGACCTGGTCGGACGCAAGGCCGATGGCTGGCTGCCGTCCCTGCCGGTCATCGAACCCGGCGGCCTGGCCAAGGGTAACGCCGTCATCGACGACGCCGCACGCGCCGCCGGCCGCGATCCCCGCGACATCACCCGCCTGCTCAACA
The DNA here is from genome assembly GCF_043197175.1 of Amycolatopsis sp. NPDC049252. Lineage (NCBI taxonomy): Bacteria > Bacillati > Actinomycetota > Actinomycetes > Pseudonocardiales > Pseudonocardiaceae > Amycolatopsis > Amycolatopsis sp. NPDC049252. The sequence goes on from NZ_JBICSQ010000136.1 coordinate 9,956, forward strand.
TCTTCCCGGGCCAGCAGACCGCGGAAGCCCTGGCCGAGATGACCCTGGAGGACGGCGTCAGCACCTTCATCCTGGCCAGCGACGAGCGGGATGTGCTCGAACGCTTCGCCGCCGAAACGATCCCCGCGGTACGCGAACACGTCGCCCACGAACGCAAGTAGGTTCCCCGGTGGGGTCGCTGTAGTACTCGCCGAATCACGCGAATATGACAGTTTGCGGCAGGCTCAGGTCGATGACGCGACGGTGGCGCCGCGTTTGCCGGTGGATCGTCGAGACGGACTGGGTCCAGGTTCGGCAACCGCCTGCATCGCCAGCTGCTGGTGCTGCTTCCCGGCGGGGCGAAGAACGAATCCGGCAGCGCGGGGGAGGACGCACGCGAGGCCGCACTCGCCCTGTCGGCACTCTTTCCCGGTGGTTCGGACATCCCGGTCGCGGTCCGTCCTAAATGGACGAATAGCTTGAGGCGTCGAGGAGCGGGGCGAGCAGGTCGCCGTGGGTTTGGACGCGGTCGAGGACGTCGTCGGCGGTGAAGGTCAGGTGGCTGACGTGCCGGCACGCGCGGACCTCGTCCCAGGTGACCGGCGTCGATACCGTGGGGTGTTCCCGGCCGCGCAGGCTGTAGGGCGCGACGGTCGTCTTGGCCGGATTGTTCTGGCTCCAGTCGATGAACACCCTCCCGGCGCGCTGGGCCTTGGCCATGACGGCGGTGACCGTTTCCGGCGCCTCGCGCGCGAGCCGTTGGGCCAGGCGCTTGGCGTAGGCCGAGGGCGCGACCGGGTCGTCGGTGCGGATGCCGCAGTAGAGCTGCATGCCTTTGGAGCCGGAGGTTTTCGCGAACGGTGTCAGGCCGTCGGAAACCAGGACCTCGTGGAGGCGTTCGGCGACCCGGCAGCAGTCGACGATCGACGTGCCCGGGCCGGGGTCGAGGTCGAACACCAGCCGGTCCGGCGGACGGCGGGTCCCGCCCGGCCCGACCGTCCACTGGGGAACATGCAACTCCAGCGCGGCCATGTTCGCCGCCCACGCCAGGGCGGCCAGTTCGTCGAGCAGGGCGTAGTCGATCGTCCCTTCACCGCGTCCGGAGCGGGAGCCGGTGCTGGACAGCGTGACGGTCGGCAGCCACTCCGGGGCGCCCTTCGGCGCGTTCTTCTCGAAGAACTGCTGGCCGCCCACGCCGTCGGGGAACCGGATGAACGTCACCGGGCGGCCCGCGAGGTGCGGCAGCAGCACGGGCGCGACGCGGGAGTAGTAGTTGATGACTTCGCCCTTGGTGAAGCCGTCGGGAAACAGTGGCTTGTCCAGATTGGACAGGGTCAGCCGCCGGTTCCCGGCCTGCACGGTGATCTTCGGTCCCGGCGGCGGTGTGGGCTCCGGTGCCGCCTGGCCGGTCGAGCGGGGGGCGAGGACGTCGTCGGGTTTCTTGTCGGCGCGCAGGCCGCGCCAGGCGGTGTGGCGGACGCGGCCGGCGCGGGTGAACTGCCGGTAGACGACCTCGCCGACGAGCTGGGGTTCGACCCAGCGGGCGCGGGCGGTGTCCTCGCGCGGTGGTGTCGTGGCGAAGGGGTGGGTGCGGCGTTCGAGCGGCTGGAGGGTGGCGACGAGGTCGGCGCGGGCGGCCTGGGAGAAGCCGGTGCCGACGTCGCCGATGTAGACGAGGTCGCCGGTGGCGGGGTCGTGGGCGCCGAGCAGCAGGCCGCCGAGGGTGCCGGTGAAGCTGCGCTGGCCGGGGCGCCAGCCGCAGACGATGACTTCCGTCGTCTGGATGAAGGGGTGCTTGAGCCAGGAGTCGGGCCGGTGGCCGGGGACGTAGGTCGAGTTGCGGAGTTTGGCGACGACGCCTTCGTAGCCGGCGTCGGCGGCGTGGGCGAGGAAGTGGGCGGGGGAGCGGTGGTCGGCGTCGAGTTCGGCGAAGGTGACCGCGCGGACGACCGAGACCTTGTGGAGGTCGGGCATCGGCAGCGTGGTGAGCAGGCGGCGGCGGTCGTCGTAGGGCTCGCTCAGCAGGCTGCGTTCGCCGAGTTGTAGCAGGTCGAAGGCGAGGAACCGGACGGGGAGGTCGTCGAAGGGCTCGTCATGGCGCAGGGAGCTTTGGTGTTTCACGTAGCGGCCGCGGCGTTCCTGCATGAGTTCGAAGTCGATCCGGCCGTGTTCGTTGTAGACGACGATCTCGCCGTCGAGCAGCGCGGCCTGGCCGTCGAGGTCGAGGACGCCGGTGACGTCGCGGAATTCGGCGGTGAAGTCGATGTTGTTGCGGCTGGTGAGGACGGTGGTGCCGTCGGGGGCGATGCGCATGGCGGCGCGGTAGCCGTCCAGTTTGTACTCGTAGGCCCATTCGGGGCCGCTGCGCAGGCGCCCGCCGTCGGCCTTGGCCAGCATCGGCTCGACCCAGGCGGGGACGCGGGAGGTGTCACGCGCTGCCATGCCGGCCTCCGTTCCGCCTTCGGTGCTCCGACCGTAACCCGTTCGGCCTAGCTTCGCTGGCTTTACGCAGGTCATAGACCTGTCGTTTGCCGGTCTGGCGTGCGCCGCCGGGGGCCGGCAATGGCTGCGAACGTCGAGCGGACGTGCTCTCGTCGAGGGTGAAGCGATCCTCGGCAGAGGACCATCCACGTGTGCCGTTCGGGTGGCGGCCGAACGGTCGATATTGACCGCAAGGACTGCGGCGGACTACCTTCGCGGCGAGTAAACGCTGTTCACTAACCGGGCTCGCGCCTTCGGTGGCCTGCCTCTTGAGTCCTGGCTTGGGGGACCCCTGTCCGCGTCAAAAGGTCCGCAGCGCAGCCCCGCTCGGACGCCGGTCCGGACCGTGGCCATTGTGGAGCCCCGGGGCTTGTGCGGAGAAGGTGCGCTGGTGGCCAACGCGGTGAGGACGGCGGCCGGAAGCTTCGGGTACTCGACCGTTCGATCGACGTTCGGCGTCGACGGCTCGGCCGGGGCCGCGTTGCTCGGCCTCTCGCGGCGGACGAGCATCGACGCGGCGGCGGTCATCGCCGCGCCGTCCGCCGATCGGTTCGACTACGAGCGGATGGCCGACAAGTTGCCCCTGGTTGTCGTCGGCGGAGCCGACTGTGAGGTGGTTCCAGTGGTCGCGACGGATGACAGGGCGGCAGCAGGCCGGGTCACCGAGCATCTGCTCGAAGAAGGCGCAGCCAACGTCTGGCACGTCGCCGGGCCTGAAACCTCGTTCGAGGCGCGGGAACGCGAAGGCGGGTGGCGCAGCGCACTCGGACGTCACCGGGCGCCGGCTCCTCCGGTCCTGCGTGGAGACTGGACCGTGCGGTCCGGCTATGTTCTCGGCCAGGTGCTGGCCCACGAATCGGGTCTGGACGCCATTTTCGTGGCAAACGACAGTATGGCGTTGGGGATTTTGCGTGCCCTGGTGGAAGCGGGCTTACGAGTACCGAGAGACGTCCGGTTGGCGGGGTTCGGTGATCTCCCGGACGCCGAGTACTACTCGGCTCCTTTGACGACGGTCAGACAGGACCACAGCGGCCTGGGCACCCTCGCGATCGAAGTGCTCGAGGGAATTCGGGGAACACTCGAACTGCCCTGGCGGCGCACGATACCCGCGAAGCTTGTCGTCCGCGAAAGCTCCCAACGGTGACCGGTCGGCAAGCCGGGTAGGCCAGCGCAGTCGACCGCTGCGGCACGCCGAGGACGTGGCCCACGTCCTCGGCATGACGGTGCTTGACGACCAGCACAGCCGCGGGCACGTCCGCCGGGAGCGGCTCCGGCACCCCGCGCCACCGCGCCCTGGCCGCCGGTGGCGGTCACCAAGGCCACCACCGGGACCGGCTTGTCCCGCCGGCGTCGAATCACGCCTCCCGTCGGAGGAAGCCGACACGGGCTGATCGGTTGGGGCGACAGGCCGCGCCGCGCGGTGCCGCACCGCCGGGTCAGAGGCGAGAAGTGGCGCCTGGTTCTAGGCGCACTCCACGACCCCGCGTCGAGCCACCCACAGTGCCCCACCGACATCCGCCAGGGCAGGGTACTTAGCCCTTTTGGCCGGGGACGTCGAAAGCCGAGGCGACGAACTGCTGAGCCACCTCGCGCAGCTTCACGTTCCGCTGCTGCGAAGCCTTGACGAGCAGCTCGAAAGCGTCGTCGGCGGAAACGTGATGGAGCGCCATCAGGATGCCTTTCGCCTGGTCGATCACCGCGCGAGAGGTCAGCGCCGTGGTCAGCTGGGCCGTGGTCTCGCGGGCGGACTGCTGCCGGCGGGCGCTGCGAAGAGCCGCTTCGGCCGCGGTGGTGTACAGCTCCAGCAACGCCGCGTCGAGGGCGCCGAAGCTGGTGCCGCCGGTGTCGTACAGGTTGAGCGAACCGTGGTACTCGCGGTCGATGAACAACGGCGTGGACAGGTAGCCGAG
>NZ_JBICSQ010000137.1:0-14253 GCF_043197175.1 Amycolatopsis sp. NPDC049252
GGCTGCGTTTGCAGGGTCGGTGGGGTTGCGCGGGTCGGCTGAGCGCGGCCGTGGTGGATCGGCAGTCGCTGGCCGGTGATGAGGCGCTTGGCCGGGTGGTGGGAAGCGGGTGTGGCCCGCGCTGCGTTTACGGGGTTGCGGCGCGTCGGTCGAGTGCGCGGCCGTGGTGAATCGGTGGCCGCTGACCGGTGATGAGCCGCTTGGCCGGGGGCGGAAGGGGGGGCGCGCTGCGTTTGCAGGGTCGGTGGGGTTGCGCGGGGCGGCCGTGGTGGACGGGCGGTCGCCGGCCGGTGATGAGCCGCTTGGCCGGGTGGCAAAAGCGGATGTGCCCACGCTCGTGCGCAGGATTCAGGGGCACCGCGGGGCTGCGGCAGGTCGACCGGCAGTGCGACCGCAGTGGACCGTCAGCCGCTGACCGGTGATGAGCTGCTTCGCCGGGTGGCGGAAGGGACGTGGTTCGCGGGGCTGCGGTGAGCCGAGCGCGCGACCGCGGTGGACCGGCTGCCGCTGGCCGGTGATGAGCCGCGGGGCCGGGTGGTGGCAGTACGGCCCACGCAGGGGCCGTGTGACCGGCAGGTCAGCCGAGCGCGCGGCCGCCGTCCACCCGGAGCCGCTGGCCGGTGATGAAGCCCGCGTCCTTCGAAGCGAAGAAGCTCACCGCCGTGGCCACGTCGTCCGGGGTGCCCAGGTGGCCCATCGGGACGCCGGCCAGGTAGGCCGCGCGCTCGGCTTCCGGGACGTCCGCGTGGCGTTCCACCGGGATGAAGCCCGGGGCCACCGTGTTGACCGTGATGCCGTCCGGGGCGAGTTCGCGGGCCCACGCGCGGGCCAGGCCGACCTGGGCCGCCTTCGCCGTCGCGTACGCCGAGCGGCCGACCGGCGGGCGGTCCGCCTGCTCCGAATCGACGTGCACGATCCGGCCGTGGCCCCGCGAGCGCATCCCCGGCAGCACCGCGTGGCCGAGCAGCACCGGCGAGCGCACGAAGAAGTCCAGCTCGGCCAGGTGATCCGGCCAGTCCACTTCGGACACCAGGCCGTTCGGCTGGGGGCCGGTCGCGTTGAGGACCAGGACCTCGACCGGGCCGAGCAGCGCCGTCACCGCGTCGATCAGCTCGCCGACCTGGCGCCGGTCGGTCACGTCGGCGGCGAAGGCGGCGGCCTTGCCGCCCTCGGCCAGGACCTCCTCGGCGGCGACCTTGAGGTCTGGGTCGTCGTGCAGCGCGTTCACCGCCACCGCGAACCCGTCGCGGGCCAGCCGCCGCGCGATCACGCGGCCCAGCCCTCGGGAACTTCCGGTCACCAGTGCGACACCCATGCGCCCGACGCTAGGGGTGACCCCCGAGTACGTCCACCCTCGGCGGGGTGAACGAAAAAGCGGGCAGGCGCGGAGTTCCGCACCTGCCCGCTTCCGGTGATCCGGGGTCAGACCGAGCGACCGGTGTTGAAGTCGGTAGCCGCCACCACCGCGGACGGCGGCTGGTCCATCGGCTTGGCGCCGCGCGGGGCCTTCTTCCGGCGTGACAGCTTCCGCTCCAGGTACGAGGCGAACCACGACAGGAGCAGGTTGAGCGTGATGAAGATGATCGCGATGACGATGAGCGTCGGGATCGTGTTGTTGAAGTTGCCGGTGATCGGCCCGGACCCGCGGATCAGCTCGTCGTAGCCGATCGTCAGCTGGCCGGCGAGCGCGGTGTCCTTGAGGATGACCACCAGCTGGCTGACCAGCGCCGGCAGCATCAGCGTGATGGCCTGGGGGAGCAGGATGCTGACCATCGTCTGGGTCTTGCGCAGGCCCAGCGCCGACGACGCCTCCGTCTGCCCCTTCGGCAGCGACAGGATCCCGGCCCGGAACACCTCCGCCATCACCGACGCGTTGTAGAGCACCAGGCCGGTGACGGCCGCGAACAGCGGCCGGCTGTCCGCGTCGATGCTGGTGTAGTAGGCGTACAACGACGCCCCGAACACCATCAGCAGCAGCACCGGGATGGCGCGGAAGAACTCGACCACGGCGCCGACCGGGATCCGCACCCACTTGTGCTGGGACAGCCGGCCGATGCCCAGCAGGGCGCCGATCGGCAGCGCGATCACGATGGACAGGGCGGCCGCTTCGAGCGTCTTGACCAGGCCCGGCAGCAGGAACTGGGTCCAGGTCGACCCTTCGACGAACGGCTTCCAGAGCGCGCCCGCCCACTGGCCCTTCTCGTTGAAGCGGTCGTAGACGAAGTACGCCACGGCCAGCAGCACCAGCACGAACAGCACCGAGTAGAGCCAGTTGCGGGTGCGGGCCTTCGGGCCGGGGACGTCGTAGAGGACGGACTGCGTGCTCATCGCTTGACCTCGGCTTTCTTGGCGACCCAGCCGAGCAGCAGGCCGAGTGGCAGTACCAGCGCGACGAACACCAGGGCGAACAGGATGAAGACGTAGAACAGGGAGTCGGACTCGTTCTCCACCATCGTGGACATCAGCAGCGACGCCTCCGCGACGCCGATCACCGAGGCGACCGTGGTGTTCTTCAGCAGGGCGATCAGGACGTTCGCCAGCGGCGCGATCACCGCGCGGAACGCCTGGGGCAGCACGATCAGGCTCAGGACCTGCAGGAAGTTGAGGCCCAGCGCCCGCGCCGCCTCGGCCTGGCCGACCGGGACGGTGTTGATGCCCGACCGCAGCGATTCGCACACGAACGTCGCGGTGTAGACGATGAAGCCCAGCACGGCCAGCCGGAACGCGTTGTCGGCCAGCGAGGTGGGCGAGTCGGACGGGGCCAGGTTGATGCCCAGCGTGGAGGACAGCCCCAGTGAGGTGAAGATGATGATCACGGTCAGCGGGGTGTTCCGGAAGACGTTCACGTACGCGGTGGCGAAGCCGCGCATGATCGGTACCGGGCTGACGCGCATGCCCACGAGGATCGTGCCCCAGATCAGCGCGCCGATCGCCGAGAAGAACGTCAGCTGGATCGTCGTCCAGAACGCGTCGACGAGGTTGTAGTCAGGATTGCTGAGGAAATCGAACACTGTTGTCCAACCTGGCCTCGGAACGGGAACGGTGCGCCGCGAGCCGCGGCGCACCGTTCAACTGCGGATTCGGGTCAGGGCGCGATCGTCGGCACGGCCGGGATCTTGTAGCCCGACGGGCCGACGTTCGTCTCCAGCGACTTCTGCCAGGAACCGTCCTGCTCCATGGCCTGGATCGCCTTGTTGACGGCGGCCTTGCCGTCCGCGTCGTCCTTCTTCAGGCCGACGCCGTAGTTCTCGTCGGAGAAGCCCTTGCCGACCAGCTTCAGCTTGCCGGGCTGCTGCGCGGCGTAACCGGCGAGGATGACGTCGTCGGTGGTCATCGCGTCGACGGTGCCGTTCAGGAGCGCGGTCACGCAGTCGGTGTACTTGCCGACCTCCTGCAGCTGGACGTCCTTGGCGTACTTCGTCTTGACGTTCTGCGCCGGGGTCGAGCCCTTGACCGAGCAGAGCTTCTTGTTGCCGGTCAGCGACTCGGGGCCGGTGATGTCGGTGTTGTCCGACCGCACCAGCAGGTCCTGGTGCGCGACGAAGTACGGGCCGCCGAAGGAGACGTCGTTCTTGCGCTTGTCGGTGATCGAGTAGGTGGCGACGATGAAGTCGACCTCACCCTTCTTGATCAGGTCCTCGCGCTGCGCGGACTGCGCTTCCTTCCAGGTGATCCCCGACTCTTCCACGCCGAGCTGCTTCGCGATGTACTTCGCGACGTCGACGTCGAAGCCGGCGTAGGAGCCGTCCGGCTTCTTCAGGCCGAGGCCCGGCTGGTCGAACTTGATGCCGATGGTCAGCTTCTTGTTGTCCTTGGCCCGCTGGACCAGGTTCTTGTCGCCGCTCGCGCCGCTGCTGCCGGACCCGCCGCCGCAGGCCGCCAGGGCCAGACCGGCGGCCATGACGACCGCACCCGTCTGCAGAACTCGACTAAACCGCATCGTCTCTCAGGTTTCCTTCCGAATCTCGTCCGGCTTCGGGCCGGAGGAAAGCACTCAGTGGTGTGCTCAGTGGGTGAGGATCTTGCCGAGGAAGTCCTTCGCGCGCTCGCTCTTCGGCGCGGAGAAGAACTCTTCCGGCGTCGTGTCCTCGACGATCTCGCCGTCGGCCATGAAGATCACCCGATCGGCTGCCCGGCGGGCGAAGCCCATCTCGTGGGTGACGACCAGCATGGTCATGCCGTCCTTGGCCAGGCCCGTCATCACGTCGAGGACCTCCTGGACCATTTCCGGGTCCAGCGCGGAGGTCGGCTCGTCGAAGAGCATGACCTTGGGACGCATGGCCAGCGCCCGCGCGATGGCGACGCGCTGCTGCTGACCGCCCGAGAGCTGCGCCGGGTACTTGTCGGCCTGGTTGGCGATCCCGACGCGCTCCAGCAGCTCCATCGCCGTCTTGCGGGCTTCGTCCTTCGAGGCCTTGCGGACCTTCGTCGGCGCCAGCATCACGTTCTCGACGATGGTCTTGTGCGCGAACAGGTTGAACGACTGGAACACCATGCCGACGTCGGCCCGGAGCGCGGCCAGGGCCTTGCCCTCCGACGGCAGCGGCGTGCCGTCGACGGCGATCTCGCCCGAGTTGATGGGCTCGAGCCGGTTGATCGCCCGGCAGAGCGTCGACTTGCCGGACCCGGACGGGCCCAGCACCACCACTACCTGGCCGCGAGGTACCTCGAGCGTGATCTCCCTGAGCACGTGCAGGTCGCCGAAGTACTTGTTCACGGCGGACGCCTTGATCATCGGCGCCGCCACCTCCGCGGTCATCTGGCCTCCAGAGCTGTTCGTACCGGCAAGTGGGTGTGGGTCACCACGCGATGGCGGAAACCTACCGTTGCTCTACCGGTTGGCAAGGCTGCTTGAGCAATACTTAGGGTTTCAAGTGGGTATCGATGTCCTTTTGGTGAGTATTGATGCCTTCGTGACCTCCGTCGAGCTGAAATCACGGACAGTGACCATCCGGGTGTCCGGTGCGGCCGCCGCGGCGACGTCCTAGAGTTCTTCGCTACCGGCTGGGGTGAAGCAGGTCACGCGGAGGGCGGACGGGGTGCGGGTGCTGCTGGTGGAGGACGACGACCGGGTCGCGGGGGCGCTCATCCCGGCGCTGACCCGGCGCGGCCTGGCGATCGCGCGGCTCGCCTCCGGGGCCGGGGTGCTGGACCGGGTGCACGAGGTCGACGTCATCCTGCTCGACCTGGGGCTGCCCGACATCGACGGCGTGACGCTGTGCCGCCAGATCCGCGCCGTCAGCGACGTCGCGATCATCGTGGTCTCGGCCCGCGGCGAGGTCGACGACCGGATCCAGGGCCTGCGCGCGGGCGCCGACGACTACCTGGTCAAGCCCTACGACGTCGAAGAGCTGATGGCCCGCGTCGAGGCGGTGCGCCGCCGCCGGGGCGAGCACACCGCGCCCGCCGAGCCCGTGGTGATCCGGGTCGGGGACGTCAGCGTCGACCTGTCCCGGCACGAAGTGCTGGTCGGCGGGCAGGCGATCGCGTTGTCCCGCAAGGAGTTCCAGGTGCTCGCCCTGGTGGCGGGCGCGCGCGGCAACGTCTGTTCGCGCGAGCACGTGCTCACCGAGGTGTGGGGGCATCGGGGCCCGGCGGAGAGCCGGTCGCTGGACGTCCACGTCGCGACGCTGCGGACCAAGCTCGGCCGCCCGGCGCTGATCGAGACGGTCCGCGGGGTGGGCTACCGCCTCGGCGGCCAGGCCGCCCGGAGCTGACGTGCGCGTCCGGCTGCAGGGCATCGTGCTGACGCTGGTGGCGTTGCTGGTCTTCGGCCTCGGCATCCCGCTCGCCACGACGATCGCCTCGGGCGCGCAGCAGGACCTCTTCCTCGACCGGCTGACCGACACCGCGCGGTTCGCGTCGCTGGCCCAGCGCCCGCTGCTGGACAACAAGCCGCAGCTGCTCATTCCCGACCTGCGCCGCTACACCGACGTGTACGGCGTGCAGGTGGTGGTGTTCAACCAGGACGGCAAGCCGGTCGAGAGCGAGCTCGGCCCGAACGCCGCGCGGATCGACCTGAAGGCCGCGCGGATCACCGGCCCGGTCCACGACGCGCTGGCCGGCCGCCGGTCGCAGCCCGGCGGGATGCTGATGCCGTGGAACACCGAGCCGCTGGTGCTGGCCGAGCCGGTGCTGGCCGACGGCGAGGTGCGCGGCGCGGTCGTGACCGTCTCGGACACCACGGCCGCGCGCACCGACGTGCTGTGGTGGTTCGTGGTGCTGGCCGCGGGCGGGGTGCTCGCGTTCGTGCTGGCCCTGGCGGTGGCGATCCCGGTGGTCCGGTGGATCCTGCGGCCGGTGAAGCGGCTCGACGACGCGACCGGCGAGCTGGTCGCGTCCGTGGTCAGCGGCCGGGCCGCCGAGCCGGTGGGCGAGGGCGGCGGGCCGCCGGAGCTGCGGCAGCTCGGGCGGTCCTTCGACCGGATGGCCGAGAGCGTGTCCGGGGCGCTGGAGGCGCAGCGGGTGTTCGTCGCCGACGCGTCGCACCAGCTGCGCAACCCGCTGACCGCGCTCAAGATCCGGCTCGGGAACCTCGAAGGCCACGTCGTCGACGAGCCCGCGGCGGCGGACCTCGAAGCCGCCCGGATCGACGCCGGCCGGCTGCACCAGATCCTCGACGGCCTGCTGTCGATGGCCCGCGCCGAGGCCTCCGGCGGCGAGCTGGACCCCCTCGACCTGGCCGGGGCCGTCGCCGAGCGGGTCGCCGACTGGTCGGTGGTCGGCGAGGCGCGGGACGTGCGGCTGGTCGTCGACGTGGCCGGCGACGACGTCCGCGTGCGGATGCCGCCGCGCGGCGCCGAGACGATCCTCGACGCGCTGCTGGACAACGCGCTGAAGTTCACCGCCGCCGGCACCGAGATCCGGATCGTCGTCGCCCGCGAGGGTGACGAGGTCACGTTGTCGGTCCGGGACCACGGCCCCGGCCTGCGGCCCGACGAGCTCGACCGGGCGCTCGACCGGTTCTGGCGCAGCAGCGCCCACCAGAACGTGCCCGGGTCCGGGCTCGGCCTGGCGATCGTCAGCGAGATCGTCGCGCACTCCTACGGGAAGCTGGCCCTCGACCTGCCCGACGGCGGCGGCCTCCGGATCAGGATGACGTTCCCGGCGGCCTGAGGTCCCTCAGTCCTTCTGTGACCGGTAGTAGCGCAGCGCGCCGGGGTGCAGCGGGATCGGCTGGGTCTCGATGCCCGGGTGGACGTCGATCGACAGCGCCGCCGGGTTGGCCTTCGCGAGCTGCGCCCGGGCCGCGAACAGGCCGCTGACCAGCGCCTCGGCGACGTCTTCGGGCATCGACTCCGGTACCACCAGGAAGTTCGGCACCAGCAGCGTGGTGACCGGCCCGGACTGCTCGTACGTGCTCGCCGGGATCGACGCGGTGCCGTAGACCTGGTTGATCTCCTGCATCTTCGGCATCAGGTCGGCGATGTCGAGCAGGCGCAGCGACTTCTGGTCGTTGTAGCGGGCGATCGACGGCGTCGGCAGGCCGCCGGACCAGAAGAAGGCGTCGATGTCGCCGCGCAGCAGCGCCGCGACCGAGTCGTCGAGGCCGCGCGTGGTGGTGCTGACCGAGCCGGTCAGGCCGGCGGCCTGCAGCAGCTTGCTGGCGATGTACTCGACGCCGGAGGCGGGCGAGCCGATCGCGATCCGGCGGCCCTTCAGCTGGTCCACGGTGTGGATCGGGGAGTCGGTGCGGACCACGATGTGCAGGTAGTCGTCGTGGATCCGGGCGAGCGTGGCCAGCCGGGGGTTCTTCTTGTACTCGTCGGCCGCGACGTCGGCGGCGACGAACCCGACGTCGGCGGTGCCGGCCAGCACCCGGTCGACGTTGTCCGGCGAGCCCTGGGTCTGCAGCACCAGCGGCCGGTCGATGTCCAGGTCCGACTGCCAGGCGGTGGCCAGGGTCTGCGCGAGCTTGTCGTAGACACCGCCCGAGTTGCCCGCGGCGATCCGCAGCCGCAGGCCGGCGAAACCGGACGAGCACCCCGTCAGCAGCGTGGCGAACGTGAGCAGGGCGCCGAGCATCGCGAACGCGCGCATCCGCCGGGTCCGGGCCACGGCCCGATCGTGCCAGACTCCCGGGCCCGCGGTCGCGATGCGCCGGTCCCGAGTGAAGTAACTAACCATTGACTTACTTCTTCGACCGGAGCTATTTTGTAACTATCCAGTTAGATACAGGGTGGAGTGATGGTCATGACAACAACGCTGGTCACCGGCGCGAACAAGGGCATCGGCTACGAGACGGCACGCCAGCTCATCGCCGCCGGCCACACCGTGTACGTCGGAGCGCGCGACGCCGAACGCGGCCGCGAGGCGGCCGAGCGGCTGGGCGCGCGGTTCGTGCAGCTCGACGTGACCGACGACGCGTCGGTGGCCGCGGCGGTCGAGACCGTCGAGGCGGGCGGGGGACTGGACGTCCTGGTGAACAACGCCGGCGTCGAGGGCCGGACGTCCGACGGCGGGGTGATCGGCGCCGCCGACGTGACCGCCGATCAGCTGCGGGACCTGTACGAGACCAACGTGTTCGGGGTCGTCCGGGTCACCGGCGCGTTCCTGCCGCTGCTGCGGCGGTCGGCGAACCCGGTGGTGGTCAACGTCAGCAGCGGCCTGGCGCGGACGGCGGACCTGGCCGACCCGGCCTCGTTCACGCACTTCTACCAGGGTGTCGCGTATCCGTCGTCCAAGGCGGCGCTGAACATGGTCACCGTCCAGTACGCCAAGGCGTTCCCGGAGATGCGGATCAACGCCGTGGACCCCGGCTACACGAAGACCGATCTCAACCACAACACCGGTTTCCAGACGGTGGAGCAGGGCGCCGAAGCCACCGTGCGGCTGGCCCAGACCGGCCCGGACGGCCCGACGGGCGGGTTCTTCGCCGCCTCGGGCCCGGTGGCGTGGTGACCAAGCCCCGTCCCCGCGACTCCGCGGCCACGAAGGCGCTCCTGCTCGACGCGGCGACGGCGGAGTTCGCCGAGCACGGCCCGGCCGGCGCGCGGATCGACCGGATCGCCGAGCGCGCCGGGGCCAACAAGCGGCTGATCTACGTCTACTTCGGCGACAAGAACCAGCTGTTCGACGCGGTGGTGGAAGAAGAGGCGCGAGCGGTTTTCGAAGCGGCGCCGATGGCCGACGGCGACCTCAACGCCTTCGCCGCCGCGCGGTACGACTACATGCTGGCCAACACCCGGTCGCGGCGGCTCGCCACGTGGCGCACGCTCGAGCGGATCGAGCCCTCCGCCGCCGAGGTCGACCGCTTCCGGGCCCGCGTCGACGCGGTCGCGGCAGCGCAGCGCGACGGGCGGGTCCGCGGGGACCTCCCGGCGGCCGACTTGTTCGCGATCGTGCTGCGGATGACGGAAAGCTGGCTGAGCGCGCCACCGGCGTTGATCGCGGCAGCCGGGTCGGATTCGCGGCTGGCCGAGCACCGGGCGGCGTTGCTGGAAGCTGTGCGCGGTGTTGTCGACCCGCGTTAGCGCGGCGGCCGTCCTGCGGCCGACTTGTTCGCGATTGTGCTGCGGATGAATGGAAGCTGGCTGATCGCCGCCGGGCCGGATCTGCGGCTCGCCGAGCACCGGGCGGCGTCAGCGCGGCACCACCTGTTAGCGATCGTCCAGCGCATGACAGGAAACTGGCTGATCACCGCAGCCGGGCCGGATCCGAGGCGCGCCGCGCACCGAGCACCGGGCGGCGTTGCTGGAAGCCGTGCGCGGCGTTGTCGACCTGCGTTAGCGCGGCACCACCAGCACGGCGTCGCCGACCGGGCGCTCGCCGGTTGCGTCGGAGGGCGAGCTGACCAGCCGGCCGTTGATCGCCATGGCCGTCGAACCGCCGCCGTCGAGGTTGATCGCGGTCACCGCGCCCAGCCGCGCCATCAGCTGCGCGCCCTCCAGCAGCGAAAGCCCTTCGCTGTACCCGGGCTGACGCCCGTCGGCCGCCACGATCAGCAGCCGTCCCCGGCGGTCGAGGCCGACCATCGTCCGCGGGTTGCGCTTGACGCCCCAGCCGTACACGAACGACGGGTCGCCGGGGTGCACGACGCCGTCCGCCGCCGCGTCCACCGCGATCCGGCCGTCGCGGACCAGCCACGGGCCGCCGTTGACCACGCCGGCCGGGTGGATCGGGCGGGTGCCGTCGAAGATCCGCGTCCCGACGCGCAGCCGCGCCCCCGGCCGCGCGTTTGCGGCCAGCCACGTCGCGGCGGTGCCGACGCCCTGCACGGTGTGCCCGCCCGCGGGCACGTCACCGCCAGGCGCGCGGATCGCGGTGACGACGTCGTGGGCGTCCAGCACGGCTTCGACCCCGTCGCCGGCGGGGGTGGGCGTGCCGAGCTGCGGCGTGAACAGCACCAGGTCGTCGGCGTGGGTGCAGGTCGTGTCGTGCAGCGGCCGGTCGGTCGGGACGTTCCCGGGCTCGCCGCAGTTGCGGACCAGGCCCGGCTTGCGGTTCACGCCGTCGACGCGCCGGTCGCCGACGGTCAGCACGGTCCGCGGCATGCCGATCGAAGGCCGTTCGCCGAGCAGCAGCGCGGGCCGCCCGGCCGTGGCTTCGCTCTGCAGGAGACCCTGGTAGACGCCGGCACCCGCCGGTTCGCCGGGGATGCCGTCGCGCGGGTCGATGACGAAGAAGCCGCCGTTGACACCGACCAGCGCCCCGGCCGCGGCCGACAACGCCGACGTCGTACGCCGTCCCGCCACCGATTCGCCGTGCGACGCCACGATCTGCCCACCGAACCGCCGCGGGTCGACGATCGCGACCCGCACGTGCTGCGGCCCCTGCGCCTGCGGCCCGTCCTGCCCGGTCCACTCGGCGGCGGCGGAGAACCCGTTGGTGGCCATGGCTTTCACCGTCGCGGCGGCCGACGCCTGGTCGGCGAAGGAGCCGACGCGCACCCGCCAGCCGAGCGCGCCGCGCGGGGTGTCGGCGAACGCCGGCCAGTCGACCTCCTCGGCACGCGCGGCGAAACCCTTGCCGCGCAAGGCGGTCACCAGCGCGTCGGCGTGTTCCCAGGTGCCGAGCGCGGACGGCGGCGCGTCCGGGGCGGGGCTGGCGCCGCCGGGCACCTGCACGGTGGCCGTCCAGGTGTTGTGGCCGGTGCCTTCGCCGGACACGGTGGTCTGGACCGTCACACCGGGCGCGAGCGCCCCGCTTTCGGCCGAAGCCGGCGTGGCCAGGGTGACGGTGAGCACGGCGGACAGCAGCAGGGCCGGAGTCTTCACGGCGGCAACGTACCCGGCCGGGGTGGCTTCCTCCCGAATTCCCGGTGTACGACCCGCCATACTGGGAGGATGAGCGAGCCGATTCCCCTGTTCCCGGTCCCGCCCATCGACCCCGCGCGCTTCGCGGAAGAGCAGCACCACCTGTTCACCGGCATGCGGCTGCACATCGGCCGTTCCGGCGTCGCCCACCGGGTCAGCTGGGTGCCGTGGATGAACAGCCTGACCCTCCCGGCCCCGGCGTGCCACCAGGGCTGGTCGGGCCTGGGCGCGGGCGGCGAGGTCACCCCGACCCACCAGCCGGTCAGCTGCCGCAAGTGCCTCCGCCTGGGCGGCGAACCGGACGACCCGGACCAGCGCCCCCTCTTCGCCCTCCCCGGCGAAGACACCGGCGCTGACCAGGTGGGCGCCGGGCAGGCGGCCCCGGCCCCGGGGTTACCCTGAACGGCGATGACCGAGAACCAGGCACCCAGGGCGTACCAGATCCGCACCTTCGGCTGCCAGATGAACGTCCACGACTCCGAGCGGCTCGCCGGGCAGCTCGAAGAGGCCGGATACACCCCCGTCGCCGACGGGGCCAAGCCCGACCTCATCGTGTTCAACACCTGCGCCGTCCGGGAGAACGCGGACAACAAGCTGTACGGCACCCTCGGGCACCTGCGGCCGGACAAGACCGCGAACCCGGACCTGCAGATCGCCGTCGGCGGGTGCCTGGCGCAGAAGGACCGCGGGGAGATCGTCAAGCGGGCGCCCTGGGTCGACGTCGTGTTCGGGACGCACAACATCGGGTCGCTGCCGACGCTGCTGGAGCGCGCGCGGCACAACGCCGAGGCCGAGGTCGAGATCCTCGAATCCCTCGAGACGTTCCCGTCGACGCTGCCCGCGCGCCGCGAATCGTCCTACGCGAGCTGGGTGTCCGTTTCGGTCGGCTGCAACAACACCTGCACCTTCTGCATCGTGCCCGCGTTGCGCGGCAAGGAACGCGACCGGCGGCCCGGCGAGATCCTGGCCGAGGTCGAGGCGCTCGTCGCCGAGGGCGTGCTCGAGGTCACCCTGCTCGGCCAGAACGTGAACTCCTACGGCGTCGAGTTCGGCGACAGGCAGGCGTTCGGCAAGCTGCTGCGCGCCTGCGGCGGGATCGACGGCCTGGAGCGCGTCCGGTTCACCTCGCCGCACCCGGCCGCCTTCACCTCCGACGTCATCGACGCGATGGCCGAGACCCCGAACGTCTGCCACCAGCTGCACATGCCGCTGCAGTCCGGGTCCGACCGGGTGCTGCGCGAGATGAAGCGGTCCTACCGCTCCACGCGCTACCTGAAGATCCTCGACGAGGTCCGCGCGGCGATGCCCGACGCGGCGATCACCACCGACATCATCGTCGGCTTCCCCGGGGAGACCGAGGAGGACTTCCAGGCGACGCTGGACGTCGTCGAGCAGGCGAGGTTCTCCAGCGCCTTCACCTTCCAGTACTCGAAGCGCCCGGGCACGCCGGCCGCGACGATGGAAGGCCAGCTGCCCAAGGAGGTCGTCCAGGAACGCTACGAGCGCCTGGTCGAGCTGCAGAACGCGATCTCCTGGGACGAGAACAAGAAGATCGTCGGCCGCCGGGTCGAGCTGCTCGTCGCCGACGGCGAGGGCCGCAAGGACGCCGCGACGCACCGGATGAGCGGCCGCGGCCGCGACGGCCGGCTGGTGCACTTCGCGCCGACCGGCCCGGCCGTGGACCGCGGCGTGCGCCCCGGCGACGTCGTCGAGACGGTCGTCACCTACGGCGCGCCGCACCACATGGTCGCCGACGGCGACCTGATCTCCCACCGGCGGACGCGCGCCGGTGACAACGCCGAGGCGGGGCTGCGGCCCAAGACCAACGGCGTCACGCTGGGCCTGCCGGGCTTCGGTGCCCCGGCGGCCCGGCCCGAACCGGTGAGCGGGTGTGCGTTGTGACCGAACATGGGAAGGCCGGCGAGCTGGACGAGCTGGCCGCCGAGATCGACGAGGTGGGCCAGCAGGCGTCCCGCACGGTCGAGCTCGGCCGTCGCGGGTTCACCATCGCGGTGTTCACGTTCATCCTGCTCGGCTGCCTGTTGCTGCCGTGGGTCGGCGACCACGCCGGCTGGCAGGTGCTGGCCGGCGAGGGCGGCGGCATCCCGCAGCTGTTCGCCGCGACGTCGACCGGCGTCGGCATCCTCGCGTCCGCGCTCGCCCTGGTGACGCGCCGCTGGTGGCTGGCCTGGGTGTGCGCCGCCGGGGGCTGGTTCGCCTCGGTGGACGGGCTGCTGGCCATCTGGTCGCAGCAGTCGTCCCACGCCAGCGGCACCGCCGGCGGCGGTCCCGGGATCGGCCTGATCCTCGCCTGGATCGCGATGATCTGCCTCGCCGTCCAGTGGATGCGCACGGCCTTCTCGCGCTCCTAGATCACCACGATCCCGATCAGGCTCGACACGACGCCGACGTAGAGTTCGGTCTCCGGGTGGAAGACCCGCAACGTGACGTTCGCGCGGACCTGGAAGCTCACGCTGAACTTGAACACGCCGTTGGGCTTGCAGGTCCCGGTGGTCAGGTCGACCCAGACGTTGCCGCGCAGCTGCTGCACGACCACCGGCTCGCCGCCGGAGAGGGACTCCTGCCCGCCCAGGTCGGCGAACGAGCCCTTGATCTTCGTCTCTTCGCCGACCTTGACGCGGCTCTTCTCGGCCTTCGCTTCGAGCTTGGCCTTGTGCTTCTTCCCGTGGACGACGGCCGGGGCGGGGCCGGGCGCCGCCATCGCGACGGTGGGCGCGGCGAGCGCGACCGTGCAGGCGACGACCAGTGCGGACACGAGGTTCGATGGCTTGCTCATGATCGAAGTGCAGCACCGGCGCCGTCGAAAAGCGCCGGAAGACCCCCGGCCGTGGCGTCCACCCGACCCCTTCAGGTGACGCGTTAACCGTCTGCTTGCCGAAAGGCCGTGAAGGCCACCTTGAGGGACTCTGAGTCCCTCAAGGTGGCTCGGAGTCATGGGGTCGTTGCAACACCACCTCGATGAAAGGTGGAATTGCAG
>NZ_JBICSQ010000138.1:0-14238 GCF_043197175.1 Amycolatopsis sp. NPDC049252
CGGGCGGGGGGGGGGGGGGTTGTGCGAACCTGTTTTCTAACACTGTTTCTCACTCACGACCGGACCCGGGTGACCGCGATCTTCGACTCCTCCAGCGAGCCGAAGTACAGCTGACCGCGCCACTCGCGGACGCCCACCAGCATGTGGAACCCCGGGATCTCGCCCCGGAACTCGCGCTCCACCTTGCCGTCCGCCGCGACGCCCAGCACGCCCACCTCGCGGCCCGGGCGGGGCTGCAGCCACGTCGGCAGCGCGCGGACGCCCGCGCGCACGAAAGCCGGGAGGCGGCGCACCACATCCAAGGCGGGTACGCGCGGGGACGCCTGGGTGATCCAGATCAGGCCGTCCGTGCCCGTCGAGATGTTGTCCGGGAAGCCCGGCAGGTCGTCGACCAGGACGTCCGTCTGGCCCGCGCGCGTTCCCCGCAGCCAGACGCGCGTCACCCGGCAGGCGCCCGTCTCCGCGACCGCCACGAACGACTCGTCCGGGGCCAGCGCGACGCCGTTGGCGAACTGGAGGCCGTCGAGGACCAGGTCGATCGCGCCGTCCGGGGTGCGGCGCAGCAGGCGGCCGCCCGCGGTCTGCTCGATCAGGTCGTCGCGCCAGTTGTCGATGCCGAAGCGGCGCGAGGAGTCCGTGAAGTAGATCGTCCCGTCAAGAGCCACTGCCGCGTTGTTGCAGAACACGAAGTCCAGGCCCAGGGCGGACGTCGCCAGGGTCTTCGGCGTGCCGCCGGCCAGCGGCACCACCAGCAGCCCGGCCCGCGCGTCGCAGATCAGCAGCTCGTCGTCGCCGTACAGCTCCAGGCCCAGCGGACGGCCGCCCGTGTCGGCGATGGTTTCGGCGCCGCGCCCGTCCGCGGTGTGCCGCAGGATGCGGCCGTCCTCGACGCCGGTGTAGATCCGGCCCTCGCCGTCGAGGACGACGTCCTCCGGGCCGTGGCCGTCGATCTCGATGAGCGTGACCTCGCCGAACCGCATCGAACGTCTCCTACCGGTAGGTGAGCAGCCGGGCCGCGTCGGCCTCGAAGTGCGGGTGCTCGTTGAACGACAGCATCGTGACACCGCCGCGCCCGGACACCAGCTTGGTGATCCCGCCGTTGACGGTGACGCGGTTGAGCTTGAGCAGGCCGGCTTCCGGCGTCCCCAGCAACGCGCCGCAGACGGTGGCGATCACGCCGCCGGAGGTGAACACGACCGCGTGTTCCCCCTTGCCCAGCGTCGCCACCAGGTCTTCCAGCGCGCCGCGGCAGCGCGCGAGGAACGCCGGCCACGTCTCCGCACACGGCCCCGAGGAGCCGGCCTCGATCCACGACGTCAGCGCGCGGTCCAGCACCCCCTGGTAGGCGCGCGAATCCTCCTGCGGCGCGCCGCCCGCGTGGTGCCGCCCGATGTCGACGTGGTCGTACTCGTTCCAGCGGGGGTCCTCGATCACCGGCACGTCGGTACCGAGCACCTTCAACGCCGTCGCGGCGGTGTCCCGTTGGCGTGCCAGGGTGCCCGACCGGAGCTGACTGAAGGAGACGTTGCGCCGCAACAGTTCCGCACCGACCACAGTGGACTGTTCGAAGCCCTGCGGGGACAGCGCGTCGTAGTCCGCCGCGCCGAACGACGCCTGCCCGTGCCGGACCAGGTAGATCGCGCCCACCTACACACGCCCCTTCGCGATGATCTCGCGGCAGCGCCAGTCGAGGTACCCGACGAACTGCCAGAAGTCCTTGAACGCCGGGTTGCGCGTGGCGCCGTCGTGGTAGCGCCGGTAGAGCTGCTGCAGCACCGCGGCGAGCCGGAACAGGCCGTAGACCTCGTAGAACCGCCAGTCGCCGATCGCGAGCCCGGTCTTCCCGGCGTAGCGCGCGACGAACTCCTCGCGGGTGAAGACGCCCGGCAGGTGCGTCGGCTGGCGGCGGCTGGCCTGCATGACGTCGTCGTCATCGGCCTGCACCCAGTAGGCCAGCATGCTGCCCAGCTCCATGAGCGGGTCGCCGAGCGTCGCCATCTCCCAGTCGAGGACGCCGGTGATGTTCAGCGTCTCCGGGCCGTCGAGCACCAGGTTGTCGAGGCGGTAGTCGTTGTGGATCAGGCAGATCTTGACCTCGCCGGGCTGGTTCGCAGCCAGCCACGCGCGCACTTCGGCGAAGTCGCCGACGTTGTCCGTGCGCGCCGCGGTGAACCGGTCCGACCAGCCGCGGATCTGCCGCTCGACGTACCCCGCGCCCTTGCCCAGGTCACTCAGCCCGGCGCGTTCGACGTCGACCGCGTGCAGGTCGACCAGCCGGTCGACGACCTTGCCGGACAGCTCGCGCGCCTGCTCCGGCGCCAGCGTCATGCCCTCGGGGAGGTTGCCGCGCAGGATGAGGCCGTCGAGCTTCTCCATGACGTAGAAGTCGCCGCCGAGCACCGCCGGGTCGTCGCCGAACGCGAGCATCTTCGGCACGTACGGGAACACCGGCTTGAGGGCGTGCTGCACGCGGTACTCGCGCCGCATGTCGTGCGCCGACGCGGCTTTGTGGCCGGCCGGCGGGCGGCGCAGGATCAGCTCGCGGTCCGGGTAGGTCAGCAGGTAGGTCAGGTTCGACGCGCCGCCGGGGAACTGCCGGACCCGCGGCGGCTCGGCGCCGAGGCCCTCGACGCGGGCCGCCAGCCACTCGTGCACCGCGGCGGCGTCGAAGGCGTCCTCGGCGCGGACGTCGACCGTGCCGTCGGCGGGGCTTTCGATGCTCACGCGAACCTCCGGAGGATCCAGACCGGCACCACGCGCATCGCGAGGCTCAACGGCACCCACGGCCACGCCGGGACGTAGGCCCGCCGTCCCTCGGCCTCGACCGCCTTCACCAGGGCCCGGGCCCCGCTCTCGGCCTTGGCCAGCAACGGGTTCCGGCCGATCCGGTCGTTCATCTCGGACTCGATGTAGCCCGGCCGGATGTCGGTGACCTTGATGCCCTTGCGCTTCAGCTCGATGCGCGTGCCGTCGACGAACGCCGAGATGCCCGCCTTCGACGCGGCGTACGCGGTGAGGTTGCCCGGCAGGCCGCGGATCGCGCTGAACGACGAGACGACGGCGATGTGCCCGCCGCCCTGCGCGCGGAAGATCCCGGCGGCCGCCTCGATCTGCGCGGCGGCCGCGACGAAGTTGACTTCGAGGGTCTGGCGGTTGGCGTCGAACCGGCCCTTGCCGACCGGCTGCCCCTTCCCGAGCCCGGCGTTCACAATCACCCGGTCGAGGGACCCCAGTTCGACGCGGAACTCCTCGAAGACGGTGAACACGCTGTCGTGGTCGGTGACGTCGAGCTTGCGGGTGACGACCTTGATCCCGGGGTGGGCCGCGGTGAGCTCGGCGGCCAGCTTCTCGAGCCGCTCCGTGCGCCGGGCGCACAGCGCCAGGTTCCGTCCCCTGGCCGCGAACTGCCTGGCCATGCCCTCGCCGAGCCCGCTGCTCGCGCCCGTGATCAGGATGTTCTTGCGGAGCGTCATGGCTGGGATGCTACCCGTTGGTAATAAGACCGGTGGCCCGGCGCTGGGGGCGTCGCCGGGCCACCGGTCATCGCGCGGTCATCCCGGCCGGTCGCACAACGCGGCCGGGTGGACCGGAGCCGGAACCGCTCTCGCGGCCGGGTTCCCCGCACCCGGACGGCCCGTGAGGGGGAGGCCGGACCGTCGGCGCAGGCATGGTCATACAAGCGCGTCCGCCCAGGCCGGGGCAATGGTTCACAGTTGCCAGTACTAGCCCGTTCGCCCGAGTGGACGCACGTCCGAAGCGGTCGGTGGCCCACGCGAAGAGGGAGACGGAACGGGCCGGGAATCCTGCTAACGTGCACCGTGTCGGGGAGCGTCGGGAGACGGCACGGGGCGGGTCGGATCGGCAATGGCGGGCAGTACGTCGGACCACGTGGTGAGTGGCGACCAGGAGGGTGAACGCACCGCGTTCGCCACCCGGCTGCGCGCCGCCATCGCCACCAGCGGCCTGTCGCTCGACCGGATCCAGGCCCGGCTGCGGTCCCGCGGCGTCGTCGTCAGCGTCACCGCCCTCAGTTATTGGCAGTCCGGCAAGCGGCAGCCGGAGCGGCAGAGCTCCCTCTCGGCCGTGCGCACGCTCGAAGAGATCCTCGACGTCCCCGCGGGGTCCCTGCTCGGCCTGCTGCCCCCGCCCCGCCCCCGCGGTGGTGCCGGCAAGCGCCAAGCCGGCGGCGAGCCGATGTCGTTCCCCCGCGAGGTGCTGCAGCCCCTGCTCGACAAGGTGGGCGCGCCGAACGCCCTCGAGCGCCAGCACCCGCTGAAGCTGGTCGGGCTGCACGACCTGTGCGAGATCGCCGAGGACGGCGGCCAGCGCTCGGTGACCGCCCGCGCGGTGTTCCAGGCCGGTTCCGACGGCCTGGACCGGTGGCTGCTGGTCTACACGCAGGACGACCCGGCCGCCGGGCCGCCGGAGCTGCACGCGGTGCGCAACTGCCGGATCGGCCGGGCCGAGGTCGACGAGGCGCACGGCCTCGTCGTCGCCGAGCTCGTCTTCGACCAGCCGATCAACCGCGGCGAGACGCACCTGATCGAGTACACCCTGACCAACAGCGGGCCGCCGTACCCGGAGTGCCGCAACACCCACTACCGCGAGTTCCGCCGCCCGGTGCGCGAATACCTCCTGGAGGTGCGGTTCGCGCCGGGCACCGCGCCGGACCGCTGCTGGCAGTACGCGCACCACGGCAGCGGCGGCACGCTCACCCGCCGCCGGCTCAAGCTCGACGGCGGCGACGGTGTCCACGCGGTGGCCCTGGACTTCGGCCCCGGCGTCTTCGGCATCGACTGGGACTGAGCCTCAGGACAGCTTGGTGCGCAACACCTTCCCGGTCGCGTTGCGGGGCAGCTCGTCCAGGAACTCGACGTCGCGGGGCACCTTGTAGCGCGCCAGGTTCGCCTTGACGTAGTCGCGGACGGCGTCGACGTCCAGCTCCGCGCCGTCGGCCAGGACGACGAACGCCTTGAGCCGCTGGCCGAACTCCGGGTCCTCGACGCCGATCACCGCGGCCTCGAGGACGTCCTCGCGCTCGACCAGGAGGTTCTCCACCTCGATCGGGAACACGTTCTCGCCGCCGGAGACGATCATCTCGTCGTCGCGGCCGTCGATGAACAGCAGGCCGTCCTCGTCGAAGTGGCCGACGTCGCCGCTGGAGAGCAGGCCGTCGATGATCTCCTTGTGGCGGCCGTCGGTGTAACCGCTGAAGCTCAAGCCACTGCCGACGAACACCCGGCCGGTGACGTGCGGCTCGGTGATCCGGCCGCCCTTTTCGTCGTACAGCGCGACTTTGCAGCCGACCGGCGCGCGGCCGACCGTGCCCGGGGCCTTCACCCAGTCCTCCGGCGTCGCGACCGTGGCGACCGCGACCTCGGTCGAGCCGTACAGGTTGTGCACGACCGGCCCGAACGCCTCGTTGGCGCGGTTGCCGAGGTCCGGCGACAGCGCCGAACCGGCGACGAAGACGATCCGCAGCGACGACGTGTCGTACTTGTCGAGGACGTCCTTCGGCAGGTCGACGATGCGCTGCAGCATGGTCGGCACGAGCACCAGCGCGGTGCACTTGTGCTCGGCCACCCCGCGCAGTGTCTCCTCGGGATTGAACTTGCGGCGCATCACGACCGTCGAGCCGAGCGCGAAGGACAGGATGAACTGCGACAGCCCGGTGCCGTGGAACAGCGGTGCGCCCATGTACGTGGCTTCGTTGGCGCGCAACGGGATCCGGTCGAGGAACTGCGCGGACGCCAGCGCCGAGGTGTGCGGCCGCGGCGCCCCCTTCGGCGTCCCGGTGGTGCCGCTGGTCAGCAGCACGAACCCGCCCGGCTTGGCCGGCGCGGGCCACGGCCGGTCGTCGGTGCTGGCGATGATCTCGGCGAGCACCGGGACGTCCCGGTCGGACAGGTCGCTGTCGTCGTCGACCCAGGCCAGGTAGCGGTCGACGTCCTCCGGGATCGCGTCGAGCAGGCCGGTGAACTCCTGGTCGTACACGAGCGCGGTGACCTTCTCGCGCTGGGCGACGTCGGCCAGCTGCGGCTTCGCGAACCCGGTGTTCATCAGCAGCAGGCGGACGCCGAGCTTGCCGGCCGCGGCCATCGTCAGCACCAGGCCGCGGTGGTCGCGGCAGAGCGCGGCGACGACCTGGCCGGGCTTGATCCCGCGCTCCGACCAGGCCCTGGCCAGCGCGTTCGACTGGTCGTCGAGCTGCTTGTAGGTGAGCGGGCCGACCTCGTCGACGATGCCGACGGCGGTCGGGTCGCGGCGCGCGGAGATGTGGTTGGCCCCGGCGAACGGCCCGTACTTGCGGATCGCGACCAGCGACCGGAGGCCTTCGTCGACGCGGGGGAAGGGGACGAGACCCGCTCTCCGCATCACGTCGACACTGCGCGCCGTCTCGGCCACCTTGTCCGCCACCTGCGTGGCGAGCGCGACCAGGCTCATCCAGGCACCTCCGTTGCTGCGGGAAGAGCGCCCCCTCCGTACCGGCGGTATGGGGGCTACTCGACAGTAAACCAAGCCCGCCGCCGACGCACCAGACGCACTCGTGCCGAAACTGTCGGTGGTGGTCGGCACACTGTGTTCGTGCAGGTGATCGCCGGGCGGGAGGAGGACGGGAGCTTCACCGTGCGTTCGCCGTCCTCGACCGTGACGGGCTTGGACGAGCCGGGTTTCGCGAAGGTGGCCCGGGAGCTGGAGACCTCGCTCGGGCCGCGGTGGGTGTTCCCGTCGGTCGAGGGCACCTACCCGGTGCTGGTGGCGGCCGGGGTGCGGGTGCGGCGGTGCCACGACCTCGCGCTGGCGGAGGGGCTGCTGCTGGCGCACGCGGGTCAGGAGGGGCAGTCGCGGAGCCTGCGCGCGGCCTGGGCCAGGGCGAACGGTGAGGAACCGCCGTCGGATGCGGCGGACGTCGAGCTGGCGCAGCCGACCCTGTTCGACACCCGGACGCCGACCCTGCCCGACGGCGTGACGGTCGTCACGGCGGTCCAGCGCGTGCTCGCCGAGCAGGAGCGGCGGGTCGCGGCGACCGAGTACCCCGACCGGTTCCGGCTGCTGCTGGCCGCGGAGTCGGCGAGCGCGCTGGCCGCGGCCGAGATGGGAGCCGACGGCCTGCCCTGGCGCGCGGACCTGCACGAGGAGCTGCTGACCGCGCGGCTCGGGCCGCGGGTGCGGGCCGGCGAGCGGCCGAAGGTGCTGGTCGAGCTGGCCGCGAAGATCACCGAGGCGTTCGGCGGGCGGGCGGTGAACCCGGACTCGCCGCCGAGTGTCGTCCGGGCGCTGGCCCGCGCCGGGATCGAGGTGCCGTCGGCGCGGAAGTACTTCCTCAAGGGCATCGACCACCCGGCGGTCGGGCCGCTGCTGGAGTACAAGGAGCTGTCGCGGCTCCACACCGCGAACGGCTGGACGTGGCTCGACGAGTGGGTCGCCGACGGCCGGTTCCGCCCGCACTACGTCGTCGGCGGCGTGGTGTCCGGCCGCTGGGCCAGCCGCGGCGGCGGGGCGCTGCAGATCCCGAAGGTGCTGCGCACGTGCGTCCGCGCGGACCCGGGCTGGAAGCTGGTGGTGGCCGACGCCGCCCAGCTGGAACCCCGGGTGCTGACGGCGTTGTCGGGCGACCGGCGGCTGGCCGACGTCGCGGCGGCGACGGACCTGTACGCGCGTCTCGGCGAAGCCCTGTTCTCGGGCGCCCGCTGGGTCCCCTTGTCACCGGACGACGACCGGGACGACCGGGCGCGCGCGAAGATCGCGATGCTGTCGGCGATGTACGGCGGCACGTCCGGCGAGGCGGGGCCGCTGCTGGCGTTGCTGCGGCAGCGCTTCCCGGACGCGGTGTCCTATGTGGAGCACGCGGCGCAGGCGGGCGAGCGCGGCGAGCGCGTCCGGTCCCGCCTGGGCCGCACCTCCCCCGCCCCTTCGGCGGCGTGGCGGGCTTTGACCGGCGGCTTGGCCTCGGACGAAGCGGCGGAACTGAAGGCCCGCCGGGCGTCCCGCGGCTGGGGCCGGTTCACCCGCAACTTCGTCGTCCAGGCCAGCGCGGCGGACATGACGGCGGTGATGCTCGCGACGCTGCGCCGCCGCCTGCCGTCCCCGGCGCACCTGGTCTTCTTCCAGCACGACGAGGTGATCGTCCACACCCCGGCCGAACTGGCCCCGGTCGTGTCGGAGTCCATTGTGGACAGCATCGCGGAGGCGGCGAGGATGCTGTTCGGCGAGGCCTGCCCGGTCCGCTTCCCGATGCACATCGCCCCGGTCGACAACTACGCCGACGCCAAGTAGGTGCCGCTCCCGGGCGGCACACGGGCCGCCCGGGAGCACCACGTCACGGGAACATCGGCAGGCTCTGCGTCCCGACGTCCTGGTTCGGCAGGGTCGTGCCCGGGTTGCCGCGGAAGTCCGTCCAGCACGGGTGCAGCCGGAAGTCCGCGCCGACGGCCGCGGCCGTGTAGTCGCCGATGAACACGCCCTGCAGCTCCTTGCCGGTCTCCGCGCCGGTCGAGACGAACTGCACCTGCGGGTTCGCCGTCTGCGTCGTGATCCGCCGGATCGGCGCCGAACCCGCGCCGGCGCCCCAGCCCGTGGTGTACGCGTAGTCGAGGCCGATGCCCCGCGGGTCGTAGGCGCGGGTGTAGAACGTGACCGCGACCCGCCCGGCGAGCGCCGAAACCGCGGGGAACACCTCGTCCGCGCCGGACCCGATCCGGGCCGGGCTCGACCACCCGTGACGGCCGTCCGAGCCGCTGAGGAACGCGTCGCCGTTCGTCTTGACCGACTCGCCGTCGCGGTAGGTGCCGTTGCGGTCGTCGGCCCAGGTCACCCAGAGCCGGTCCGCCACGCGGTCGTACGTCAGCTGCGGGAAGCTGTTGATCCGGAAGTTCTCGCCGGTCAGCGCGTTGTTGGCGACGTCTTCGTCGACCGGGAAGTCGAAGTCCGAAGCGACCTCGGCGTGCCGGAAGGTACGGCCGCCGTCCCGCGAGGTCGCCACGACGACCGCGTCGTGGTCGGCGGGCTGATCGCAGGCCGCGGTGGCGCAGACCGAGGTCTCGTAGGCGATCTGGAGCGTCCCGTCCCGGGTGACCACCGGGTTGGACCCGCTGCCGAACGGCGTGATCCCGCCGTGGAAACCGCTCAGCGACGGCGAAACCCGGCGCTTGGGCGACCAGGTCCGGCCGAAGTCGGCCGACTTCGACAGCACGATCGGCGACTCGGTGTAGGTGCCGCTGGCGTCGTAGGTGAACTGCGTCCAGGAGACGTAGACGTCACCGGTGCGGGGATCGGCGGCGATCCACTCCTTGTCGTTGAAGATCGACGTCGGCGTCGGCGTGCCCGCCGGCGTCACGCCGTCGAGTTCGAGCACCGCCGGGTCGCCGAAGGTGCGCCCGCCGTCGTGCGAGACCGAGACGGCGATGCCACTGGCGGACTGCTGGTCGTCGGGCACCGCGGCCCGGCTGAACACGAGGGTGGCGTAGTAGACGGTGTTGTGCGGGCCGAACGCGACGGCCGGGTCGCCCGCGGCGTCCATGTACGACAACGGCGCGCCGGCACCGGTCGGGAAGTCGAGGTGCGGCAGCTGGACGTTCGCCCAGGTCCGGCCCCCGTCGAAGGACGTGTAGGCGAAACCGCCGGAGTCGTTGCGGGACTCACGGGTGTTGTAGAGCCGGTAGTCGTTCGACCCGGCCACAATGTTGCGCGGGTTCTCCGGGTTGACGGCGATGGTGGTCTCGTTCTGCGCGGTGCTGCAACCGGTCTGGCTGCCGGTCGGCACGATCGTGTCGCCGCGGATGACGTCGGTGTTGGGGGCGACCGGCCGGTACGGGTTCGGCTTGCCGATGTAGGTCTGGCAGAGCGCGGACAACGCGGGATCGTCGCCGTCCTCCTCTTCCTCCTCGGCGAACTGCTCCTTGAGCAGCGGGTTGGGGACGTCGTGCCGCGCCTGCGCCGCCGCGGCGGCGAGCTTGTGCTTGGCCGTCCCGGTGTCGGCGGGTGGTGGCGCACCCCCGGTCGCGGCCGTGGCGGCCGGCGACAGGACGACGGTGAGGGGCACGACGAACGCCGCGAGGGCGATCGCGATTCTTCGCTTAACGGATAAAACACCCAAGGACATCGGGTTGTCCTTCCCTGGAGGCCAGTGGATCCTCAGCCGCCCCAGGCTTTACTCACCCCTGGTCCAGGTCAACCG
Source organism: Amycolatopsis sp. NPDC049252 (assembly GCF_043197175.1). Taxonomy (NCBI): domain Bacteria; kingdom Bacillati; phylum Actinomycetota; class Actinomycetes; order Pseudonocardiales; family Pseudonocardiaceae; genus Amycolatopsis; species Amycolatopsis sp. NPDC049252. The sequence goes on from NZ_JBICSQ010000138.1 coordinate 10,178, forward strand.
ACAGAAGTGGTGAACGAGGCAAAACGGCCGGGGTCAGGCGAGGGCGTCGTCCAGGGCCTTGGTGATGCGTTTCAGCGAGACCGGGTGGGCCGTGCCCAGGGTCTGGGCGAAGAACGAGACCCGCAGCTCCTCGATCATCCAGCGGACCTCGTCCAGCGCGGGCGACGACGTGCCGGGCGGCAGGGAAGCAACAGCCTCGCGGTACTCCCCGGTGATCCACGCGATGTCCGCGGTGCGCTGGAGATCGCGGGTCGGCTCGGTGGCCAGCTTCTCCAGGCGCCGCGAGATGCCTTGCAGGTAGCGGACGACGTTGCGGAGCCGCGAAGCGCCCGTAGCCGTCACGAAACCCGGGTAGACCAAGCCGGAAAGCTGGGCACGAATGTCCGCCAGGGACTCCGCCGGGCCGCGCGCAGCGGGCAGGGCCACCTCGACGTCGTTGGCCGCGCGGAGGATCTTCTCCACGTCCGTCAGCACGTCCAGCACCGCCGGGTGCAGGCCCGCCCGGACCTTCTCCAGCAGCACCTTGAACCCGGTCTCGTCGAACGCCGGGCCGCCGCCCGCGGCCATCAGGGAGTCCACCGCGCAGTCGACGCAGTCCTCCAGCAGGGCCGCCACGCTTCCGTGCGGGTTGCGGTTCAGCACCAGCTTCGACGAGTTGGTCAGCGACCGCGTGATGAACTTCATCGGCGAGCTCAGGTTCAGCCGCAGCATCCGCCGCGTGCCCGCCCACATCGCGTGCTCCTGCTGGGCCGGCGTGTCCAGCATCCGGACCGCCACCGACGCGCCCTCGTCGACCAGCGCCGGGTACGCCTTGACGTCGTGGCCGCGCTGCGTCGAGGCGAAAACCCGGGGCAGCGAACCGAACGACGGCTTCGTCAAGCCGGCCTTCTCCAGGCTGTTGGCCGCCTTCGAGATGGTCTCCCGGACCTTCGGCGCCAGCTTGAGCTGCAGCAGCGAAATGTCCTTGCCCTCGGCGACGCGCTTGCCGCGCTCGTCCACCACCCGGAACGTCACCTTCAGGTGATCCGGCACCGAGGCGAGATCCCAGTCGGAGAACGGGATCGTGATCCCGCGCAACGCACGCAGCTCGCGGCCCAGCACCTCCAGCAGCGGACCGTCCGAAGGCGACACTCGCGAAAGGACGTACTTCGCGGTGTCCGGCGCCGGGACGAAGTTGCGGCGCAAGGCCTTCGGCAGCGACTTGATCAGCTGCGTCACCAGTTCCGCCCGCAGGCCCGGCACCTGCCAGTCGAACCCGTCCTCGGTGACCTGGTTCAGCACCGGCAGCGGGATGTGCACGGTGACGCCGTCCGCGTCCGCGCCCGGCTCGAACTGGTAGGTCAGCTTGAAGACCTGCGTGCCCTGCGTCCACGAGTCGGGGTAGTCCCCTTCGCGCACGCCGCCCGCGGTCTCGTTGATGAGCATCGACTTCTCGAACGACAGCAGGTCCGGCTGCTCGTGGCGGGCCTTCTTCCACCACGTGTCGAAGTGCCGCACCGACACCACGTCCGCCGGGACCCGCGCGTCGTAGAACTCGTACAGCGTCTGGTCGTCGACCAGGATGTCGCGGCGCCGCGCCCGGTTCTCGAGGTCCTCGACCTCCTCGAGCAGGGCCCGGTTCTCGGCGAAGAAGTGGTGGCGCGTCTGCCAGTCGCCTTCGACCAGCGCGTGCCGGATGAACAGCGCGCGCGACATCTCCGGGTCGATCCGGCCGTAGTTGACCCGCCGGTCGGCGATCAGCGGGACGCCGTAGAGCGTCACCTTCTCGATCGCGATCACCGCACCCTGCTTGCGTTCCCAGTGCGGCTCGGAGTAGGTGCGCTTGACGACGTGCTGCGCCAGCGGCTCGACCCACTCCGGCTCGATGCGCGCGTTGACCCGCGCCCACAGCCGGGACGTCTCGACCAGCTCGGCCGACATCACCCAGCGCGGCTGCTTCTTGAACAGCGCCGAGCCGGGGAAGACGCCGAACCGCGCGCCGCGCGCGCCCAGGTAGTCGCCCTTCGCCGGGTCCTTGAGCCCGATGTGCGAGAGCAGCCCGGCGATCAGCGACGTGTGCACCTTCTGCGGGTCGACGGCGTCGGTGTTCGTGTTCAGCGAGATGCCGAGCGGCTTGGCCAGCTGGCGGAGCTGGCTGAAGATGTCCTGCCACTCGCGCACGCGCAGGTAGTTGAGGTACTCGTTGCGGCACAGCCGGCGGAACTGGTTGCTGGAGAGCGCCTTCTGCTGCTCGGAGACGTACTCCCACAGGTTCAGGTAGGCCAGGAAGTCCGACGTCGGGTCCGCGAACCGCGCGTGCTGCTGGTCGGCCTGCTGCTGCTTCTCCGACGGCCGCTCGCGCGGGTCCTGGATGGACAGCGCGGCCGCGATGATCATCACCTCGCGGACGCACCCGTTCCGCGCCGCCTCCAGCACCATCCGGCCCATCCGCGGGTCCACCGGCAGCTGCGCGAGCTTGCGGCCGATGTCGGTGAGCCGCCGGTCGCTGTTCCCCGCGGCCGCGCTGTCGAACGCGCCCAGCTCCTGCAACAGGCCGACGCCGTCGGTGACCTGGCGGCGGTCCGGCGGCTCGACGAAGGGGAACGCCGCGATGTCGCCCAGCCCCAGCGACGTCATCTGCAGGATGACCGAGGCGAGGTTGGTCCGCAGGATCTCCGGGTCGGTGAACTCGGGCCGCGCCTCGAAGTCCTCTTCGGAGTAGAGCCGGATGCAGATGCCGTCGGACGTGCGGCCGCAGCGGCCCTTGCGCTGGTTCGCCGACGCCTGCGACACCGGCTCGATCGGCAGCCGCTGCACCTTCGTGCGGTGGCTGTAGCGCGAGATGCGCGCGGTGCCCGGGTCGACGACGTACTTGATGCCCGGCACGGTCAGCGACGTCTCGGCGACGTTGGTCGCGAGCACGACCCGGCGCCCGGTGTGCTGCTGGAACACCCGGTGCTGGTCGGCCGCCGACAGCCGCGCGTACAGCGGCAGGACCTCGGTGTTGCGCAGGTCGGCGCGGTTGAGCACGTCCGCGGTGTCGCGGATCTCGCGCTCGCCGGAGAGGAACACCAGGACGTCACCCGGGCCCTCGGCGCACAGCTCCTCGACGGCTTCGAGGATCCCCTGCGTCTGGTCGCGCTCGTCGTCCCCTTCGGGATCTTCCGGGTCGACGAGCGGCCGGTAGCGGACCTCGACCGGGTAGGTCCGGCCGGAGACCTCGACGATCGGCGCGTCGTCGAAGTGCTTCGAGAAGCGCTCCGGGTCGATGGTCGCCGAGGTGATGATCACCTTGAGGTCGGGGCGGCGCGGCAGCAGCTGCTTGAGGTAGCCGAGGATGAAGTCGATGTTGAGGCTGCGCTCGTGCGCCTCGTCGATGATCAGCGTGTCGTACTGGCGCAGCGAGCGGTCGGTCTGGATCTCGGCCAGCAGGATGCCGTCGGTCATCAGCTTGACCAGGGTGTCCTGCCCGGACTGGTCGGTGAACCGCACCTTGTAGCCGACGGTGTCGCCCAGCTCGGTCTTCAGCTCGCTCGCGATCCGGTCGGCGACCGTGCGCGCGGCCAGCCGCCGCGGCTGCGTGTGCCCGATCTGCCCGCGGACGCCGCGGCCCAGCTCGAGGCAGATCTTCGGCAGCTGCGTGGTCTTGCCGGAGCCGGTCTCCCCCGCGACGATCACGACCTGGTGCGCGGCGATGGCCGCGCCGATCTCGTCCTTGAGCCTGCTGACCGGCAGTTCTCCGGGGTATTCGATCTTGGGCACGCTCTCGCGGCGCGAGAGCAGGCGCAGCTCCGCGGCGTCGACGTCGGCGGCGATCCTGGCGAGGGCGGCGTCACGGTCGCGAGCCTTACGGGCACCGTCGAGCCGCCTGCGCAGCCGGTGCTCGTCGCGCGGCATCAGCTCGGGCAGGCGCGCACGCAGCGCTTCGAAAGGGGATGGTGTGGACATACTTGGTCCAAGGATAGCCGTGCGTGACGACCCGGGCTCCTGAATATCCCCCCGGCGTGACCGGCGGCACCCCGAAACGCCGTGAAGGCCACCTTGAGGGACTCAGAGTCCCGCGCGGGGGGCATCACCGACCA
>NZ_JBICSQ010000139.1:0-14136 GCF_043197175.1 Amycolatopsis sp. NPDC049252
GGCGTCGCGGTGCATGGACTGCGGCATCCCGTTCTGCCACTCCGGTGGCTCCGGCTGCCCGCTGGGCAACCTGATTCCCGAGTGGAACGACCTGGTGCGCCGCGGCGACTGGGCCGCTGCCAGCGATCGGCTGCACGCCACCAACAACTTCCCCGAGTTCACCGGGAAGCTGTGCCCCGCGCCGTGCGAGGCGGGCTGCGTCCTGTCGATCTCGCCGCTCTCGGGCGGCCCGGTGTCGATCAAGCGCGTCGAGCAGACGATCGCCGACCAGTCCTGGGAAGCGGGCTACGTCCAGCCGCAGGTGGCGGAGGTGTCATCCGGGCAGCGGGTCGCGGTCGTCGGCTCCGGCCCGGCCGGGCTCGCCGCCGCCCAGCAGCTGACCCGCGCCGGCCACGAGGTCACCGTGTTCGAGCGGGACGACCGGCTCGGCGGGCTGCTGCGCTACGGCATCCCCGAGTTCAAGATGGAGAAGAAGGTCCTCGACCGGCGCCTCGCGCAGCTGCGCAAGGAGGGCACCAAGTTCGTCACCGGCTGCGAGGTCGGCGTCGACCTGACGGTGGAGGACCTGCGGGAGCGCTACGACGCCGTCGTGCTCGCGGTCGGCGCGCTGCGCGGCCGCGACGACCGGGTGACCCCGGGCCGGGAGCTGGCCGGGATCCACCTGGCGATGGAACACCTGGTGCCGGCCAACAAGTTCGTCGAGGGTGACGGCCCGTCGCCGATCGACGCGCGCGGCAAGCACGTGCTGATCATCGGCGGCGGCGACACCGGCGCCGACTCCTACGGCACGGCGACCCGCCAGGGCGCGCTTTCGGTGACGCAGCTGGACCAGTACCCGACCCCACCGTCCACAAGGGACGACGACCGCTCGCCGTGGCCGACCTGGCCGTACATCCTCCGCACCTACCCGGCGCACGAGGAGGCGGGCGAGCGCAAGTTCGCCGTCGCGGTCAAGCGGTTCGTCGGCTCGGAAGGCCGTGTCACGGCGGTCGAGCTGCAGCAGGTCCGCGTCCAGAAGGACCCGGCGACCGGCCGCCGCGAGGTCATCCCGGTCAACGACGAGATCGAGACGCTCCCCGCGGACCTGGTCCTGCTGGCGATCGGCTTCGAGGGTGTCGAGGAGATGCCACTGCTGGACGCCCTGGGTCTTTCCCTGACCAAGCGCGGCACGCTCTCGTGCGGCGCGGACTGGCAGACGGAAACGCCGGGCGTGTTCGTCTGCGGCGACGCCCACCGCGGCGCGTCCCTGGTGGTCTGGGCGATCGCGGAGGGCCGCTCGGTGGCCAACGCGGTGGACACCTACCTGACCGGCGCGTCCGACCTCCCGTCCCCGGTCCACCCGACGGCCCTGCCACTCGCGGTCGTCTGACCCGCCGTAGTCCGTGAAGGCCGCCTCAAGGGACTCTGAGTCCCTCAAGGTGGCCTTCACGGCTTTCCGCGGTCGAGGGAGTCGGTGCCCGGTTCAGGTCAGCGCGGCGAGCAGCGCCCAGTAACCGCCGCCACCCACGACGACACCCAGCACCAGCCCGGCCAGCACCTCCGGGGCGGTGTGGTCGCCGAGCTCGACCCGCGACCACGCCACCCAGGCGACGAGCAGGGCCAGCAGCAGCGCCCACGGGCCGTACGTGAGCGTCAGCACCACGACGGCGGCCGACGCGACCGCCGCGTGCAGCGAGATCTTGAACTTCCACCCGAACGTGATCGCCACCGCCACCACCAGGCTCGCCAGCATCGACGCGGCCAACGCGACCAGCGGCGCCGGCGCGCCGCCGGCCAGCAGCACGACGAACCCGAGGCCGAGGGAGAGCCCGGCGACCAGCAGCGGGACCCGGCGCCCGGCCCGGTTCGTCACGTGATGGCCGTCCCATTCGCCGCGCTTCGCGCCGCGGACGATGACGGCCATCGGGATCAGCGAGCCGGTGACGGCGATGAGGAGTCCCCAGCTCAGGGCGGACAGCCACCGGTGGCCGGTGGCGTCCCAGGCGAGGGCGAGGGGCAGGGTGAGCACCCACACCCAGGGAGCCAGGAGCTCGGTGGCCCACCGGGCGGAACGCGACACGGCGCGAACCTTATCCTGGAGCCTGTGAACTGGACTGTGGACGTCCCCGTCGACACGCTGCCCGAACTGCCGCCGCTGCCGCCCGAACTGCGGGCCCGCCTGGACAAGGCGCTCGCCCTCCCGGCCGCGCAGCAGCCGGAGTGGCCCGACCCCGAGCTGACCAAGCGTGTCCGCGGTGTCCTGGAGAGCGTGCCGCCGATCACCGTCCCGGCGGAGATCGACCGGCTCAAGAGCCGGCTGGCGATGGTCGCCCAGGGTGAGGCCTTCCTGCTGCAGGGCGGCGACTGCGCGGAGACGTTCGAGTCCAACACCGAGCCGCACATCCGGGCCAACCTGCGCACCCTGCTGCAGATGGCGGTCGTGCTGACCTACGGCGCGAGCCTGCCGGTGGTCAAGGTCGGCCGCATCGCCGGCCAGTACGCGAAGCCGCGCTCGGCCGCGACGGACGCGCTGGGTCTGGCGGTGTACCGCGGCGACATCATCAACTCGCTGGTCGCCAAGCCCGAGCTGCGGGTGCCCGACCCGGGCCGGATGATCCGCGCCTACGCGAACGCGGGCGCGGCGATGAACCTGGTCCGCGCCCTCACCGGTGCCGGCATGGCCGACCTGCACCAGGTGCACGACTGGAACAAGGACTTCGTGTCGGCGTCGCCGGCGGCGCAGCGCTTCGAGGCGCTGGCCAACGAGATCGACCGCGGCCTGCGGTTCATGTCGGCCTGCGGCGTCACCGACACGTCGCTGCAGTCGACCGAGATCTTCGCCAGCCACGAAGCGCTGCTGCTCGACTACGAGCGCTCGATGCTGCGCCTCGACAACGCCGACGCGGCCAACCCGAAGCTGTACAACCTGTCGTCGCACTTCCTCTGGATCGGCGAGCGGACCCGCCAGCTGGACGGCGCGCACATCGCGTTCGCCGAGCTGCTGGCCAACCCGATCGGGCTGAAGATCGGCCCGACGACCACGCCCGCGCAGGCGGTGGAGTACGTCGAGCGGCTCGACCCGCGCTTCGAGCCGGGCCGCCTGACGCTGATCGCCCGGATGGGCAACGGCAAGGTCCGCGAGGTGCTGCCGGGCATCGTCAAGGCGGTCGAGGCGTCCGGGCACAAGGTCATCTGGCAGTGCGACCCGATGCACGGCAACACCCACGAGTCGTCCACCGGCTACAAGACCCGCCACTTCGACCGGATCGTCGACGAGGTCCAGGGCTTCTTCGAGGTCCACCACGAGCTGGGCACCTACCCGGGCGGCATCCACGTCGAGCTGACGGGCGAGGACGTCACCGAGTGCCTCGGCGGCGCCCAGGAGATCTCGGACATCGACCTCTCGGGCCGCTACGAGACGGCGTGCGACCCGCGCCTGAACACGCAGCAGTCGCTGGAGCTGGCCTTCCTGGTCGCGGAGATGCTCCGCGGCTGAGGCCCGGCCCGCTCGCTCGGCGTCAGGAGGCGTCGAGCAGGCGGGCCGTCGACTTCAGGACCGCGTCCCGCAGCGAGCCGATGTCCGGGACCGCTTCGCCGTTGACCTGGAGTCCGATGTGGACCGAGTCGCGGTAGGTGGCCACCGCGATGCCGACCGCGTGGCGCGGGGCCAGCGGGACGAACGGGTAGACCTCCGACAGCTCCGCGCCGTCGATCGACAGGCGGGCCGGGGGGAGCGGGACCGTGGTGATCACCAGGTCGAACAGCAGCGGCGCGGCCTGGCCCGCGGTGCGCGTGCCCAGGCGGTGCAGCAGCGACGGGACGCGGTCGGCCAGCAGCGGCAGCGCACCCGCGCCGCGGCTCGGGCCCGCCGCCTTGTTGCGGGTCATCGCGCGGCGGACCACGCGCAGGCGCTCGACCGGGTCGTCCTCGCCGACCGGCAGGTCGCAGAGGTAACCGGACAGCTTGTTGCCGCCGAGCCGGTTGCCCGCCCGGCCGCGGACGCTCACCGGGATCAGCGCGCGCAGCGTGCGGCCGTCGGCGCGGTGGCCGCGGTTCACCAGCCATTCGCGCAGTGCGCCGGAAAGCACCGCCAGCACGACGTCGTTGGTCGTGCCGCCGTGGGCCTGGCGCACCTGCCGCAGCTCCGAGAGCGGCAGCCGCACGAAGCCGAGCCGCCGTTCGGCCGAGGACGGCGCCGACACCGGGGACAGCGTCGGGCGCGTCGCCCGCACCACCGACGACGCGATGCCGGCGGCCTCGTTCGCCTGGTCCCACACCGTGCCGAGTGCGCCCTTCATGGTGTCCAATGTGGACCGCTGGGCCGGGATCCGGCGCGTGGGCGCGGACTTCCGCTCCGGCAGCTTGACGCCGTCGAGCAGCCCGGCCGCGACCGCGTACGCCCCGGCGCCGTCGGTGAGCGCGTGGTGCAGCTTCATCAGCAGCGCGAACTTCCCGTCCGGCAGCCCGGTGACCAGGGTGAGGTCCCACAGCGGCCGTCCGGTGTCGAGCGGCTCGGCGATCCACCGCGACGCGTACGCCGCCAGCGGGTCCGGCTCGTACAGGGAGCTGAGCGCCTCGTGGTGAATGTGGTTCGCGGCAACAAAATCCGGGTCCTCGGCCCAGCTCGCGGCACCCGGCGGGAAGAGCTCGGCGCGCGCCCGCTGGCGCAGCTTGGGCAGCCGGGCCGCGCGTTCGGCGAGGATCGCGGTCAACGCCGAGGGATCCACGGGCCGGCGCGCGGTGAACGTGATCACCGCGCCCATGTGCATCGGGGACTTTTCGCTTTCCAGGCAAAGGAAAGCGACGTCGAGTGCGCTGAGCGGCGAGCCTGCCATTAGCGACCTTTCCCATCAGGCGTTCGCGGGGTCTGCACGTCCACGTGCGACGAGGGGGAGGAGAAAGCCACTGCACCAGCCCGACATGACGAGCGGGTGGTCGACGTGTTTCGTCGACGCTAACTAAGCACCCCATTCATCCATTCGAGATACCCCGGGCGGCGGTGCCCGGGGTCACAGACTTGCGGGTTTTTTACTCTCCGGGCGCGATTTCCGGTGCGTCCGCCCGGGCCACGGCGGTCCCCCAGTCGGGGGTAAGGGCCACCTGCTTGCCGACCCGGCGCACGGGCAGTCCGCCGGCCTGGCGCTTGCCCAGCCCCGGCCAGATCTCCGCGGCGTCCTTCGCCGCGGCGCGGATCGCGCCGCCGTCCAGCGTCGTCCGGGTTTCTTCGATGCCCCGGTCGCGCCACTGGACGACCAGCTTGAGCGGCCCCGCCGACGGCAGCGGCCACAGGAACACCTCGTGCTCGACGGCGAACCGCGTCCCGCCGACCGCCTGTGCCCGCAGCACCGGCCCGTCCGGCTCGCTGGCCGACGGCACCGAAACGGTCTCCGAGCTGGCCCGGCTCCCGTCGGCGTAGAGCACGCCGATGAGCAGGCCGTTGTAGTCGGTCACCCGGCGGTGGTCGATCAGCCCTTCGGCGGGGTCGTCGACCAGGCTCTCGCGGGAGTAGACCGTGATCCGCAGGGTGACCGCCTCCGGCCACACCTCGACGGCCCGCAGCGCCACGATCGTGCGCTCGGACCGGCCCAGTGGCTGCGCCCACGGCAGCACGGCCGGGACGATGTGCTCGCGCGGGGCGTCGGTCCAGTGCCGGCCGTTGAAGGCGTACAGCTCCTGCTCCGGCACCGGGAACAGGGGACGCTCGCGGGGACCGCCGCTGAAGAAGTTCATCGGACGGTCCGCGAACCGCTGTCCGGCACCATGCGCCCACGGTAGGACAACGTCACGAGAATTTCCGCCCCCGAACGGGCGTACGGCCCCGGTCTCCCGTGATCCGGGACACAGGGGCCGTACGCAGAGTGAACGGTCAGTCGCTCAGCTTGAGCTCGCCGTTCTTCTTGGCGCTCTCGTCGAGCTCCTTGTCGGCCGGCTTGCCCATCGAATCCATCAGCTGACGGGCCAGGCCGAGACCGGTTCCGCCGAGCGAAAGCGCCTTGGCGAACATGTCGGACATACCGTCGGCGCCGTTGAGCACGACCATGTGGTCGATGTTGCCGAACGCGCTCGCGCCGGCCTCGACGATCTCCGGCCAGCGCTCGGCCAGCTGCTGCGCGACGACGGCTTCCTGGTTCTCCGCCAGCGCCGCGGCGCGCGCCTTGATGGCGTCCGCCTCGGCGAGACCCTTCGCCCGGGCCGACTCGGCTTCGGCGAGACCCTTCGCCTGCGCCGCCTCCGCGTCGGCGAGGCCGCGTGCCCTCGCCGAGGCCGCCTCGGCCTCACCGGTCGCCCGGGTCGCCGCGGCCGCCGCTTCCGCACGGGCCTTCGTCGCCTGCGCCTCGGCTTCGGCCGCGGTCTTGACGCGGGTCGCGTCCGCCGCCGCTCGCAGCTCGGTCTCCTTCGCCTCGGCCTGGGCCTTCGCGATCGAAGCGTCACGGGCCGCGTCCGCCGTCGTACGCGTGTCGTACGCCTTCGCGTCGGCCGGCTTGCGGACCTGGGACTGCAGCCGCTGCTCGGCCAGCGCCGCCTCCAGCTCGGCCGCGCGCGTCTCCTGGACGACGACCTCCTGGCGCGCGGTCGCCTCGGCCAGCGGACCCGACTGGGACATCTTCGCCCGCGCCTGGTCGACCTCGGCCTGGTAGCCGGCCTGCTGGATCTGGCTTTCGCGGACCGCGGCCGCCTTCTTCGCCGCGGACATCTGCTCGACCTCGGCGGCCTCCTGGTCGCGCTGCGCCTCGGCGATGCGGGCCGACGCGGCGATCGCGGCGGCGTGCGGCTTGCCGAGGTTGAGGATGTAGCCCGATTCGTCGTCGATCTCCTGGATCTGCAGGGAGTCCACGATCAGGCCGAGCTTGATCATCTCCGTCGCCGAGGATTGGCGCACCTCGCCGGTGAGCGCGTCCCGGTTGTGGATCATCTCCTCGATGGTCAGCCCGCCCACGATCGAGCGCAGGTGCCCGGAGAAGAGCTCGTGGATCGTGTCGTTCATGCCCTTCTGCTGGTCCAGGAACCGGCGGGCGGCGTTGGCGATCGACGAGAAGTCGTCACCGACCTTGTAGATCACCACGGCCCGCACGGTGACCGGCAGCCCCTGCCGGGTCACGCACGAGACCTGCAGGTTGACGCCCCGGGTGTCGAGCGACAGCCGCCGTGCGGTCTGGAACCCGGGGATGACGTTCACGCCGCGGCCCGTGATGATCTTGAAGCCCAGGCTGTCCGCCGTTTCGCTGCGCTCGACGCGGATCCCCCAGCCGGACACGATCAGCGCCTCGTTCGGCTCCGCGACCTTGTACAGGATCCGCAGCAGTCCGAAGATCACGATCACGGCCACGACGGCGATGCCGACGATCAGCAGGATGTTCATTGGCCTCCCACACCCCTCAGTCTTCTGTTGTTCGGTAGCCCTTCGACGCCGCTAACGCGTCAGTGGTTGCCACCGTTCGACATAAACCGTGCGGGGCGGTTCGAAGTCCACGACGAGCACCTGGGTGCCCGAGCTGAAGGTCGCTTCGGGGTCCATCGGGTAGGCGTAGAACGCCTCGGTCCCGCCGCGGACGTTCAGCAGCACCTCACCGATCAGGCCGGGGCCGATCGTGCCGGTGACCCGGCCGCGGCTGCCGATCATCCACCGAAGCCCTTCAGCTTGACCTTCGAGCCCTTCTGGACGAACGAACCCGGCTGCGGGTCCTGCTGGAAGACGAAGTCGAACCCGCCGCCACCACCGCGGCCGCGGCCGCCGTCGCGATCGGCCTGCAGCCCGGCCTGCTCGAGGATCTTCTGGGCGTCGTCGAACGACTTGAACCGGACGTCCGGCACCTGGACGGCGTTGTTGACGAACACGCCGATCCGCTTCGCCTTCGCCTGGGAGTTGGCCGGCGGGTCGGTCCGGGTGACGGCGCCGCCCGGGACGCTCTGGTTGAACTCCTCGCCGGCCTGGAACGGCTCGAACCCGGCCTGCTGCAGCAGCTGGAACGCCTCGTCCTTGCTCCGCCCGGTGACGTCCGGGACCGGCGGCAGCGGGATCGGGCCCTTGGACACGATGATCGTGACCTGCCCGTCGATGTTCAGCTGGCTGCCCGCGGACGGCTCGGTGCGGATCACCGCGCCCTGCGGGACCTCGGCGTCGAAGTCGTCGGTGCCGCGGACCGGGGTCAGCTGCGCGGTCTTGATCGCCTGCTCGGCGTCCGGCAGCGCGGTGCCCGGGCGGATGTCCGGCACCGACGGGCGGCCCTTGGACAGCACGACCGACACCGTCGAGTTCGGCGTCAGCGTGGTGCCGGCGGCGGGCTCGTTGCGCAGCACGGTGTTCGACGGCACCTTGTTGTCGAACTCCTGGCTGAACTTCGGCGTCAGCTTCGCCGCGCGCAGCGCGTCACCCGCCGCCGCCTGGTTGAGCCCGACCAGCTGCGGCACCGTCGAGGTCTTGTCGCCGCCGGTGTCGGTCAGCATGAAGATGAACGCCGTGAGCAGGCCGCCGAACAGCAGCACGGCGCCGGCGATCAGCGCGATCCGCTTGCGGTTGTCCTTCGGCTTCCCGGGTTCCGGCTCGCCGTGGCGCCGCGGCGGTCGCGGCGGGACGTTCCCGGTCACCGGCAGGCCCGGCGGCGGGGTGCCCGGGTGGTGCAGCGCCCGCGTCGCGTTCGGGCGGTGCACCGGCATCGTCTTCGCGGTGTCCGGCAGCACCTGCGGGATCCGCGGCAGCGTGCGCTCGGTGTCGGCGACGTCGCCCTGGCCGTGCGACACCGGGACCGGCACGGTCACCGGCAGCAGGCCCAGCTGCGCGCGCACCGCGGTCAGCTCGGTGAGGAACTCCCCGGCGTCGGCGGGCCGCAGCGCGGGGTCGCGCCGGGTCGCGCGGGTGATCAGCTCGTCCAGCGCGGGCGGCAGGTCCGGGCGCAGCTCGCTCGGGCGCGGGACGTCGTCGTTGACGTGCCGGTAGGCCACCGAGATCGCGGTGTCGCCGGTGTAGGGCGCGCGGCCGGTGAGCATTTCGTAGAGCAGGATCCCGGCGGAGTAGACGTCGCCGCGCGAGTCGGCCGCGCCGGTGGTGACCTGCTCGGGGGAGAGGTAGGCGACCGTGCCGAGGATGACGCTCGAGCTGGTCGTGCCGGCGCTGGCCACGGCCCGCACCAGGCCGAAGTCGGCGACCTTGACCACGCCGCCGGTGTGCGGCCCGGACCGGCCGATCAGCACGTTCTCGGGCTTGACGTCGCGGTGCACCAGCCCGGCCCGGTGCGCGGCGGCCAATGCCGACAGCACGGGCTCGGCGACGCTCAGCGCGAGCGCGACCTCGAGCGGGCCCCGCTCGTCCAGCAGGTCCCGCAGGGTGCCGCCGTCGACGAGTTCCATCACCAGGAAGGCGACGCCGCCCTCTTCGCCCTGGTCGTGCACGGCCACCACGTGCGGGTGGTGCAGCTGGGCGGCGGACTGCGCCTCCCGGACGAACCGGTCGACGAACGACCGGTCGTCCGCGAAGCGCGGGTCCATGATCTTGATCGCGACCTGGCGGTCCAGCCGGGTGTCCGTCCCCCGGTAGACCGCCGACATCCCGCCGTGGGCGAGGAGGCCGTCCACGCGGTAGCGCCGCTCGAGCAACGTGCCGACCAGGCTGGGATGGGTGCGTGTCACGAGTATGGATCGTACGGAACCCGGCACGCCGCGTGGAGGAGACCTGGCGGGTCACCCGAGCGCAGTAGCGGGAGAAGGGGGCGAATGTGGCACAGTGTCACCTGTGAGTGGGATTCCTGTCGCCGAAGACGTCCTCGCCGCCGACATCGCGGTGCTGCCGCTGACGGAAGTGGCGAACGCCCTCGGGACCTCGGTCAACAAGGTCCGCCAGCTGCTGCGCGAGGGAGAGCTGATCGCCCTCAAACGAGGCGGCGAACTGGTCGTGCCGAACGCGTTCCTCGTCAAGGACGGCGTGGTCAAGGGCCTGTCCGGCACGATCACCGTGCTCGCCGACTCCGGCTTCAGCCGCACCGAGATGCTCCGCTGGCTCTTCACCACCGACGACTCGCTGCCCGGCAGCACCCCGGTCAACGCGTTGCGCACGAGCCACGGCACCGAGGTGAAGCGGCGCGCCCAGGCGATGGCCTTCTGACCTGGGTCGACGCGGCCAGCAGCTGCACGGCTGCGGCCGCGATCAGGCACGTTCCCGTCCCGGCGGCGGACAGCGGCCCGGCCACGGCCGCGCCCAGGGCCAAGCCGGTGATCTTGACGCTCGCGGCCGTCGTGAACACCTGAGCCCGCACCCGTTCGGGCGTCTCGCGGTGCCGGATCGCGAACAGGGCCGTGAGCTGCGGCCCTTCGGCGAATCCGGCCAGGGTTGCGGCGGCGATCAGGAGTGCCGGGCCGGTCGCTGCGGCCGCCAATGCGCAGCTCGCAGCCAGCACCAAGGTGCTCGCCCAGACAACCGTGTCCGGTGTGCCGGTTTTGCCGGTGAAGACGGCGTTGGCCAGCAGCGACGCCACGGCGAGCACGGTCATGAGCAGCGCACCGTTCGCGGCCCCGCCGAGATGGGCGGCGCCGAGCAGGGGATAACAGACGGTGACCATCCCGATCCCGGCGCACGAGAGCGTGGACGTCACGGTGGCGCGCCTCAGCGGGGCGTTGCGCAGAAGGACCCTGAAGCCGCTGTTGAGCTGTTCCTTGAGCCGGGCGGCTTTCGGCCGGGGCCTGCCGGGGAGCTTCCAGGCGACCGGGAGAGCGGCGGCGACCATGGCGACCGCGACGGCGAGGGCGGACGGGGCGCCCGCGAGGTTGGCCAGCAACCCGGCAAGCCCCGGTCCGGCGAGAGCGGCGGCGGTGAAGGTCATCGCGTCCAGGCGGCTCGCGGTGGCGATCGGCGGTGCCGGGGTGTCTGCGGCTGCAGTGCCTGCTGCGGAGGGCGATTGGGCCGGCGGCTCGCCTGTAGCCAAGGGCGGGTGGGGCGGCCGGTCTCCGGTGGTCGAGGTCGGCTGAGGAAGCCCGCACGATCCGCTACTCACAGCTGACGGCAGCTGACCCGGCTCGCCGCCCGCGATCGATGGCGGCTGACGCCGCTCGTGTCTTGTGTTTGAGCGCGCTCCGCCGCTCGTAGCTGACGGCAGCTGACCTGCTCCGCCATCCACGATCGATGGCGGCTGATCCTGCTCGTGTCTTGTGTTTGAGCGCGCTCCGCCGCTCGTAGCTGACGGCAGCTGACCTGCTCCGCCATCCACGACCGGCGGCGGCTGATCCTGCTCGTGTCTTGTGTTTGAGCGCGCTCCGCCGCTCGTAGCTGACGGCAGCTGACCTGCTCCGCCATCCACGATCGACGGCAGCTGATCCCGCTCGCGTCTTGCGATTGAGCACGATCCGCCGCTCGCGGCCGACGGTGACCGGTCCGGCTCGCCATCCACGACCGGCGACGGCTGATCCCGCTCGTGTCTTGCGATCGATCGCCGCCGCCTACCCGCGGCCGATGGCAGCCGGCCGCCACTCACGACCGCGGGCAGCTGTGCCGTCCAGCCGCCCGCGATGGCCGGGTTGAGCAGGCCCGTCAGCACCGCCATCGCCACCACCGACCACAGCGGCAGGTGCCCGAACACCACCGTCACCAGGGCGATCCCCGCCGCGTACCCCGCCAGCGCGACCGCGAGCAACCGGCCGGGCGCCGGGCTGCGGTCCAGCAGCGCGCCGAACACCGGGCCGCCCGCCGCGGCCGCCGCCGTCAACCCGGCGAGCAACGCCGACCCGGCACCCGGGCCGGCCGTCAGGCCCAGCAGCAGGAGCGCGGGCCCGGACAGCTCGTCGCCGGTCCGCGCGAGCGTCGCGCCGGTGAGATACCCGGCGAGTCTGTAACGGCTTGGCACCATCAAGACGTTACAGTGGGGTATGGCCGTTCCGCACCGGGATTCCGTTCAGCGCGCCGTGGACCTGCTCGCCGTGCTGCTGTCGCCGGACGTCGAGGCGGCGGAGGTCGAGCGCGTGCTCCAAGCCCACGGCGAACCTCCGACGTCGCTCTCGGAGACAGACCTGGCGAAGCTGCGCGACGCGGCACGAGAACTGCGCGACGTCTTCGCAGCGTCCGACGTCGCCGAAGCGGCTTCGGCGCTCAACCGGCTCTTCGCGGCGTACGCGGGCCCGCCCCGCCTGACGGACCACGAAGAAGGCTTCGGCTGGCACCTGCACGTCGACACCGCCGACGACGGCCCGTGGGACCGCTGGCTGGTGACGTCGTCGGCGCTGGGCCTGGCCACCCTGCTGGCAGACCGCCAGGGCCCGCCGGGCGGCCTGTGCGCGTCACCGTCGTGCGGCAAGCCGTTTGCCCACCTCGGCGGCGGCAGCCCGCGCCGCTACTGCTCGCCCCGCTGCGCGACCCGGGAGCGCGTCGCCGCCCACCGCACCAAAAAGTGAAGGCCACCTCCGACGGAGGTGGCCTTCACGGGAACAACACTCAGCCGTTGTTCTTGTCGCGCCAGGCGATCCACGACTTGAGCAGGCCCAGGTCGTAGTCCGGGCCGCCCACGCCGACGGTGAACGTCGAGACGCCCAGGCCCAGCAGCTTCGGGCCCAGCTCGTCCGGCTCGCCCTGGACGCCGCACGAACGCTCGATCTCGGCCGGGTCGCGGCCGACGTCGGCGCAGTGCTGGTCGAGGATCTTGACCTTGCGCTCGACGACCTCCGGGTCGCCGAAGCCGTGCCAGATGTCGCCGTGCTTGGCGACCAGCTTGAGGGTCTTCTTCTCGCCGCCACCGCCGATGAGCACCGGGATCTTGCGCGTCGGCGCCGGGTTCAGCTTGCCGAGCCGCGCCTCGATCCGCGGCAGCGACTCCGCCAGGTTGTCGAGCCGGCCGCCCGCGGTGCCGAACTCGTAGCCGTACTCGTCGTAGTCCTTCTCGAACCAGCCGGAGCCGATGCCGAGGATGAGCCGGCCGCCGGAGATGTGGTCGACGGTGCGGGCCATGTCGGCCAGCAACTCGGGGTTGCGGTAGCTGTTGCAGGTCACGAGCGCGCCGATCTCGACCCGCGACGTCGACTCCGCCCAGGCGCCGAGCATGGTCCAGCACTCGAAGTGCTTGCCCTCGGGCTCGCCGTAGAGGGGGTAGAAGTGGTCCCAGTTGAAGACGATGTCGGCGCCGAGCTCCTCGGCGGCCGACGCGGTGCGCCGGATGGTGTCGTAGTCGGCGTGCTGCGGCTGGAGCTGCAGCCCGATCCGGATCGGTCGCTTTGCTGCTGAGGTCATGATCGCAGCCTACGACCGGCCCCGAGGGTCTCGCGCGCCCAGACGGCGGCGAAGGCGGGGAGCGCGACCACCAGCCGGCGCGTCTTCGGCACCACCGCCCGCCGCGTCAGGACGTCGTAATCCAGCGCGGTGATCTCGTCCAGGATGCCTTCGTACAGCGTCAGCGCCGTCCGCACGCACGGCCGGGATTCGGGACGCAGCAACGGAACCCCGGCTTCGGCCCGCCGGTACACCGCGCGGGCCCGCGCCACGAAGTACGCCATCGCCGCCCGGATCCGCGGGTCCGCGCGCCGCCGTTCCAGCAGCTCGCGCGAGACGCCGAAGGCCGCCAGTTCCGTCAACGGCAGGTAGAGCCGGCCGCGGTCGAGGTCCTCGCCGACGTCGCGCAGGAAGTTGGTCAGCTGGAACGCCTCGCCGAGCGCGATCGCCCCCGGCTCGGCGTCGGCCAGCGGTCCGACGGTGCCGAAGACCGGCAGCATCTGCAGCCCGATCACCGCCGCCGAGCCGTACGTGTACTCACCCAGCTCGGTGAACGTCGCGTACTCGGCCGGCTTCAGGTCCATCCGCATCGAGCGGAGGAACGCGTCGAACAGGTCCTGGGCGATGCCGTACCGGTGGACCGTGTCGGACAGCGCCGCGAGCACCGGGTCGTCGGGTGTCCCACCGGCGAAGACGACGTCGACCATGGCGCCGACGCGGTCCAGCTCGGCCGCCGGATCCGTGCCGGGCTCGGGGTTGTCGACCAGCTCGTCGGCCATCCGCGCGAAGCCGTACAGCGCGTGCGCGGCCGGGCGGGCGCGGGCCGGCAGGAGGCGCGTCGCCAGGAAGAACGTGCGGCCGTGGTGGGCGTTGAGCCGTCGGCACGCGACGTAGGAGGCGCGCAGGGCCGGGTCGGTGATGCCGGCGGCGTCGAGCTCGTTCACTTCCCGGTGATCCGTTCCGCCGCGAGCCGTCCG
>NZ_JBICSQ010000140.1:0-14127 GCF_043197175.1 Amycolatopsis sp. NPDC049252
CGTGAGTGCGTAACAGTGTTCTAACCCTGTTACGCACTCACGACCCCCGCTTGACCCCGGGCCGCCGTGCGAGGACCCCGACCTCGCACGGCGGCTTTTCCGCGTCCGCGCGAAGGCGGTTGTCGGAAAGTACAAACGCGGGCCCGAAATTCACCCCTCTTTCAGGGGTTTTGCCGTGGTCCCGGCCACAGCCGAGCGTGTGTACTTCTTCACGAAGCACCCCCGAAAGGACGTCCACAGTGGAATTCCTCCGACCCGCCTCGCTGGCCGACGCGCTCGCCGCGATGGCCGCGAACCCCGGCGCGGTCCCCCTCGCCGGCGGCACGGACGTGATGGTCGAGATCAACTTCGACCACCGCCGCCCCGGCGCGCTGCTCGACCTCGGCCGCGTCGCCGAGCTGCACGAGCACGGCACCGACGGCGGCCGGATCCGGATCGGCGCCGCCGTGCCCTACACCCGGATCATCACCGAACTGGGCGCGAAGCTGCCCGGACTGGCGATGGCATCGCGGACCGTCGGCTCCCCGCAGATCCGCAACCGCGGTTCCGTGGGCGGCAACCTGGGCGCGGCTTCGCCTGCGGGCGATTCGCACCCGGCGTTGCTCGCGGCCGGCGCGGAGGTCGAGATTGCCTCGGTGCGCGGCACCCGGATCGTCGCGGCGAAGGACTTCTACGTCGGGGTCAAGAAGAACGTCCTGGAGCCGGACGAGCTCATCACGGGCGTGCTGCTGGCCCCGGCCACCGGGCCCCAGCAGTTCAGCAAGATCGGCACCCGCAACGCGATGGTCATCGCCGTCGCGGCCTTCGGGCTGGCGCTGCACCCCGCCGAAAAACGGGTCGGCACCGGTGTCGGCTCGGCCGCGCCGACGCCGCGCCGGGCCCTGGACGCCGAGGAGTTCCTGGCCGGCGAACTGGACTGGGACGCGCCGAAGCCCCTCAACGACTCCGTCAAACGCCGCTTCGGCGATCTGGTCGCGTCGGCCGCCGCGCCGATCGACGACGTCCGGGGGAGCGCCGCCTACCGCCGCCACGCGCTGAGCGTGATGGCCCGGCGGACGCTGACCTGGGCC
This sequence comes from Amycolatopsis sp. NPDC049252, assembly GCF_043197175.1. Lineage (NCBI taxonomy): Bacteria > Bacillati > Actinomycetota > Actinomycetes > Pseudonocardiales > Pseudonocardiaceae > Amycolatopsis > Amycolatopsis sp. NPDC049252. The sequence continues at coordinate 1,071 of NZ_JBICSQ010000140.1, forward strand.
TGGGGCGAATACTGCGAAGGGAGCGCGAAGTGCGCGTGAACGTCACCGTCAACGGCGAACCCCGCCGGGCGGACAACGTCTGGGAAGGCGAAAGCCTGCTCTACGTGCTGCGCGAGCGGCTCGGCCTGCCGGGCTCGAAGAACGCCTGTGAGCAGGGCGAATGCGGCTCGTGCACGGTCTACGTCGACGGCGTCCCCGCCTGCGCCTGCCTGGTCGCGGCCGGGCAGGCGCAGGGCCGCGAGGTCGTCACGGTCGAAGGCCTCGCCGAGGGCGACGCGCTCGACCCGGTCCAGGAGTCCTTTGTGGAGCAGGGCGCCGTCCAGTGCGGCTTCTGCACCCCGGGCCTGCTGGTCGCCGCGCACGACCTGATCGAGCGGGTCCCCGACCCGAGCGACGTCGAGATCCGCGAAGCGCTCGCCGGGAACCTCTGCCGCTGCACCGGCTACGAGAAGATCCTCGACGCCGTCCGTGACGCCGCCGCGAAGAAGGCACTCCGTTGAGCGCCCCGGCCCGCTCCCCGCAGGAGCTGCAGGACACGATCGCCGGCGGCATCGGCGAGAGCCCGCTGCGCCCCGACGGCACGCTCAAGGTGCGCGGCGAGTTCGCCTACTCCTCCGACCTGTGGCACGAGGACATGCTGTGGGGCGCCACCCTGCGCAGCCCGCACCCGCACGCCCGGATCGTCCGCCTCGACGTCTCCCGCGCGCTGGCCCAGCCGGGCGTGCACGCCGTGCTCACCCACGAGGACGTGCCCGGCGAGAACGTCTACGGCCTCAAGTACCAGGACACCCCGGCCCTGGCCGGCGACCTGGTCCGCTACCAGGGCGAACCGGTCGCGATCCTCGCCGCGGACCACCCGGAGATCGCGCGGCAGGCGCTCAAGGAGATCGTCGTCGAGTACGACGTCCTGGAGCCCATCACCGACCCCGAGCGGGCCGCGCACGACGAGACGCTCCCGAAGCTGCACCCCGGGGGCAACCTCGTCCGCCACCAGCGGATCGTCAAGGGCGACCCGGCCGCCACTGCCGACGTCGTCGTGTCCGGCGTCTACGAGATCGGCATGCAGGACCAGGCCTTCCTCGGCCCGGAGTCAGGCCTCGCGGTGCCGGCCGAGGACGGCGGGGTCGACCTCTACCTCGCCACCCAGTGGCTGCACGTCGACCAGCGCCAGACGGCGAAGGCGCTCGGCCTGCCCCTGGACAAGGTGCGGCTGACGCTGTCCGGCGTCGGCGGCGCGTTCGGCGGCCGCGAGGACCTGTCGATGCAGATCCACTCGTGCATGCTCGCGCTGCGCACCGCCCGCCCGGTGAAGATGAGCTACAACCGCCTGGAGTCGTTCTTCGGGCACGTCCACCGCCACCCGGCGAAGATGTACTACGAGCACGGCGCAACCCATGACGGCAGGCTCGTCTACGTCCGGGCGAAGATGTACTTCGACGGCGGCGCGTACGCGTCCAAGACCCCGGTCGTGGTGGGCAACGGCACCACGCTCAGCGTCGGCCCGTACGACGTGCCGAACGCGCACATCGAGGGCTGGGGCGTCTACACGAACAACCCGACCTGCGGCGCCATGCGCGGGCTCGGCGCGGTCCAGCCGACGTACGCCTACGAGTCCCAAATGGACAAACTGGCCGCGGCGCTCGACCTGGACCCGGCCGAACTGCGGATCCGCAACGCGCTGAGCGAAGGGTCCACTGTGGTCACCGGCCAGCTGGTGGACTTCCCGGCGCCGGTCGCCGAGCTGGTCCAGCGGGTCCGCGACCTGCCGCTCCCGCCGGAACCCACCGGCGGGCGCGACATCCGGGAGCTGCCCGGTGGCGCGTCCAACACCACCCACGGCGAAGGCGTCGTCCGCGGGGTCGGCTACGGCGTCACGATCAAGAACATCTCCTACGCCGAGGGCCTCGACGACTACTCGACCGCCCGCGTCCGCCTGGAGGTGATCGGCGGCGAGCCGGTGGCCATGGTGCACACCGCGGCCGCCGAGGTCGGTCAGGGTCTGGTGACGCTGCAGCAGCAGATCGCTCGCACCGAGCTGGGCCTGACGCGGGTGAGCGTGCACCCGGCCGACACGAGCGTCGGCGACGCGGGTTCCAGCTCGGCGTCACGCCAGACCTACGTCACCGGCGGCGCGGTCCGCAACGCCTGCCGTGCGGTCGCCGAGGCCGTCTACACGCGGCTCGGGGTGCCCGCCGAGGGCATGTCCCTGGTGGGCGGGAAGGTCGTCGCGGCCGACGGGGAGGTCGTCGCGGACCTGGCCGAGCTGCTCGGCGACACCGCGATCGAGGAGACCCGCGAATTCCACCACCGCAAGACCTACCCGCTCGACCCGGAGACCGGCCAGGGCGACGCCCACGTGCAGTACGGCTTCTCCGCCCACCGCGCGGTCGTCGACGTCGACCTGGACCTCGGCCTGGTCAAGGTGGTGCAGCTCGACTGCGCCCAGGACGTCGGCAAGGCGATGAACCCCGACGCCGTCGTCGCCCAGATCCAGGGCGGCTCGGCGCAGGGCCTCGGCCTCGCCGTGATGGAGGAGATCCTGGTCAAGGACGGCAAGGTGCGGAACCCGTCGTTCACCGACTACCTGATCCCGACCATCCTGGACATGCCGCCGATGCGTGTCGACGTCCTCGAGCGGCCCGACCCGCACGCGCCCTACGGCGTCCGAGGCGTCGGCGAGCCACCCACGATCTCCGCCACCCCGGCGATCGCCAACGCCATCCGCGCGGCCACCGGCCTCGAGCTGCCGCGCGTCCCCATCCGCCCCGAACACATCACCGGAACCTGAGGAAACCATGACCACCTCCCTGTCCACCGAGACCGAGTGGCTGGCGGAAGCCATCCGCATCGCGGAGACCAACGTCGCGAACGGCGGCGGGCCGTTCGGCGCGCTGATCGTGCAGGACGGCGAGATCGTCTCCACCGGCGTCAACCGCGTCACCGCGAACCTCGACCCGACCGCGCACGCCGAAGTCGTCGCCATCCGCGCGGCCTGCCAGGCGCTGGGAACCTTCAAGCTCGACGGCTGCGTGCTCGTCTCCAGCTGCGAGCCGTGCCCGATGTGCTTGTCTTCGGCGCTGTGGGCGCGCGTCGACAAGGTCCTCTTCGCCGCCGACCGCGACGACGCGGCCAAGGCCGGCTTCGACGACCGCGCCTTCTACGAGCTGTTCGACCGTCCCCGGGAGACCTGGACGGTCCCCGTCACGCGACTGTCCGCAACGGACGGTTTCGCGCCGTTCGCGGCCTGGCTCGACAAGAGCGACCGCACCGACTACTGATCTCACCGCTTACTGACCCACAAGGCCAGCTGACCGGAGCACAACCGAATCGAACGTCCCGCTCGCCCAGGCACGGCGTTGTGCCTTGGCCTGGCCGAGCACACCCACCGGCAAGGGCAGGACGCATGACCCAGGCAGAAATCAAGGACCCCGTACGCGACGAAGTACCCGAACCACCGCCCGGCCGCCGGTCGCTGCTGGACCGGCTCTTCGAGATCCGGGCCCGGCAGACGACGATCGGCCGCGAAGTCCGGGGCGGCGTCACCACCTTCGTCGCGATGGCGTACATCGTGCTGCTCAACCCGCTCATCCTCGGCGCCGCCACCGACATCACCGGCGCGCGGCTCTCCGCGGCGCAGGTGACCACGGCGACCGCGCTGGCCGCCGCGGTGATGACCGTCCTCATGGGACTCGTCGGCAACGCTCCGCTCGCGCTGGCCGCCGGCCTCGGCATCAACGGCATCGTCGCGTTCCAGATGGCGCCGTCGATGACCTGGCCGCAGGCGTTCGGGCTGGTCGTGCTCGAAGGCGTGTGCATCGTGCTGATGGCCGTCAGCGGCGTCCGCGAGCGGATCATGAACGCCATCCCGCGGCCGCTCAAGACCGCGATCACCGTCGGCATCGGGCTCTACATCGCCCTGGTCGGCCTGGTCAGCGCCGGGTTCGTGACCCGGGTGCCGGACGCGGCGGAGACCACCGTCCCGGTCCGCCTCGGGGCGAGCGGGCACCTGCACGGCTGGCCGATCGTGGTGTTCTGCTTCGGTCTGCTGCTGATGATCGTGCTGATGGCCCGCAAGGTCCCGGGCGCGGTGCTGATCAGCATCGGCGTGGCGACGGTGTTCGCCGTCGTGCTGCACGAGGGGTTCGGCGTCGGCGGCTGGGGCCTCACCGCCCCGGCGCTGCCCGACCACGTCGTCGCGGCACCGGACTTCGGGCTCTTCGGGCACATCGACCTGTTCGGCGGGTTCGCCTCGGCGGGCGCGCTCGCGGCGACGGTGTTCCTGTTCACGCTGGTGCTGTCCGGGTTCTTCGACGCGATGGGCACGATCACCAGCGTCTCGGACGAGGCCGGGCTGTCGAAGAACGGCAAGGTCCCGCGGATGGGGCGAATCCTGCTGGTCGACGGCGCCGGCGCGATCGCCGGCGGGGTCACGGGTTCGTCGCCGAACACGGTCTTCCTGGAGTCCGCGGCCGGCGTCGGGGAGGGCGCCCGGACGGGCCTCGCGAGCGTCGTCACCGGTCTGCTGTTCGCCGGGACGCTGCTGTTCACGCCGCTGGCGGGGGTCGTCCCGGCCCAGGCCGCGGCGCCCGCGCTGGTCGTCATCGGCGGCATGATGGTCGCGCAGTGCCGCAACATCCCGTGGCACGACCCGGACTACACGATCCCGGTGTTCCTGACCGCCGCGTTGATCCCGTTCACCTACTCGATCACCAACGGCGTCGGCGCGGGCCTGATCGCGTTCGTGCTGATCAAGATCGGCCGCGGCAAGTGGCGCGAAGCCGGCTGGCTGCTTTCCCTGCTGGCGCTGGTGTTCGCGGTGTACTTCGCCGTCGACGGCGTCGAAGCCCTCTTCCGTTAGGAGTTCCGATGGCCTTGATGTTCTTCAACGGCGGCGCCATGCGCGGCGAGCCCCTGCACCACCTGCTGGAAGGTTCGCCGTTCGTGAGGACGGCGAAGACCGCGGCGAAGTACCGGTTCTACGCCGTCGGCGAGCAGTGCCCGGCGCTGTACCCGGTGTCGCACGGCGGCGCGGAGGTGACCGGCGAGGTGTACGACGTCTCGCTGGACGCGTTGCGGGACAAGGTACTCCCGTCCGAACCGCACGAGCTGGAACTGGGCGTGGTGGAGCTGGCCGACGGCAGCTCGGCGTTCGCGATGCTGCTGCGGCGGCCCTATACCTCGCACGTCGCCCTGCGGGACATCACCGAGATCGGCGACTGGCGCGCGTACCGGGCGAGCGCGTGAGGGTGCTCGTCGCGCCGGACAAGTTCAAGGGGTCGCTGACCGCGGCCGAGGTGGCGGCGGCTGTGGCCCAGGGCCTCGCCGACGTCCACCCGGCCGTCGCGGTGCGGTGCCTTCCGGTGGCGGACGGCGGTGACGGCACGATCGAGGCGGCCGTCGCCGCCGGGTTCCGCCGGGTCCGCGTCCCGGCGCGTGGCCCGACCGGCTGGCCGCTGACCGCCTGTTACGCGGTCCGCGGCGACACCGCCGTCGTCGAGCTGGCCGAGGCGTCCGGACTGCACCGGCTGCCCGGCGCGCCGTCACCGCTCGACGCCACCAGCGCGGGCACCGGTGACGTCATCGCGGCGGCGCTGCGGGCGGGCTGCCGCCGGATCGTGCTCGGGGTCGGGGGCAGCGCCTGCACCGACGGCGGCGCCGGGATGCTCGCGGTCCTGGGCGCCCGGCTCCTGGACGGCGTGGGCCGCGAGCTGCCGCCCGGTGGCGCGGCCCTGAGCCGGCTCGCCGCGCTCGACCTGTCCGATCTGGACCCGCGGCTGTCCGAAGTGGACATCGAGCTGGCGAGCGACGTCGACAACCCGCTGTACGGCCTGAACGGTGCCGCTGTGGTCTACGGTCCCCAGAAAGGGGCCACGGCCGACGACGTCGAAGTCCTCGACGAGGCGTTGCGGCACTGGGCGTCGCACGCCGGCCCGGAGTTCGCCGAACGGCCGGGCGCGGGCGCGGCCGGGGGAGTGGGCTTCGCCGCGATGGCGGTGCTCGGCGCCCGGATGCGGCCCGGCATCGCCCTGTTGCTGGACCTGCTCGGCTTCGACGACGCGCTGGCCGGGGTCTCGCTGGTCGTGACCGGCGAGGGATCCTTGGACCGGCAGACGCTGTCGGGCAAGGCCCCGGCGGGTGTCGCCCGCGCGGCGGCGGACAAGGGCATCCCGTGCGCCGCCGTCGCGGGCCGTTCCCGACTGTCCGCCGAGGAGCTCGCGGGCGCGGGCATTTCGGCCGCATACGCGCTCACGGACCTCGAACCCGACCCCGCCCGCTGCATGGCAGACGCGGCGCCGCTGCTGCGCCGGCTCGCCCACCGGGTCGCGGTCGACCTGCTCTGAACACTTGTTACCTGGATTTTGTTAGCATCGAAACCATGGTGACGAAGACGGCGGCGGACACCCGCGAGCGGATCCTCGAGGCGGCGGCGGCCCTGCTGGTCGCGGAGGGCCGCGACGGCCTGTCGACGCGTGCGGTGAGCGCGGCGGCGGGCGTCCAGCCGCCGGCGCTGTACCGGCTGTTCGGCGACAAGGACGGCCTGCTGGACGCGGTCGCGGCGTACGGCTTCGACAAGTACCTGACGAGCAAGCGCGAGCTGGGCTCGACCGGCGACGCGGTCGAGGACCTCCGGCGCGGCTGGGACCTGCACATCGAGTTCGGCTTATCCCGCCCGGAGTTCTACGTCCTGATGTACGGCGACGCCCGCCCGGGCCGCACCTCCCCGGCGGCGCGCGAGGCGGAGGCGATGCTGCACGCCATCGTCGCGCGCGTCGCCGAAGCGGGCCGGCTGCGGGTGAGTGTCGAGCGTGCGGCGAGGCTGGTCCACGCGACCGGCATGGGCGTGGTGCTGACCCAGATCGCGACGCTTCCGGAAGAACGCGATCCCGAGCTGTCGGTGACAGCTCGGGAGACGGTCCTGGCCCGGATCCTGACCGAGCCGACGGCGCCGTCGGGCGCGGACGACCTCGCGGGCCGCGCGATCGCCCTGCGCGCCGGCCTGGCCGGAGCGACCGCTTTGACCGGCGCCGAGCGGGTGCTGCTGTCCGAGTGGCTGGACCGCATCGCCGACGCCTGAGGTCGGCAGGGCTGGATCGGTTCAGAACGATCGGACATTGCCTGTCATCGCCCCGTGCCCCAATATGTTGCGGCCCACAACATATTGACGACAACGACGTCGGAGGGTCCGATGAACAGGTGGAAAGCCGTCCTGGCCTGCGCCGGAGCGAGTCTGCTGCTCGCCGGCGCGGTGCCCGGCACGGCACTGGCGAGCGGCACGGCGACCGACTGCTGCGGCGGTGGTGCGTCCTGGGCCACGGGCAACAAGTCCGCCCTCGGCACCTCGACGACAACGGCGAGCCCGGTGTGGTTCACCGTCGCGAACGGCGTCACGTCGGAGGTGTTCTACCCGCGCGCCGACGTCCCGAACCTGCAGGACCGCCAGTTCGTCGTCACCGACGGCACCACCTTCGTCGACCTGGAACGCGACGCCACGAACCACGTCGTCACGATGCCGGACGAGAAGGCGCTGCAGTACACCGTCACCAACACCGCCAAGAGCGGCAAGTACCGGATCACCACCGACTACGTGACCGACCCGGCCCGCGCCACGCTCGTCACGAACACCCGGTTCCAGTCCCTCGACGGCGGCAGCTACCGGCTCTACCTCCTGGCCAACCCGTCGATGGCCGGGGGCGGCGCCCACGACAACGCCTGGTGGGACGGCAGCGGCCTGATGGCGAGCGGCACCGAGACGCTCTTCGGCGGCGCGGCCACCACCGTCGTCTCGGCCATGCGGGTCTCGACCGGTTTCACCGCGCACGACAACGGTTACAGCGGCGCGGGCAGCGACTGCCTGACCGACCTGCGGGCCGACAAGACCCTGAACAACCAGTTCGACAACGTCTCCGGCACCGGCAACGTCGTCCAGTGTGGACAGATCCCGGTCGGCACGGACACCACGTTCACCGTCGCCCTCGGCTACGGCGACACCGCGGCCGCGGCGTCGTCGGCGGCCAGCGGGTCGCTGAGCAGCGGTTTCGCCGCCACCTCAAGTGCCTACCGCAGCGGCTGGAATTCCTATGTGGGCGGTCTGAAACCGGCTCCGGCCAGCGTTTCCGGGGACACCCAGCGCCGTCGGGCCTACTACGTCGCGGCCATGGCGCTCAAGACCGCCGAGGACAAGCAGCACCCGGGCGCGAGCGTCGCGGGCCTGGCGACGCCGTGGGGTGACTACACCAACGGTGATCAGCTCAACGACGGCTACCACCGCGTCTGGGGCCGCGACCTCTACCAGCAGGCGACCGGCCTGCTCGCCGCCGGTGACAGCGCGCAGGCCAAGCGGATGGCCCAGTTCCTCTGGAACTCCCAGTGGATCGGCAGCCCGACCGCCGGTGACGGCGTGACCTACCCGGCGGGCTCGTTCCCGCGCTACAGCCCGGTTTCCGGCGTCACCGGGGCCAGTGCCCAGCAGCTCGGCTGCTGTGAGCAGCTCGACCAGGACGCCGACGCGATCCTGCTGGCCTGGCTGACCGGCGTCACCGACGCCTCGACGTACGCGAAGGTCAAGACGACGGCGAACCACATCGTCGCGACCGGCCCGGACACCACCGAGCGGTGGGAGGAGCAGTACGGCAAGTCGCCGTCGTCGATCGCCGCCGAGATCGCCGGGCTCGTCGCCGCGGGCGCGATCGCGCGGACCAACGGCGACACCGCGAGCGCGACGTCGTGGGAGTCCACAGCGGACTCGTGGCGCACCTCTCTGGCGGGCTGGACGGTGACGACGTCCGGCTACTGGGGCGGCCACACCTACTACGAACGCCTCGACCGCGGCGGCAACCCGAACGACACCGGCACGATCTGCTTCGACGAGGGCTGCTTCTACGAACACGACGTCACCGACTTCGGCTTCCTCGACCTGGTTCGGCTCGGCATCCGCCCGGCGAACGACACCACGATCGCGAACTCGGTCGCCCCGACGGCCGCGGCGTCCGACGGCAACTCGACCGTGCAGGTGACCTTGCCGAACGGCGACGTCTACTTCCACCGCTACGCGCACGACAACTACGGCGAGAGCACGGCGAACTGCACGGGCTGGCCGGCGGGCGGCGCGCAGCGGTTCGGGCGGCTGTGGCCGGTGCTGTCGGGCGAGCGCGGGCAGTACGAGCTGGCCAACGGCCGGTCCGCCGCGGTCTACCTCAAGTCCATGGCGGATTCGGTCAACGACGGCTACTTCGTCCCCGAACAGGTCTGGGACCGCGCCGACGTCGGCTGCTTCGGCCTCGGCCGCCCGACCGGCAGCGCGGGCCCGCTGATGTGGGCCGAAGGCCAGTACCTCCGGCTCGCGCAGAGCATGGACGCGGGGCACAACCTCGACACGCCGTCGATCGTGAAGGCCCGCTACGGCACCTGAGTGCCCAGCTTCCGGGCCCGGGTCAGCAGTTTCTCGACCCGGGCCCGCAGCTCGGGGGTCTTCTGATCGAGATCCGGCAGCAGGTTCGTGTAGTCCGACACGAGGCTCCGGTAGCTCCGGGCGAACTTGCTCGTGCCCTTCTGGCGCGCGTACCGCTTGTCCAGGTCGATGATCGCCTGGGCCAGCACCGCGGCCGCCGCCGACAGCTCGGTCCGCTCGTCGGCTTCGGCGTCACGGCGTTCGCGCCGCGCCGCCGACGACCGCCCGGCCCGGCGGGCCGCGAGGTAGAGCGCCAGCGACCCCAGGACCACCGCCGCGACGGCGGCGGAGGCGATCAGGTACCGCGGCAGCGACGGGCTGACCGTGCGGCCGCCGTCGGGGATCGCGCCGGAGCGCACCAGCAGGTCGTAGTTGACGACCAGCACCTTCAGCGCGTCCACCGGCCGGTCGGCGAAGGCGTCGATGCCGTTGCCGATCATCGACTCCGCGACGACGGCCTTGCCGAAGTTCTCGTCGTCGCTCCCGGGCAGCCGGGAGCAGCCGTACTTCTTGTAGTCGTCGCCGTCGCCGCTGAGCATCACGGCGAGGGTGCCGTCGGCCGCGCTGCCCAGGCTGTCGCACGCGTCGCTCAGGTCCGCGCCCGGCTCGAGGAAACCCACCGCCAGCCGCCGGTTGCCGATCACGCGTTCCGCGGCCGGCTGGTCGAGCGTGACGCCCGGCGCCACGTACACCGACGCCGACCGCAGCTGCCGGGCGACCGGGCCGTCGAACACGCCCGCGGACCAGACCGCCCAGCCCGCCAGCACGAGGCAGCCGAGCACGGCGATCCCGAACGCGGAACGGAAAAAGCGCTTCACGCGAGCCTCCCCAGCAGGTACTCGGCGGGCCGGTACTCCGGGCGGCCCAGCAACCCGGCCGTGGCGTCCAGCTCGGCCTCGGCCGCGTCGAGCAGGCCGTGCACGTGCTTGTCCGGCAGCTTCTTGCCGAACGCCTCGCGGGCGGCGGTCAGCTGGGTGATCCCGCGCGTCAGCGACGCGGACGACGCGCCGTCGGTGAGTCCCGAGATCTCGACGGCGAGCGCGGTCAGGCCGGCCAGGCGCGCCGGCACCCCGGTCCCGGCGGGACGCCCCGGGCGCACCATCCGGCGGGCCGAGAGGGCGAGGAAGCCGACCGCGCAGGCGGCGAACAGCCACGGCAGCGCGGGCAGCGCGACCCGCAGCGGGTCGAACGGCGTGTAGGGCAGCGGGCGGTCGAACAACCCGGCGTAGCGGATGGCCGTGACGCGGTCGAGCCAGGCGCCGAGCACGTTGCGCTGCGGGTAGGCGTAGGTGCTGAGGCGGTCCCCGAACTGGCCGTAGAAGCTCGCGGTCGCGACGTCGGCGAACGCGGCGGCCGACGGCCCGTCGTACTCCACCCACTGGCCGTACATGGCGATAATCGGGCGGCCGGGGAACACTTTCGCGAGCGCCGGTCCGAAGTGGACAAGAGGCTGACCGGCCGGCTGCTGCGGCAGGGCGACGTACAGCGGCTGGGCGCCGGGGAACGCGGCCGTCGTCGCGGGCGGGTCCTTGAGGTTCGCGCCCGGGGCGAGGTACCGGCCGGTGGCGTGGAGTGCCGTGGTGACGTCGGCGAGCTCGCCGGCGTTCGGGTCGCGCCGGGTGAGGGCGGGCTGGTCCGGCGCGTCCGGCTGGTGGTTCAGGTGGGCGGCCAGGGTGGTCAGCGACTCGGTGACGTCACCGGTGGCGAACTCGCGCAGCCACTCGGACGCGCGGTCGGGCGAGGCCTGCAGCGCCCCGCCGGTGACCTCGGTGCCGATCACCTGGACGGTCGCTTCCTCGACGTCCTTCACGCGGGTGCGCGCGTCTTTCGGCAGCCCGGGCGGGGCCACGATCACGCGGACCCCGGCGCTGCCGGCCGCGGCCTTGACCGCTTGGTCGTCCCAGGTCGCGATCGCGCCCGGCAGCCGGACCACGGGGGAGTCCTTGACCATCGCCGTCAGCTGCTCGGCCGACGGGACGGTCGCGCCGCTCAGCTCACCGGCCGACCCCTCGGGGATCGGGTCCTTCGCCGCGGGCGCCTGCCCGTAACTGACGTCGGTGCTCTGCTGCTGGACCAGGAGGAACGTGACGAGCACGGCGCCGGCGACGGCGAGCAGGACCCAGCGAATCCGGTCAGCCACGGGCGGCCGCCCGCCAGAGCGCGTCGGCCCGCACGGCGTGGTCGCGGGCGGTCTTGGCGGCCCGCGGCCCGCCGTGCGCGGCGGCGATGGTCTCGGCCTGGGCCAGCAGCTGCTCGGCTTCGGGCAGGGGAGCGGTGGCGGCGTCCCGGCTCACGGCGGCGCTGTCGATCGCCGCCCGCGCGGCCGACCAGGCGGTCCGCGTGCGCAGCTCCCGCTCCCGCCACCGCGGCACAGCGACCACCCCGAACCCGGCGGCGGCGATCACCACCGCGCCGAGCACCCACACGAGCCACATCATCCCGGTCACCTTCGATCCTCCGCGAGGAGATCATTCTGGCGGCCGCGTCCGGCGAATGTGACAACGTTGCCGCATCGTGTCCCAGAAGAGCACCGGACCAAGTGGACGAACGCCGCAGTCCGCCCGGGTCCGGCACGCCCCCTCGGTGTGCCGGGCCCGGATCGCGGTCACCGGACCAAGTGGACGGTCTTCGCCGCCGGAACGAACGTCGCGGACTGGCCGCGGGTGAGGGTGACGCTGTCCGTCTCCAGGCCGTCGCCGAACGCGACCAGGCGGTCCGACTCCACCTCCACCGTCAGCGGCGCCGACGTCAGCTCGCCCTCCGTGTGCGCCGTCCCGGTCCACGGGGACGGCCACGCCTCCCGCACGAACCAGACCAGCCGGGACTCGCCGGGTGCGGGCAGGCGCAGCGGGCTGCGGCGTTCCTGCCACACCGAGCCGCACCAGCCGGTCGCGCCCGTGCCCGTGCCGACCAGGATCCCCGACGACGCCTGCCGTTCCGGCGGCCCGCCACCGACCCCCAGCCGGTAGCGGGCCGTCTGGTGCCCGGCGTGGCCGAGGTAGATCTCGTTGAGCGCCAGCAACCGCTGGCCGTCGTCCGAGGTCAGCTCGGCCATCGTCCGGTGCTCGACGTTCCCCGTGGCGCGCACCAGGTCCGCCACCGCGGTGGCCGGGTGACGCACCAGGACACCCGGCGCGCCCGGCGTGATCCCGACGACCGGCTGGCCGTCGAGGTACTTGGCCACGTTGGCGATCAGGCCGTCCTGCCCGACGACCACGACCACGTCCTCGGGGGTGAACAGGAACCGCGAGAGGTCGGCGCGTTCGACCTCGCCGCGGCGCCAGTCGAGCGGGATCGCCGCCGACGCCGACGCCAAGGCCGCGCGCACGGCCGCGTCCGCCTCGGTGACCTCGGCCAGGTCACGGCCCCGCGTGCGCAGGAAGAACTCCGCCTGGCCGCGGGTGCCGTGCCGGGCGAGCAGCTCGTCCAGCTCGGTACGCCGGTGCACCAGCACGACGCGCGGGGCGAGGCTCACGACCGCACGCCCAGCTTCGTCAGCAGCGGCGTGAGCAGGTCCGGCGTGAGCACCAGGCTGTCGATCCGCGGCAGGTTCCCGGCCAGCTCCTTGAGGGCCAGCCCGGTGAGCACGCCCTCGGGCAGGTCGCGGTA
>NZ_JBICSQ010000141.1:0-14090 GCF_043197175.1 Amycolatopsis sp. NPDC049252
CTCCCAGTACACGCGGTGCCCGTCGCCGACGTCGAGCAGCCCGTGGTCGTACGGCTCGATCGGCGGGTACAGCTCGGTCATCGGCGCACCTTCCCCGTGTCCGCTTCCGGTCACTGTCCGGATCTGACCGCTATCGCAGCGCACCCGGGAGCGGCAGGATCGATCCCGGGGTGATGATCATTCCGGGTCGTCGCCGCCCACACGAGGGGATTTTGATGAAACGCAGGATTCTCGCCGCGGTCGTGGCCGGGCTCGCCGTCCTGGTGAGCGCGGCGCCGCCGGCCCAGGCGGCGACATCGGCGACCTTCACCCCGCGCACGGTCACCTCGCCGCACGACACGCAGTACGTCGCCGCCCTGGGGTCGGTGGAGCTGCCGATGACCGCCACCCAGACGGCGTACGTCTATTCGACCTTGCGGGTGAACAACGCGTCGAACACCACCCTGGCCGACAACGAGGTGCGCTGCGCCGGCCCCGGCGGCTGGACGAAGAACGAGGTTCTCGGCCAGAACGTGCTGATCACGACCGCCGACGCCCCGGCGTCGCTGCGGGACATCAGCGTGACGACGCGCTTCCTCGTGCACCCGGGCGCGGCCGGCACCGTCACCTGCACGACGTACCTGCGCAGCGCCAACCTCGGGCCGGGCAACTCGACCATGCGGCTGGTGAGCGGGGAGCTGAAGTTCGCCGACACCAGCGTCGGCAACACCACGGCCGGCACGCCACCACAGGCCGACGCCGACACACCCGCGGGCCGCGTCATCGCGCTGAACTCCGCGGACAACACGACCCGCGAGCCGGCCACCGAAATCTTCGAGACCGCCCCGGTGACCGGGCTCAGCGTGTTCGGCGACATGAACCTCATGGCCTGCTACCCCGAGCCGGCGGACTACGACTGCCCGGTGAACGAGATGACCGCCAAGGTGACGCTGTTCGTCAACCAGTGGAAGGCGGACGGCACGCTCTGCAAGTCGGACGCGTCGGCGACCGTGACGGCAGTCGTCCGCCGCGACGTCCACCACCTCGTCGTGCCACTCAACACCCACTTCACGGCGTTGACAGGCAATGGCTGCGTCCCGAAGTTCACCTTCTACGTCAAGACCGACTGGCTGTCCGGCTCGACCGGAGCGGCGCAGATCTCCTCGGGCCTGCTACCGGACTCGACCAGCTCGACGGCCAAGCACCCCGCCGCGATGAGCCACGCCTTCGCCGTCACGTACTGAGCGGGAGAGGCGCACCTGCGTCTCTTACTCGCCGGGCTGGGCGCGCCGGGTCCCCGGCGCGCCCCTTCCTGATCAGGCGGGTCAGCCGCATCACCGGCGTGCCTCGTTCTGGTCGGGCGGGTTTGCTTCGCTTGCTGTTCCGGTTGGGTGCGGCGGGTTCCCGCTGCGCTCTTTGCCGGTTAGGTGGGGCTTGCCGAACCAATGGCTTGCCTCATTCTGGTTGTGCGGGTTCGCTTCGCTTGCTGATCCGGCTGGGCGCGCCGGGGACCCGGCGCGCCCTTCCCCGCCAGGTGGGTTCGCCGAACCACCGGCGCGCCCCCTTCCGGCCACGCGGGTTCCCGAACCGCCCGTGCGCCCCTTTCCGGTCAGGCGGGTTCGCCGAACCACCGGCGCAGTGCGGTTTCCAGGCCCGCGGTGGTGCCGTCCTCGGTGGCCCAGGCGATGTGCCCGTCCGGCCGGATCAGTACGCCGGTCAGGGCGGGCTCGGTTTTCGCGGTGCGCACCCCGACCCGGTCGGCCCAGCCGCTCGCCGTCTCGCGCAGGGCCGCGGAGTCGGCGAGGTCGAGCAGCAGGCTCCTGCCGTCCTGGAGGTGCTCGCCGAGCCGGGTGCCGTCGGCGAACGCGAAGTCGGGGGCCGCGCGGCCGGTCAGGTCGTGCTCGCCCTCGATCGGGTACCGGTGCAGTACGCCGGAGAGCTTCTTGGCCAGGTAGGTCGCGCCGTCGCCGGTGTTCAGCAGGTCGGTGACGACGTGGCGGAGCGCCTTCGCCCGCTCGTCGGTGCGCATCATGGCGATCTGCGCCCGCGTCCACTCGAGCACCCACTCGCCGATCGGGTGCCGTTCGGTGGTGTAGCTGTCGAGCAGGCCGTCCGGGGCCCAGCCGCGGATCGTCGCGGCCAGCTTCCAGCCGACGTTGACCGCGTCGCCGATGCCGAGGTTGAGGCCCTGCCCGCCGAACGGCGAGTGCACGTGCGCCGCATCACCGGCCAGCAGGACCCGGCCACGGCGGTAGGTGCTCGCCTGGCGCGCGTTGTCCGTGAAGCGCGTCGCGGTGTGCACCTTCGTGACGCGAACGTCCATTCCGGACACTCGCCGCAGGCTGTCTTCCAGCTCCTGCGCGGTGATCGGCGCGTCGCGGTTTTCGGGCGGCCCGTCGAACTCGACGGTCAGGATCCGGCCGGGCACCGGCCCGTGGACGTAGATGCCGTGGTCGGTGTGGTTCCAGCCGGGCCGGAGCGCGTCGGCGCCGGTCAGCTCGACCAGCGCCTGCCGCCCGGTGACGGCGGGATCGGTACCCGGGAAGTCGAACCCGGCCCGCTTGCGCACCAGGCTGCGGCCGCCGTCGCAGCCGACCAGCCAACCCGCGCGTATCTCGTCGTCGCCGAGGTGGACGGTCACGCCGTCGTCGTCCGCCTCGAACCCGGTCACCTCGACCCCGCGGCGCACCTCGACCCCCAGCTCGGCGGCGCGGTCAGCGAGCAGGGCCTCGATCGCCTGCTGCCGGACCATGACCACCCCGGCCGCCGGGCCGACGTCGCGGAACGCCGGATCGTCGAAATCGACGCCCGCCGAGCTCACCATGATCCCGGCGAAGTGCCCCACGGGCGGCACCGGCTTCCCTGCCGGGGCACCGCGGCCCTTCAGGAACTCCCGCATCCGGGCCATGTCTTCCTGCACCAGCGCCTGGAGCGCGGGCAGCATGCCGCGGCGGTAGAGCGCCTCGGCCGTCGGCAGGTTGATGGACCCCGCCTTGATCGTCTGGTCCGGTTCGGGCAGCCGTTCGGCGACGAGCACGTCGACGCCCGCCATGCGCAGTTCGCAGGCGAGCATCAGGCCCACCGGTCCGCCCCCGGAGATCACCACATCCCTGTTCATGCTTCGATGATGCCGACAAACTTTTACCGAGTCAAACTTTATATTCGGTCTATACTCTCGGTTCATGGCGGATCACGGACTGCGCGAGCGCAAGAAGCGGGCAACCCGGCAGCTCATCGCGGACGTCGCGAGCGGGCTGTTCATCCAGCGCGGCTTCGAAGAGGTGACGGTCGCCGAGGTGGCCGAAGCGGCCGGCGTGTCCAAGATGACCGTCTTCAACTACTTCCCGCGCAAAGAGGACCTGTTCCTCGACCGCCACGCCGACCGCCTGGCCGACCTGGTCGCCGCGGTGCGGACCCGCCCGGCCGGTGTTTCGGCGGTCAGTGCCCTGAGACGCCACCAGCACGAACTGCTGGCCGCAGGCCACCCCCTGTCGGGAGCGATCGCGGGCGGCCCGGGCTTCTGGTGGGTGCTGACCTCGAGCCCGGCATTGACGGCGCGCTGGTACGAGCAGGAGCGCGAGATCGCGGAGGCGATCGCCGAGGTCTTCACCGAGGAAACGGGCGACGCCTTCCGCTCCCGCATGGTCGCCGGCCTGCTGACGACGGCGATCACGACGATCTTCAGCCACGCGATGACCCGCATAGTCACGGGCGACGACACGGAGACCGTTCGCCGGGAGCAGGTCGCCGTCATCGACCAGGCGTTTGACCTGGCGGAGCACGGGGTGGGCGACTACCCGGCCTGAGCCTCGTGAACGTCCTGGTCAGCGGAGGGCGTACTTCGCGCCTTTCGCGACCGCCTCGGCCACCGCGGCCAGGGCCGGTGAATCGAGCTTCCACTGCTGCCAGTGCAGCGGGACGTCGAGCGGGCGGTCCGGGGCCAGGTCCACCAAGGCGCGCTCGGCGGCTTGGGCTTCCGGGACCATGCCCCAGCCGAGGCCGGTCGCCACCGCGTCGGCGAAGGACTCCGATGCCGGGATGTGGTGGCGCACCATCGTGAAGCTCCGGCGCCGGGTGAGGGCGCGGAGGAAGCGGTCCTGCAGGTCGTCCTTGCGGTCGAACACGATCACCGGAGCCATGGGGAGCAGCTGGGAGAGCGGGGCGCCCGTGAGACGGCGCTCGACGAACTCCGGAGACGCCATCGCGCGGTAGCGCATCCGGCCCAGGCGGCGGGACGTGCACCCCTGCACCGGCTGGGGCGCCGCCGTGACCGCGGCCATCACCAGGCCTTCGCGCAGCAGCGCCGCCGTGTGGTCCTGATCCTCGCGCTGGAGGTCGAAGCAGATCCCCAAGTCCTCGGGTACGGCGGCGAGCGCGGGCAAGAACCAGGTCGTCAAGGAGTCGGCGTTCACCGCGATCGACAGCCTTCGCGTGCCCTCTTCGCCGAGGCCCAGCTCGCCGAGCGCGTCCTGCTCCAGCTGAGCCAGCGACCGCGCGAACCGCACCACCACCTTGCCCGACTCGGTGAGGCGCACCGGTTTCGTCCGCAGCAGCAGCACCCGGCCGGTGCGCTGCTCCAGGGCCTTCACCCGCTGGCTCACCGCCGAGGGCGTCACGTGCAGCTTCGACGCCGCGGCGTCGAAGCTTTGCTCGTCGACGACGGCGAGCAGGGTCCTGACCTGGTCGAGCGGCAGATTCGACATCACGAGCGCTAATGTTACGTAAGAATCTTTAGCTGGAGTAATGCAGTCGTTGCCGCCTAACGTCGGTGTCGTGCTCGCTCTTCTGCTGGCCGGGTTCGGTACCGGCCTGTCCCTCATCGTCGCGATCGGCTCACAGAACGCCTTCCTGTTGCAACAGGGCCTGCGCGGCGGCGCCGTGGTGCCCCTCGTCGTCATCTGCGCGGTGTCCGACCTGGTCCTGATCGGGCTCGGGGTCAGCGGACTCGGTGCCGTCCTCGGCCGGTGGCCGACCGCGATCGGCGTGATCGCCGTGGGCGGCGGCCTGTTCCTGCTCGGTTACGGCGCGCTGGCCGCGCGGCGGGCGTTCCGGCCGTCGGTGATGAGCGTCGGCGACGAGCGCACGCCGCTGCGCAAGGCCGTCTTCGCCTGCATCGGCTTCACCTGGCTCAACCCGCACGTCTACCTCGACACCGTGCTGCTGCTCGGCTCGATCGCGGTCGCCCACGGCGACGGGCGCTGGCTCTTCGGCCTCGGTGCCGGCATCGCCAGCGCCGTCTGGTTCAGCGCACTGGGGTTCGGCGCCCGCCGCCTGGCCGGGGTGTTCGCCCGGCCGGCGGCGTGGCGGGTCCTCGATGTCCTCATCGCCGTCACGATGACCGGCCTCGGCACGACGATGCTGCTCAGCCGCGTCTGATCACCACAGCTGCCCCCTGTTCTCGGCCGGCGGGCGTTCCAGCTCCAGCAGGAACTCCTTGCGCTTCAGCCCGCCCGCGTACCCGGTGAGCTTGCCGTTCTTCCCGACGACGCGGTGGCACGCCACCAGGATGCTCAGCGGGTTGCGCCCGACCGCCGCGCCCACTTCGTGCGGCAGCCCGCCGACGGCTTTTGCGAGGTCGCCGTAGGTGGCCGTCTCGCCGTACGGGATCTGGCCGATCGCGGCCCAGACGTCCCGCTGGAACTGGTCGCCTTCGGCGCGTGTCGGGACGTCGAATTCCGTGCGCTGCCCGGCGAAGTACTCCTTCAGCTGCCGGACGGCTTCCGGGAACGCCGTGTCGTCACGCTCGCCGAACGTCGTGCGGTCCGGCCGGGTCCAGTGGTGCGGGAAGTACAGGCCGGTGACGACGCTGCCGTCGCCGTCGCCGACCAGGGTGAGCTCGCCGATCGGCGAGTCGAGGATCGCGTGTTTCATCAGTTCTCCCAACTACTGCCGTCCGCCCGCGCGCCACGCAGGCCGGGCAACGGACATTCTTCGAGGGCGGCCGTGACCACCGTCCGATGTGGACTCCACGACGTCGAGGCCGCCAGCCGCCGGGCCATGCCGGCCCAGCCGGCCGGGGTCGCGCTGACGACCCAGACGTCCGGTTCGGGTGCCGCGAACCGCCGGGCCTGGCGCAGCCATGACGCCGCCGTCTCCGGCCACGTCACCGTCGCCAAGACCAGTCCGCCCCATGCTTCGCCGATCCGGTCGCCGCTCGCCCGTGACCCCGGGTCGGTCGACGTGCCGATCACCACGTGCCGGGCCCGGCCCACCAAGCGCACCACGGCTTCGAGCTCCTCGTCGGTCATGCCGCGTCGTGGAACACGAGACCGAGGGTGTGCCGGCGTCCCGAGCGGACGGCCGAGACGCCGTGGCGCACCGGGGACGCCGACCAGCCGCGCGCCGAGCGGATGGGACGGTCGCGGGTGGTGAACACCAGGCCGTGGCCCCGGGGGATGAGCGTGGCCGTGCCGCGGGACTGCGCGCGCGGCCGTTGCTCGACCAGGAGGAACTCGCCGCCGGTGTGGTCGGTGCCCGGATCGTTCAGGTTGATCACCACCTGCAGCGGGAAGACCTTGTCGCCGTAGAGGTCCCGGTGCAGGGCGTTCCAGCCGCCCTCTTGGTAGCGCAGCAGGATCGGTGTCGGCCGGGCCTGGCCGGCGTCGTGGCAGATCGCCAGCCACTCCTCGAGGGTGTCGGGCCACTCGGCGTCCCGGCCGAGCCGGGCGGCCCAGTCCCGCGCGATCGGCAGCAAGCGTGGGTAGAGCGCCTGCCGCAGTGCCTGCACCGGTTCCGGGAACGGTTCGGCGAAGTAGTGGTAGTCGCCGTGGTCCCCGAACCGGTGCCGCCGCAGGTTCACCGTCGCCCGGAAGCGCTCCGGCTCGTCCCAGAGCGCGACGAGCTTCGCGCACTCCGCGGGCGTGAGCAGCCGCGGCAGCAACGCGCAGCCGTAGTCGTCGACCTCGGTAGCCACCGCGGCCCAGTCGGCCGAGGCGACGCGCTTCTCGAAAGTGCTCATGTCAGGTAGACGCGTGGGCGGGGCAAAACGTGAGATCGGAATCTGCGCTGGCGATGACGAGGCTTCCGGGCCGGCCCAGAAGCTGGAACTCTCGTGGTGGGGCCGGGTCTCGGGTGGCTAGGGCTGGGTTGGCGTGGGTGGGTTTGCGTGTTGAGGGCCGCGATTCGTGTGCTTGGGGCAGGGATGCGCGTGGTTGGAGCCGTAAACCGCGTGGTCAGGCTCGGGATCCGCGTGCTCCGGGCCGTGGCTCGTGTGACCCGGGCCGGAACCTCCGATCAAGGGGCAGAATCTGCGTGATCGGGGGCTGGGGATTCGCGTGATTGGGGCCGTAACTCGCGAGGGCCGGCAACTTGCGAGGTCGGCTCGACGGCCGGTTAGTCAGGCCGCTTCCATCGTCAGCAGGGTTCGCTTGGCTTCCTCACCGCCGGCGTACTGGCCGAACGAGCCGTCCGAGCGGACCACTCGGTGGCAGGGGACCACCAGCGGCAGGGGGTTCAGCGCGCACGCCGTGCCTACTGCGCGGACTGCCTTCGGGCTTCCCGCCGCCGCCGCCACCTGGGCGTAGCTTTCCGTGTGGCCGTAGCCGATGTCCGGGAGGTGTTCCAGTACCGAGAGACGGAAGCCGTGGGCCAGGCGGAAGTCCAGGGGGACGTCGAACGCGCGGCGGGCTCCGGTGAAGTACTCGTCCAGCTGGCGGGCCACCGGGTCCAGGCGGGCCGGGGCTCGGAGGATGCGGGGGCTGATCGCCGACGCCAGGGCGGCCAGGACCGCCTCGTGGTCCTGGCGGTCGAAGGCCACCTTGACCAGGCCCTGGTTCGTTGCGGCCAGGAGCAGGGGGCCGACCGGGGAGTCGACGGTGCGGTACGCGAGGTCCAGCAGCCCCTTGCGTTCCGCGTCGGCGACCAGCCGCTCGTGCAGGTGGTCCGGGTTGAGTTCGTAGGTCACCGGAAGCGACGCGAAGATGTCCGTCATGAGTGCGCTCCTTCCAAGCTCACGGGGTAGGTGGCCCGCAGGGCCTTGACGCCGTCGGCGGCCGCCCGGCGGGCGGCGTCCGTGGTGCCCCCGGTGATCTCCGCGATCTCGCGGTAGGGCAGCCCGGCCAGGTAGTGGTAGGCGACGGCGGCGCGCTGCTTGTCCGGCAGCTTCGCCAGCGCGCTCCACAGGTCGCCGTCCCATTCCTCGGCGCGGCCGGGCCGGTCCGGGACTTCGCCGACCGGGACCGGGCCGCGCGCCTGGGCGCGGGTGACGTCGATGGCCTTGCGGTGCGCGATCGTGACGAGCCACGCCTGGACGTTCGCGTCGGCGGGCAGCTCGGGGTACGCCTTCAGCGCCGAGAGGAAGGTCTCCGACCAGGCGTCTTCGGCGTCGGCGGGGCCGAGCACGGCCCGGCAGACCCGGAGGACCATCGGCCCGTGCTCGGCCACGACTTGCTCGAACGGTTTCACGATCACACCTTGTAGACGCCCGGGACGCCGAAACGTGAGATCGAGTTTGTCACGCGTACGGGTAGACCCAGTACCCGTCCCCGTCGAGCAGGTGGTTCGCGACGAGGAACTGCCGGACGTTCGCCAGCAGCGCCTGGTAATCGCTGTTCAGCACGGGCTGGACCGCGTAGGACGCGCCGCGGTCGACGCCCGGTGTGGGCGGTGTCGCGCCGTCGTAGGTGGTGTCGAACGGGTAGACGGCGCAGGTGTTGACCAGCCCGTCCGGCCGGGTCGCGTAGTCCGGGCCCCAGCGCTGGGTGCAGGCCAGCTCGGCGGTCGCGCGGTGGGCCGCCTCGGCCGCCGTGTCGTATTGCAGCCGCGTGACCGGGTACGTCCGGTTCGAGCCGGTGCCCTGGTAGCCGGGGTTGCCGGGGACGAAGTGGCCCTGCCGGAGGCCGGGGTACGTGCTCGAGAAGCTGGTCATGGCGTTCCGGACCAGCGTGGCCGACGCCGTGAAGCCGGACGTCGCGGAGTTGTCCAGGACGTAGAGCGGCTGGAACCCGAACGTGCAGTCGCTGCCCGCCGCGTACGCCGGGTCCAGCAGGCGGGCGACGTCGCAGCGGAGGTAGGCGCTGTGCGCGCCGGTCACGAGCGTCGTCCGGTCACCGGTTTCCTCGGCGACAAGGTGCCGTTCGCCGACGTACCAGGTGCGCTGCTCCGCCTGCACCGACGGCGAATCGGCGGGGGACGCGGGATCCGCGCCCTCCATGGTGAACACGTGGGTCTCGTCCGACTGCGCCCGCCAGTCCGCGACGCTCTTGAGCACCTGCGCGCTCGCGTCGTCGCAGTGCGCGGTGCCGGTGGTGTAGCGCGGGCCGCAGCTCATCGAGACGCCGAACCTCATCGCGTCGGTGACCACGCCGGTCAGCGACCAGCCGACCATCCGGGTGGCGACTTCGAGACGCCGTTGCGCGGGCAGGAGGTTGCTGGTCGAGATGACCCGCGCCCAGGCCGTGCCGATGACCGCGCAGCCCGCCTCGGGACAGGCGTAACGCTGGTAGGTCATGTCCGTGATGGTGCAGCCGGCGAACCGGTTCTTCGTCCAGTAGCCGTTCTTGATGTCCTTGTGGCATTCGTCGAACGTCACGGGCGTCGGGACGTTCTGGTCGAGCCCCGAAAGCTGCTGGGCCTGCGGCCCGGTCGCCGCGGGGGCTGCGCGGAAGACGCCGACCGACCGGTCGGGCGCCGCGTGCGCGGCGGCCGGAATGATCGAAAACAGCACGGCCACGATTCCGAGCGCGCCACCGAGCCTTCTTCGAAAAGGCATTACTCCCCATTTCTGCCGATCCGGAAATCGATTCACGGACAAGGGCTGTCACGCTAGCGCAGCCCGATCAGCGGGGTCACTCCGACGAAGGAGTGAACGGAAAGTGTTGCCGCATGAGGCAATCACACGTTCGAGGCGGTTCCGCTCACGACGGTGGCGCCCAGTTCCGCGGAATTGTGCACCCGCGGTGACAGTCCCGCCGCGGCGAAGATTTCCCCGGCGACCGGAGCCTGCCGCTCACTCGATTCGATCAGCAGCACGCCGCCCGGGGCGAGCCAGTCCGGAGCGCCCGCGGCGACCCGGCGCGCGAGGTCGAGCCCGTCCGCGCCGCCGTCGAGCGCGGACCGCGGTTCGTGCAGCCGCGCCTCCGGCGGCATGGTCGCGACGGCGTCCGACGGCACGTACGGCACGTTCGCCAGCAGCACGTCGACCCGGCCGCGCAGGGAATCCGGCAGGGCGGCGTAGAGGTCACCCAGGTACACCTCGCCGGGCACGTTCACGCGGGCGCACTCGACGGCCGCCGGCTCGACGTCGGCCGCGTGCAGCTCGGCCGGATGGCGAACGGCGGCGAACGCGGCTCCGAGGGCGCCGGACCCGCAGCACAGGTCGAGCACGACCGGACCGGGCGGGGACAGCGAGACGGCGACGTCGACCAGGAACTCCGTGCGGCGCCGCGGCACGAACACCCCGGGCGCCACGGTGATCCGCAGGCCGTGGAACTCCGCCCAGCCGAGCAGGTGCTCCAGGGGGAGGCCCGCGACGCGGCGCTCGACCAGCTCGTCGAGCTCGGCGTCCGTGGTCGCGGCGGCGAGCAGCAGGTCGGCCTCGTCTTCGGCGAACACGCAGCCGGCGGCGCGCAGCTTCAGGACGACGTCGGCGTGGGGGGAGTCGGGCACGAAACACCGTACCCCGGGGCTCAGGCCAGGACCTGCACCGCGTCGCCGACGCCGAGGCCGTCGAAGAAGGCCGCCGAGTCGGCGTCGGACAGGTGCACGCAGCCGTGGGACGGCGTGTCCAGCGGCCCGGCGTGGAACGCGATGCCGCCGGCGGCGAAGAACACCGAGTTGGGCATGTTCGTGCCGTAGCTGCTGCTGTGGTGGTCGCGGTCCTTCCAGACGACGTGGAACGACCCGGCGGGCGTCGCCTGGTCCGGCGGGCCGAACCCGGCCGGGACCGGGCCGCGCACCACCTGGCCGTCGCGCAGCAGCCAGGCCAGGTGCTGCGACAGGCTCACGCACGCGCCGGTCCTGACGTCGCAGGGCGGCGCCGGCGGCGGTGTGGTGGTGGCCGGCGGGGGAGCCGGCGTCGCCGAGGTGGCCGGCGGGAGCGTCGAGGGCTCCGCGATCAGGCTGGGCGTCGTCTCCCTCGGCGCGCCGCAGGCCGCCGTGACCAGCAGGAACCCCAGTAGGGCCACCGCCCGCGTGCTGCGCATCCGTCGTCTCCTCGTTGTCGTGCGTCCGCAGACCAGTACGGGTGAATGCCCCCGAAGGTTGAGCCGGGCGTGCAACCGCCGTGTCCCTGCGTGCAGCTCGGCTACCCCGGCGGGTACCCGGGCGGTCAAGGTCGAACCATGACCAAGCTGAGCGCCGAGCAAATCGCCCGGCACGCCTACGACGCCGGGTTCCGCGGCCAGGGCCTGACCACCGCGGTCGCCGTCGCGCTCGCCGAGTCCGGCGGGCGCACGACCGCGCACAACGCGACCCCGCCGGACAACTCCTACGGCCTCTGGCAGATCAACATGCTGGGCGCGCTCGGCCCGGACCGGCGCCACCAGTACCACCTGAAGTCGAACGACGCGCTGTTCGACCCGGACACCAACGCCCGGGTCGCGAAGGACATCTCCGGCGACGGCCACGACTTCACGCCCTGGTCGACGTACACGAACGGCGCCTACAAGGACCACCTGACCGCGGCGCGCAAGGCCGCCCAGGACGTCACGAAGCACCACGGCAAGCCGTCCCACGCGACGTCCGGGAGCACGCCGAGTGGCGCGCTCCGCGTCGACGACGCGGTGCTGCACGCCTACGTCAAGCGCACCCACGGCGTCGCCGACGCGCTCGGTGGCGCGGGCGGGCACCTGGGCGACGTCCGGGACATCGCGGGGGACAGCTTCGGCAAGATCGGCCAGGAGTCCGGGTTCGCCGACGCGCTCGCCGGCTTCGGGCTGGCCCTGCAGAAGCAGGTCAAGGGCGTCGGCAAGCACGCCACGGGGCTGGCCACCGCCGCGCAGAAGGCCGCGAAGTCCTACCGCGACCACGAAACGGCCACCGCCGCCGCCCTCGACGAACACGCCCGACGGAGCTGACATGGACACCACCGCGCTCGCGCACTCGTTCGCGCAGGACCTCATCGCGCACCGCAACAAGCTCGCCGGGAAGGCCGAAGACGCCGTCCGCGCCGAATACGCCCTCAACCGGGTGGCGGCGTCCCTGGACGACCAGCACGCCGCCTACCACAAGGAAAGCACCACCGTCCTGGGCCACTGGGACGGCCGCGGTTCGGACGGCTTCAAGCACACCAGCGCGCAGCTGACGAAGGAGCTGAAGGTGACCGGCGCCGCGGGGGCGGCGGCAGAGAAGATCGTCGCGCACGTGGCGTCCACAGTGGACGCCGGGCACACGGCGGTGCAGCGGCTCGTCGAGGAGTACACCGCCAAGGCGAAGCAGGTGCTCGACGCCGGCACGGCCGCCGGGACGCAGGCCGCGCTGATGCGGGCCGTCGGGCACGCCGCCGACCTCGCGCCGCACTACACGCGGCAGTCGGCGTCGACCCTGCGGCACGTCGACGCCGAGCTCAAGGCGGCGGCGAAGAAGCTGCAGGCGTTGCGGAAGGACCTGACCCACGACGGCGTCATGGACAAGACCGTCGCCAAAACCGAGGCCGCGCACGCGAAGAAGCCGCACGGCAGTGGCACGAGCAAGGCGTCGGCGAAGGGCAAGGACGTCGTGCACGCGGCGCGCACGCAGCTCGGCGTCCGCGAGAACCCGCCCGGCAGCAACAAGAACCCGTACGGGCCGACCGCCGCGTGGTGCTCGTCGTTCGCGACGGCGATGTGGCGCAAGGCCGGGGTGAAGATCCCGGTCCTGCCGTTCAGCGGCGACGTCTACCACTGGGGCCAGGAGAACGGGCACGCGTACGGCAAGAACTCGCTGCACGACGCGCGCCCGGGTGACGTGCTGATCTTCGGCACCGGCCCGCAGAACACGTCGACGAGCACGCACATCGGCATCGTCGAGAAGGTCGAGGGCGACCAGGTCACGATGATCGAGGGCAACTCCGGGGACGCGGTCCGCCGCAACACCCACACGCTCTCGTCGTCGACGTTCTACGGAGGGGTCCACCCGTGATCACCGGAAAAGCCGCCGACCGGACGGTCGCCGTCGAGGTCGCGCCCGGCGGCGCGCTGCAGGAGCTGACGCTCGAGGTGTCGGCGCTCCGGCTCGAGCCGGACGAGCTGGCGCGCCGGATCCTGCTGCTGACCGCGGCCGCGTCGGCCCGCGCCACGGCGTCGCTGTGGCACACCCTGGAAGCCGGTGACCTCGACGCGCTCGGGCTTGCCGCGCCCGACCCGGCGGCGGAAGAGACGACACCCGGCAGCTGGCGGGCCCAGTGAACCCCGAGCGCACGGCCGCGGAGCTGGCCGACGACGCGTTCGAGGCCCCGGACCCGGGGTACGGCGGCCGGCTGGCGCTGATCCGCGCGCCGGCGTCCGCGGACGGCGTCGCGCTCGTGGTCGATCTGCACGGCGCGCTGGTGGAGCTGCGGTTCGAGCGGTGGGCGCTGAACCGCTCGCCGGGGGAGCTGGCGGGGCTGGTGAAGCGGCTGGCGGCGGAGGCCGCGGCCGACGCGCTGCGGCAGGGCCGGGAGGTGCTGGGGGAGCTGTTGCCCGAGGACGAGCCCGAGCGGGTGTGGGGGCCGGAGACGCGGGCCGTGCGGGCCGTGGAGCCGGAGCCGCGCGCCGGTCAGGGCTGGCGGCCGGAAACCCGGCCCGTCCGAGCGGTGCGGCAGGTCCCTGACGACGACTCGTTCACCCCGGCGACCTGGGCGACCTGACCGATCACCAGGCGTCTTCTGTCAGCCGGGTGACGCGGTCGGCGAGCCAGGCGTCGTCGGCCGGGGTCACCATCACCCACGGTTCGCCGCCCGCGTTCTCCGGTGTCACGGCGTAGCGGCCCGCCGCCGTGTCGAACCAGGCGAGCACCGGGGTGCGGCCCGCCGGGCCGGTCGCGGCCAGCTGGCCCGCGGCGTACCGCTCGGCCGTGACCAGCGTCGCGAGCGGGCGGACGGCGCGGCCGGTGATCCCGGCGGCGCCCAGCGCCCGCTCGAACGCGTCGTACCCGGCCTGCGCGTAGGCGTCCATCGCCGCCGAGTAGGCCTCGCGCGGCAGACGCAGCTTGTCACC
>NZ_JBICSQ010000142.1:0-13927 GCF_043197175.1 Amycolatopsis sp. NPDC049252
GGGTGCTCGACTTCCCGGCCGTCGGCGTGGCCGACGGCGCGCCCGAGGACGGCGTGCCCGAGGCGGGCGGCGTGCTCGGGGTGCCCGAAGCGGGCGGCGGGGTCGTCTGCGGGGGCACCACCGGCTGCGTCGCGTTCGCGACGACCTTGCGGAAGCCCAGCTTCGCCGTCTTGCCCAGGTTCTTCGCCTGGTCACCCTGCTCGCCGGGGACCGTGATGACGACGTTGTTGCCGTCGAGGAGCACCTCGGTGCCGCTGACGCCGATCCCGTTGACACGCCGCTCGATGATCTGGCGCGCCTGGTTCAGGGATTCCCGGGTGGGCTGGCCACCGTCCGGGGTACGGGCCGTGAGCGTGACCCGGGTGCCGCCTTGCAGGTCGATGCCCAGCTTCGGGGTCGGCTTGTGGTTACCGGTGAGGAACACCAGCCCGTACAGCACGATCACGATCAGGGCGAAGAAGGCGAGATAGCGTCCCGGGCGGAGATGCCCGGCCGATGATGCCACGGTGGATCGGTCTCCTCGGACTGGTTACGCAGGCGTAGCGGTGCCCGCCCGGAGGTTTCCGGGCCGGGACTGTGTGCGATTCACTCCCGGGCACGGGTATGACGGCGGACACGCACGCAGCACCGAGACACTACTCGGTGCTGCGTGAGCCCGGCGTTGCGGCCATACCGACTTTCGTCGGAGGTTTCGCCCCCTGCCCAGGGGATGCCGCGAGGGGCCTTACTTCTTGCCGTGCTCCAGCGGCGGCGCGACCTGCGCGGTCGTCTGCGGCTCGTCGTCCTTGATGCCGTTGCCCGACTGGATGATCGACTCCTCGGCCGGCGCGTCCGAGGACGTCACCGGCGTCACCGGCGTCACGACCTCTTCGTCGACGGAGTCCTCGTCGGTCTCGACAACGGGCTCGACCTTCTCGCGGACGGCCAGCCGCAGCCAGGTGGTGACGACGCCCGGGGCGATCTCGATGTCGATCGTGTTGTCACCCGAGGTGTCGGCGACGGTGCCGTAAAGACCGGAAGTGGTCATCACGCGGTCACCGGGCGCCAGGCTGTTCTGCAGGTCCTGCTGCGCCGCCTGCTGCTTCTTCTGCTTGCGCGAGCTCATGATCAGCGGCACCGCGAGGACGAGCACCAGCAGCAGGGGCAGCAATAGACTTTGCATGATTCTCCGTTCGACGGACAACGGGCCCAGCCGAAATGTCCGTTTCTTTGGGTGTGTGCTCCTGTCAAGTGTGCCAGGTACCGGCGCGGAGGCCAGCACCCACCCGCCGGTCCGGGCCGTTCAGTCCTGCTCGAACGACGCCGGTCCGCCCTGGTCCGGGCGCCCCGGGTGGTCGGCGGGCGGCACCAGGCCGAGGTGTTCCCACGCGGTCGCGGTCGCGACCCGGCCACGCGGGGTGCGGGCGAGCATACCGGCGCGCACGAGGTAGGGCTCACACACCTCTTCCACGGTCGTCGCCTCCTCCCCCACGGCCACCGCCAGCGTCGAGATGCCGACCGGCCCGCCGCCGAACGACTTGGTCAGCGCGGTGAGCACGGCCCGGTCGAGCCGGTCGAGGCCCAGCTCGTCGACGTCGTAGACGGCCAGCGCGGCCCGGGCGATCTCGACGGTCACCTTGCCGTCGGCCCGCACCTCGGCGTAGTCGCGGACACGCCGCAGCAGCCGGTTCGCGATCCGCGGCGTGCCCCGTGAGCGGCCGGCGACCTCCGCGCTGGCGTCGCGGTCGATCGCGATGTCGAGGATCGTCGCCGCGCGGCGGACGACCAGGTCCAGCTCGGTGTCGGTGTAGAACTCCATCTGGCCGGTGAAGCCGAACCGGTCGCGCAGCGGCCCGGTCAGCGAGCCGGACCGGGTGGTCGCCCCGACCAGCGTGAACGGCGCGATCTCCAGCGGGATGCTCGTGGCGCCGGGGCCCTTGCCGACCACGACGTCGACCCGGAAGTCCTCCATCGCCAGGTAGAGCATCTCCTCGGCGGGCCGGGCGATCCGGTGGATCTCGTCGATGAACAGGACGTCACCGGGCGCGAGGTTGGATAGCATCGCGGCCAGGTCGCCGGCCCGCTCCAGGGCCGGGCCCGAGGTGATCCGGATGGCCGCGCCCAGCTCGGCCGCGACGATCATCGCCATCGACGTCTTGCCCAGCCCGGGCGGCCCGGAGAACAGCACGTGGTCGGGGGGCACGCCACGGCGGCGCGCGCTCTCCAGCACCAGCTCCAGCTGCTCGCGCACGCGCGGCTGGCCGATGAACTCGTCGAGCTTCCGGGGCCGGAGCGTGCCCTCGATGTCCCCGTCACCACTCTGGGCCCACGCCGAGAGGGCGTCGTCCTCTTCCTCGGTCACGGCCTCATGGTCCATCAAGGCGCCCTACCGCTTCCGGCCGAGGGTGGCCAGCGAGGCGCGCAGCACGCTGGACGTCGTGTGCCCGTCACCGTCGGCGAGGACCTTGTCCACGGCCTGTTCGGCCTGCTTCGCCGGGAACCCGAGCCCGGCCAGCGCCTCCACGACCTCCGCGCGCAACGCGCCGGGCGCGCTGACGGCCGGCGCGTCGCCGGAGCCGAGCGCGGTGACCTTGTCGCGCAGTTCCAGGGTGAGCCGCTCGGCGCCCTTGCGGCCGATGCCGGGCACCGAGGTGAGCACGGTGATGTTGCCTTCGACCAGCGCGCCCCGCAGCTTGTCGGGGTCGAGGACGGCGAGGGTCGCCAGCGCCAGCCGCGGCCCGATCCCGGACACCGTCTGCAGCAGGCCGAACAGCTCCCGCGCGTCGGCGTCGGCGAACCCGAACAGGGTCAGCGAGTCCTCGCGGACGATGAGCGCGGTGTGCAGCCGGGTCTCCTCACCGCGGCGCAGGGTGGCCAGGGTCGCCGGGGTGGCCTGCACGGCGAGGCCCACCCCGCCGACCTCGACCACGACGTGGTCCAGGGCGACCGAAAGGACTTCTCCGCGTACCGACGAGATCATCGTGCTGCTCCAGGGTTCTCGACCGCGGGACTCGGCACCGCGGGCTTGTTCGCTAGGGGTTTCTTCACGGGGAGTTTCTTGGCCACGGGCTTGCGGACCGTGGCCTGTTTCGCGGCCGCGGCCAGCCGCGCCTTGTGCGTGCGGGCCATCTCGGCCGCGCGGGCTTCGGCCTCGGCGAGCCGGGCCCGCATCGGCTCCCGCCACAGGTGGCAGATGGCGAGCGCGAGCGCGTCCGCGGCGTCGGCCGGGTGCGGCGCGACCTCGAGGTTGAGCAGCCGCATGACCATGGCCGTGACCTGGGCCTTGTCCGCCCGGCCCGAACCGCTGACCGCGGCCTTGACCTCACTCGGGGTGTGGAACACGACCGGCAGGCCCCGGCGCGCGGCGGCCAGCGCGACGACGCCGCCCGCCTGCGCGGTGCCCATCGCCGTCCGGACGTTGTGCTGCGCGAACACCCGCTCCACGGCGACCGCGGCCGGCTTGTACCGGTCCATCCAGCGCTCGACCTCGTCGGAGATGCCGAGCAGGCGGTGGGCGAGATCCGCGTCGGGCGGTGTCCGCACGACGTCCACGGCCACGCACCGGACGACCCGGCCCTTGCCGCCGTCGACCACGCCCAGGCCGCACCTGGTCAGACCGGGGTCGACCCCGAGCACCCGCACGCTGTTGTCCTCCCGCCGCGAACATCAGTTCGAGCTTGCAGGCTACTGGGCGCCACTGCGGCAGGATGGCTGACATGCCGCAGCCCTACGATTTCGTCACCCACCTGGGCCTTCAGCCGCTGCCGGTGGAGGGCGGGCGGTGGGCGCAGAGCTGGCGCTCGGCCGCCGGGTCCGCGATCTACTACCTGCTCGTCGCGCCCGAGTTCTCCGCGCCGCACCGGCTGGACCGGGTCGAG
Source organism: Amycolatopsis sp. NPDC049252 (assembly GCF_043197175.1). Classification (NCBI taxonomy): domain Bacteria; kingdom Bacillati; phylum Actinomycetota; class Actinomycetes; order Pseudonocardiales; family Pseudonocardiaceae; genus Amycolatopsis; species Amycolatopsis sp. NPDC049252. The sequence continues at coordinate 3,858 of NZ_JBICSQ010000142.1, forward strand.
GTGTACGCGCACCACGCGGGCGCGGCGGCCGCGATGCTGCTGCTGCACCCGGACGGCTCGGTCGAGCGGCCGGTGCTCGGCACCGACGTCGCGGCCGGGCAGCGGCCGCAGGTCGTGGTGCCCGCCGGGACCTGGCAGGCGACCGTCACGCTGGGCGCGTGGAGCCTGCTGGGCACGGTCGTGGTGCCGCCCTACACCGACGACAGCGTGGAGTTCGCGACGGCGGCCGACCTCGCTGCGGAGTACCCGTCAGCGGCCGCCGACCTGCGGAAGTTCTGAATCAGAGCCGCCTCAGGGGCCGTCGACGCCCGGGGTCCAGCTCTCGGGGTCACCGCTCTCGGTGAGCACCAGCTGCCACCGGTCGAAGCCCTCGGGCGCGTCCGGGTGCCACGGGAACTTGCCTTCCGGCGTGGCGACGATCAGCTGCAGGGCCGGGAAGTCGCCGTCCGGGTAGATGAGGAACGCGGTGCCGAAGTACTCGGGGTAGTGCCCCTTGGCGACCCGCTCGAGGACCACCGGGACGCCGTCGAAGAAGTCGTCGTAGCGGCGGCCGACCTCGAAGATCTCCCCGTTGGCGGCGCGGTCGACGTACGCGTCGAGCAGGACCTGGCCCATCTCCTCGGGCAGCCCCACGACGACGGCCTCGGGCACGTTGTGCAGCGCCCAGGCGCAGGCGGTGAAGCAGTAGCCGGCGCCCTCGTCGTCACCGGCGACCGTGACGACGGCGTTCCCGCGTTCCTTCGCCTGCGTCTCGATCCATTCGAGCAGGCGCTGCTCGTCCGCCGTCAGGTCGGCGGTGAGTTCGGCGGATGCGGCGGGCGTCGTCGAGGTCACGGCGCACATTCTGCCTGACGAGTCCGCCGACGCCCAGTACCCGGGACCGGAAAGTTGCCGGATGCGGCCGGAATGCGTTGCGGGACAAGGAAAAAAGAAATGCGCCACGGCGTTGCCACCGCGGCGCATTTCTTTTGCGTTCGTCGTCAGCCGACTTCGGCGAGCACCTCGTCCGAAACGTCGAAGTTCGCGTAGACGTTCTGGACGTCGTCGCAATCCTCGAGCGCGTCGATCAGCTTGAAGACCTTCTTCGCGCCGTCCGCGTCCAGGGGGACGCTGACCGTCGGGAGGAACGTCATCTCCGCCGACTCGTACTCGAACCCGGCCTCCTGCAGTGCCTTGCGCACCGGGACCAGGTCGCCGCCCTCCGAAACGATCTCGAAGCTCTCGTCGAGGTCGTTGACCTCCTCGGCGCCCGCGTCGAGGACCGCCATGAGGACGTCGTCCTCGGTCGCGTCGCCCTTGGGCATGATCACGACGCCCTTGCGGTTGAACATGTAGGCGACCGAGCCCGGGTCGGCGAGGGAGCCGCCGTTGCGCGTGAGCGCGGTGCGGACCTCCATCGCGGCGCGGTTCTTGTTGTCGGTGAGGCACTCGATCAGCACCGCCACGCCGTTGGGGCCGTAACCCTCGTACGTGATGTTCTGCCAGTCGGCGCCGCCGGCCTCTTCACCGCCACCGCGCTTGCGGGCCCGCTCGATGTTGTCCTGCGGGACCGAGTTCTTCTTCGCCTTCTGGATGGCGTCGTAGAGCGTGGGGTTGCCGTCCGGGTCGCCACCACCGGTGCCGGTCCGCGCGGCCACCTCGATGTTCTTGATCAACCGAGCGAAGAGCTTGCCGCGCTTCGCGTCGAGGTTGGCCTTCTTGTGCTTCGTGGTGGCCCACTTGGAGTGGCCGCTCATCTCTCCTCCATCTGTTCCGTACCCCGGCCGGGCACCGCGTCTCAGGCAGCCTGTCGCACGAGGTCGACGAACAGCCGGTGCACCCGCACGTCGGGCGTCAGTTCCGGGTGGAACGCGGTCGCCAGCACCGCCCCTTGCCGGACCGCGACGATCCTAGCGGTCTCCTCGCCCAGGCCGGGGACGCCGCTGACCGTGGCCAGCACCTCGACGCCGTCACCGGCCTTCTCGACCCACGGGGCCCGGATGAACACCGCGTGCACGCCGCCACCGCCGACCCCGGCGAAGTCGAGGTCGGCTTCGAACGAGTCGACCTGCCTGCCGAAGGCGTTGCGCCGGACGACCACGTCGAGCCCGCCGAGCTGCTGCTGGTCCGGCCGCCCGTCGAGGGTCTGGCGCGCCAGCAGGATCATCCCGGCGCACGAGCCGAACGCGGGCAGCCCGCCGGCGATCCGCTCCCGCAGGGGTTCCAGCAGCTCGAACGTCTCGAGCAACCGCGACATCGTGGTCGACTCGCCACCGGGCAGCACCAGACCGTCCACTTCGGACAGCTCGGTGGCCCGGCGCACCGGGATCGCCCGCGCGCCCGCCTCTTCCAGCATCGCGACGTGCTCGCGCACGGCGCCCTGCATGGCGAGCACACCGACGACCGGCTTGGACGACACCCAACCTCCCGAAAGACCCTTCCCACCAGCCTAGACGCAGGGCCGCCGCGGCGGAGCGGCAGGTCAGCCCGCGCCCCGGCCCCGGAGCGCCCCGATGTGGCGTTGGGTGCGTTGAATAGGCACTGCGGCGCGAAGCGGCGCCGCTGAAGGTGGCGGCGGGGGCACGGATGGAGCACCGAACGCCACATTGGGGCGCCGGCGACCGGGCACCAGCGCGCCGCGGCCGCGGGTCAGGGGACCCCGGCGAGGCGCAGCAGCGCGGCCGTCGCGGCGGCCGCGACGACCACCAGCACGAACGGCGCCTTGCGCCAGGCCAGCACTCCCCCGACCAGGACGCCGGCCGGCCGGGCGAACCCGGCGAACGAGTGCCCCTCGGTGAACGCGCTGACCGCGACCAGCGCGGCCAGCAGCACGACCGCGCCGAGCACCATGAGCCGTTCGGCCTTCGGCGACAGTTTCACCCGTTCGCGCAGCACCGGACCGGCGAGGCGGAAGGCGAAGGTGCCCAGGGCCAGCACGACCGTGCCGATGACCAGTTCGGTGCCGTCCATCAGCCGACCTCCTGCTTCTCGGGTTCGCGCGCCGCGACGCCGGCGAGCACGCCCACGAGGGCGAGCAGCACCGGCAGCCCGGCGGGCAGGAACGGCACCGTCGCCAGGGCGACGACCACGCCGAGCAGCACCGGCAGCCGCGCCGCGCGGTCGCGCAGGGACGGCAGCACCAGCGCCAGCAGGACGGCGGGGAACGCCGCGTCCAGCCCGAACGCGCCGGTGTCGCTGATCGCGGTGCCGGCGAACGCCCCGATGACGACGCCGGTGTTCCAGCAGGCGAACAGGCCGATGCCGCAGGCCCAGTAGGCCGCGCGACGCCGCTGCGTCTCCTCCTGGGCCAGCGCGAACGCCACCGACTCGTCGATCATCAGGTGGCTGCCGGCCAGCCGCGCGCCCCACCGCCTGCCGAGGACGTCGCCGAGGGCGAACCCGAACGGCAGGTGCCGCGCGTTGACGAGCAGCCCGGCCAGCACCGCCGCGAACGGGTTGCCGCCGGAGGCCACGATCCCGATGAACATGAACTGGGACGCCCCCGCGAAGACCAGCAGGGACATCAGCATCGGCGCCCAGATCGGGAAGCCGGAGCCCACCGCGATCGCGCCGTAGGACACGCCCACGAGACAATCGGCCAAGCAGACCAGGCCGATGTCCCGGGCGAGAGCCCGGTCGAGTGTTCGCCATATCGAACGCATGTGTTCTATGGTGAACACAGGCCCCCGTGTTCGTCAAGGCGAACGTACAGACCGATGGAGCGAACGGCATGTCGCAGGAAACCACCGGCGCGCCGCTGGAGATCATCGCGGCGTCGCTGCGCCGCGAACGGAACCGCGCGGGCCTGTCCCTGACCGAGGTGGCCCGCCGCGCGGGCCTGGCGAAATCGACGCTCTCACAGCTGGAGTCCGGCACCGGCAACCCCAGCGTCGAGACGCTCTGGGCGCTCGGCGTCGCGCTCGACGTGCCGTTCTCGCGGCTGGTGGAGCCGGACCGGCCGAAGGTCCGGGTGATCCGGGCGGGCAAGGGGCCCACGGTGTTCGCCGAACACGCCGACTACGCGTGCACGCTGCTGTCGGCGTGTCCCCCCTCGGCCCGGCGCGACATCTACCTGATCCGCGCCGAGCCGGGCACGCCGCGGCGGTCCGACCCGCACATGACCGGCGTGATGGAGCACATCGTGCTGTGCGCCGGACGCGCCAGGGTGGGCGTGCTGGAGGCACCGGAGGAGCTGCTCCCCGGCGACTACATCGCCTACCCGGGCGACGTCCCGCACATCTTCGAAGCCCTCGAGCCGGGCACCTACGGCGTCGAGATCTCCGAATACATCTAGGAGGTCACCAGCCGCGGTCGGCGAGGCGGTGCGGCTCCGGCAGCTCTTCGACGTTGATCCCGACCATGGCCTCGCCCAGCCCGCGCGAGACCTTCGCCAGCACGTCCGGGTCGTCGTAGAAGGTCGTGGCCTTGACGATCGCCTCGGCGCGCTGGGCCGGGTTGCCGGACTTGAAGATGCCGGAGCCGACGAACACGCCCTCGGCGCCGAGCTGCATCATCATCGCCGCGTCGGCCGGGGTGGCGATGCCGCCCGCGGTGAACAGCACCACCGGAAGCTTGCCGGCCTGCGCCACCTCGCGCACCAGCTCGTACGGCGCCTGCAGCTCCTTCGCCGCGACGAACAGCTCGTCCTCCGGCAGCGACGTCAGCTTGCGGATCTCGCCGCGGATCTGGCGCATGTGGGTGGTGGCGTTCGAGACGTCGCCGGTGCCGGCCTCGCCCTTGGAGCGGATCATCGCCGCGCCCTCGGTGATCCGGCGCAGGGCCTCGCCGAGGTTGGTCGCGCCGCAAACGAAGGGGACGGTGAACGCCCACTTGTCGATGTGGTTGGCATAGTCGGCCGGGGTAAGCACCTCGGACTCGTCCACGTAGTCGACGCCGAGGGACTGCAGCACCTGCGCCTCGACGAAGTGGCCGATGCGCGCCTTCGCCATCACCGGGATCGAGACGGCCTCGATGATGCCGTCGATCAGGTCGGGGTCGCTCATCCGCGCGACACCGCCCTGGGCGCGGATGTCGGCGGGCACGCGCTCCAGCGCCATCACCGCGACCGCGCCGGCGTCTTCGGCGATCTTCGCCTGGTCGGCGGTGACCACGTCCATGATCACGCCGCCCTTGAGCATCTCGGCCATGCCGCGCTTCACCTTGGCGGTGCCGGTGACGGACTGGACGGTGCCACTGGAGGTGGTCTGCTGCTCGGACACGGCGGGGCCTTTCCACAAGAAGAACAGGGGGTGACGACTCCGAGCGTAGGTCGGCGGTGGACCCTTCAGGCAGGCCAGTACGCGGGTATCTCAGCAGTCCACTTCGGGCACGCCGCCGACCAGCACCTCCGCGGCCCGGGTCCGCACGTAGAGCACGTGACGTCCGGCACGATGCCCGCTGACCAGGCCCGCGGCCTTGAGCACGCCGAGGTGCTGCGACACCGCCCCGGCACTGAGCCGGGTCCGGCGGGCCAGTTCCGAGGTGGATGCCGGCGCGGCCAGCTCGGCCAGCAGCATGGCCCGCCCGCGCCCCACGACGGCGGCCAGCGCGCCCGGCGCGGTGGCCGTGCCGGTCTCCCACAGCGTCGCGATCCCGCGCGGTGGGTACCGCAGCACCGGCTGCCAGCGCGGGTCGGTCTTGGAGAACACCCGCGGCCAGACGAACGCCGAGGGCACCAGCACCAGGCCGCGCCCGTCGAGCGGGACGGCGGCGTGCAGGTGCCGGTGCGCCACCGAGAGCGTGCCGCCCTGCCAGCGGACCATCGGGGTGAGGTCGTTGAACAGCTCGGCGGCCCCGCCGCGGGCCAGCAGCCGCGACCGGTGCAGCACGTCGGCCTCGAGCAGCGCGCGGATCCGGGGCCAGTCGGGCGCCAGCACGAGGTCCCAGTATGCCTCCATCAGCGTCGCGAGCCGCTCGAGACCCGCTTCCGGGTCGCGGTGGAAGCGGTTCAGCGCGGGCGAGCGAGGCACGGCCATCGCGTCCACCTCGCGCCGGACGACGCGGGCGGGCACGTCGCGGAGGTCGGCGAGCTCGTCGGCCAGCTCCGGCAGCGGGGTCGAGGGCGTGCCCGCCAGGAAACCCGGCAGGTGCCGGACGGGGACCAGCTCGCGCAGGAGCGAGATGTCCAGCCCGGCCTCGTCGAGTGCCGCCGTGGCGCGCTTGACCCACGGCAGGTGCAGCGCGTGCTCCCCCGGCTGGTTCAGGACGCGGACGCTCGCCACGATCTCCCACGCGGGTGAGAACGCGAACCGGGTGTGCGCCAGGTCCTCTGTGGAGAATGCCAGGTCGAGCACGCGCTGCCTTCCTGCCGGGACCGTCGCAGTCTAGGACGATCCCTTGTGGACAGTCGAGTCGAGCGGGGAAAGTCCTTGCGGGAAAGCGAAAATTCCTCGCGGGTCGTACTTGCGGGCGACCGCCCGCAACCGCGGGAGGTTCACCCCGTAGTAGGCCACCGGCCAGTCCGGCATCTCCGGGTCGAGGTAGTTCGCGTACCCGGTGGTGCCGAACTCCGGCCCGAGCCCGTCGCGCACGGCGGCAAGCGAACGCCGGGCGCCGGCCTCGCCGCCGTTCTCGGGCTCGGCGCCGTGCAGGAACTGGAGGCTGGCCAGGGCCTTCCGGTGCGGGAACGGTGTTTCCCGGACGCCCACGCGCGCGATGGCGCCCCCGCCCGAGTCGACGATCGTGCGGACGCGCGGGTCCCGGGTCAGCACGTCGACCACCGCGCCCGGGTCGCCGAGCGGGCGGGTGAGCATCCGCGACGTCCCGACGTAGGCCGCCCGGGCCGCGACCGCACCCGGCCGGGCGTCGTGGTCGTCGAAGGTCCGCATCGCGCTCAGGTGGTCCAGCACCCGCTGCCCGCCGCCGGCCGGCGGCGTGCCGACGCGGCGGATCAGGTCGTCGAGCAGCTCCTTCAGCCGTGACTCGGGGCCGAGGAACGTGCCGCTGAGCGACGCCTCGCCCGCCGCGAGCCCCATGCCGGACCACAGCTCGTCCGGCATCGCCGGCTGCCACTCCTGCCAGGCGGCGAGCAGCGCGGTCTGGGTGCCCACCGGGAAGTGCAGCTCGAAGGTGGCGACGTCGGCGATCGGCACGGTCGCGAACGTGAACTCGGTGACGATCCCGAAGTTGCCGCCGCCCCCGCCGCGCAGCGCCCAGAACAGGTCCGGCTCCGAAGTGGCCGAAACGGTGCGCACCCGGGCGTCCGCCGTGACGATCCGCGCGGCCTCCAGGTGGTCGCAGGTCAGCCCGTACTTGCGGTCCAGCACGCCGACCCCGCCGCCGAGGGCGAGGCCGGCGATGCCGACCGTGTCGCAGCTGCCGGCGGGCAGCACCCGCCCGGCCGCGGCGAGTGTGGTGGCGATCGGGCCCAGCAGCGCGCCGACGCCGATCACCGCGCGCCCGTCCGGCCGGACGCCGACCCCCGAGAACCGGCTGAGGTCGACCACGATCCCGGCGTCCACTGTGGAATAACCGGGATAGCTGTGGCCGCCGCTGCGCGCCGCGATCGGCAGGTCGTGCCGGGCCGCGAAGGTCACGGCCGCCTGGACGTCCTCGACTCGCGTGGCGCCGACGACGGCTGCGGGCATCCGGTGGTCGTACATCGTGAAGAAGCCCTGCTTCGCCTCCGGATAACCCGGATCACCCGGCCGGAACAGCGGTCCGGCCAGCTTCCGGCGGAGCCGGTCCCACTCGTCTCCCGGCAGCCCGCCGGCCAGTCCAGCCACCGGTACGGCCCCCGAAATCCGCAGGAAAGTACGCCTTTTCACGGTCACCAAACTCCCCCTCGCCCCGCTCCCCCGGGCATTCGGCTGGTCCCGGGACCCGCGCCTTGCCGTGACCAGGGTAACGGGTGTGTGATCGAGGACACATCCCGTACATCAGCCGTTCGCCGAGGAGTCGTCATGGCCGACAGGCAAGCCAAGAACGCCGACACCGGGGCCGCCGTCGCTGTGGACGACCCCGCCAAGGTCCGCAACGTGGTGCTCGTCGGCCCGTCCGGCTCGGGGAAGACGACCCTCACCGAGGCCCTGCTCGCCGCGTCCGGCACGGTGTCGCGCGCGGGCTCGGTGGTCGAGGGGACGACGGTGTGCGACCACGACCCGGCGGCGGTCCGCCAGCAGCGCTCGGTGGGCCTTTCGGTGGCCCCGGTGCTGCACCAGGGCCACAAGATCAACCTGATCGACACCCCGGGGTACGCGGACTTCGTCGGGGAGCTGCGGGCCGGCCTGCGGGCGGCCGACGCGGCGCTGTTCGTCGTCTGCGCGGCCGAAGGGGTCGACGCGGCGACCGTCGCGGTGTGGGAGGAGTGCGCGGCGGTCGGGATGCCCCGCGCGGTCGTCGTCTCCCGGCTCGACCACCACCGGGCCGACCCGATGGCCGAGATCGCCGCCTGCCAGGCCGCCTTCGGCGCCGGCGTGCTGCCGCTGTACCTGCCCGCGGGCGACGGCCTGGTCGGGCTCATCACCCAGCGGTACTTCGACTACTCCGCCGGGCACCCGCCGAAGATCGGCGAACCGGACCCGGCCGACCTCGAACGCCTGGCCGAGGCCCGCAACCAGCTGATCGAAGGGATCATCGCCGAGAGCGAAGACGAGACCCTCATGGACCGCTACCTCAGCGGCGAGGAGATCGCCGAAGAGACGCTGATCGCGGATCTGGAGACCGCCGTCGCGCGCGGCACGTTCCACCCGGTCATCCCGGTCTGCTCGACCACCGGCACCGGACTGGCCGAGGTGCTGGACGGGATCGTGCGGGCCTTCCCCTCCCCGCTCGAGCACAACCCGCCCGACGTCACCACGCCCGAGGGCGACCCGCACGCCGGGCTGACCGCCGACCCCGCGGGCCCCCTCGCCGCGGAGGTCGTCCGGACGGCCGTCGACTCCTACGTCGGCCGGGTTTCCCTCGTCCGGGTGTTTTCCGGGACGCTGCGGCCGGAGCGTCCGGTGCACGTGTCCGGGCACGGGCTCGCCGAACGCGGGCACGAGGACCACGACGCCGACGAGCGCGTCGCGCACCTCTACTCCCCGCTCGGCGCGAACCTGCGCGAGGTGCCCTACTGCGTCGCGGGCGACCTCTGCGCGCTGACGAAGGTCGGTTCGGCGGAGACCGGCGACACGGTGTCCTCGCCCGAAGAGCCGCTGCTGATGGAACCCTGGACGATGCCGGAACCGCTGCTGCCGGTGGCGGTGGTCGCCAAGACCCGCAGCGACGAGGACACGCTGGCCCGCAACCTGTCCCGGCTCGTCGCGGGCGACCCGACGCTGCGGCTGGACCGCAACGCCGAAACCAACCAGCTGGTGCTGTGGTGCATGGGCGAGGCGCACGCGGACGTCGTGCTGTCCCGGCTGCGCGCGGGCGGCGCCGACGTCGACACCGAACCGGTGAAGGTCAGCCTGCGCTCGACGTTCGGCAAGCTCGCCCGGGGCCACGGCCGCCACGTGAAGCAGTCCGGCGGGCACGGCCAGTTCGCCGTCTGCGACATCGAGGTCGAGCCGCTGCCGCGCGGCGGCGGCTTCCAGTTCGTGGACAAGGTGGTCGGCGGCTCGGTGCCGCACCAGTTCATCCCGAGCGTGGAGAAGGGCGTGCGGGCCCAGCTGCAGCGCGGGCTCGGCGACGGGCACCCGGTGGTCGACATCAAGGTGACGCTGGTCGACGGGAAGGCGCACAGCGTCGACTCCTCCGACGCGGCGTTCCAGACCGCCGGCGCGCTGGCCCTGCGGGAGGCCGCGGCGACCGGGCACATCACGATGCTCGAGCCCCTGGAGGAGGTGGCGATCCGGCTGCCGGACGAGCACCTCGGCACGGTGCTCGGCGACCTGTCCTCCCGCCGCGGCCGCGTCCTGGGCACGGAAGCCGGCGACGGCGGCCGGACGGTGATCAAGGCCGAGGTCCCGGCGACCGAGCTGCTGCGCTACCTCATCGACCTGCGCTCGATGACCTCGGGCACGGCGACGTTCAGCCGCCGCCACGCCCGCTTCGAGCCGGTGCCGGAAGGAATGGCGGTGCACTAGCCGTACCGAGCCGGACGGACCGCCGACCCCCGCGGGCGCCACACCGCCAGGGAATGTAGAAACCGCCCAAAGGCCGGCCCG
>NZ_JBICSQ010000143.1:0-13294 GCF_043197175.1 Amycolatopsis sp. NPDC049252
GCCGCTGCACTGACAGCTCGGCGGCGAACCGCCGCGCCACCACGTACCCGGCGGCCAGCACGAGAAACGCTCCCACGGCTGCCGGTTCCGTTCTGCCGCAACGACATGCGGCTCACCCGGTCCGGATCACCGCCCGCTGCCGACCCGCAGTGCGAGCCGGCAGTGCCGTGAACCCTTGACAAGCAAGCCCGTCACCCTGTCTGCTTACTAGTGCGCGAATGAACACGATATCGAGCAGTTTCTCGCACTTCTGGAGGCTCGGGTGCAGGTACGGACTTCCCGGACGGCGGCCTGCGCCGCCGTCGGACTGGTACTCACCGGCGCCCTCGCGGCGCCCGCGGCGGCGGACCCGCTCTCGGCGGCGGCCTTCTCGGTCCCGCGCGGCGGTGACGCCCCGGGCTACCAGGTGCGCGTCGACACGGCCCGCCTCGGCGTCACTGTGTCGCGGGGCGGCGAAACCCTGCTGCGCACCGCGCCGGACGCGTTCACGTTCGGCGGCGCGGTGGCGACCCGCGTGCGGTCCGTCTCGAAACAAGGCGGCACCGTGGTCGCCGAGGCCGACAGCAGCGCGGGCAAGACCGTGACCCTGTGGCTGACCCCGCACGCGGACCGCTTCGACCTGCGCTGGTCGGTGGCCGGCGAGCCGGCGGGCGACCGGGCGACGCACTTCGACCTGGCCACGTCCGGGCACTGGTACGGCGGCGGCGAGACGAGCGAGGGGAAGCCCCAGCCCTACCCGCTTTCGGCGGGTGTGGTGGACGAACCGGAGTTCTCCCCCGCCAGCTACATGATGCAGGAGCCCTACTTCACGACCTCGAAGTCGGTCGGGGTGTACGTCCGCACCGCGCAGCCGATGAAGGTCGCGCTGGCGAACGGCCGCGCCGACCTCACGGTCACCGGGGCGGACGAGTACTCGGGCACGGTGTTCGTCGAGTCGAGCCGCCGCGCGGTCTACGACGACTACATCGGCGAGGTCGGCAAACCCGAAAAGAGCGACGCGACCGACGCCGAGTACGCCAGTCCACTGTGGAATTCGTGGGCGCAGTACTACCGGAACATCGACCAGGACAAGGTCGTCGCCTGGGCGCGCGACCTCAAGGCCGCGAACGTCGCCGGGCACACCGTGCAGCTCGACGACAAGTGGGAGTCGAACTACGGCAACCTGACCTTCGACGCGAAGACGTTCCCGGACCCGAAGAAGCTGGTCGCCGACATCCACGGGATGGGCCAGAAGTTCGGGCTGTGGACGACGTTCTGGATCAACCTCGACTCGGCGAACTACGGTTACGCCCGCGACCACGGTTACCTGCTGCACGCCAAGGCGGATCCCGCGCAGCCGTGCACGGTGACGTGGTGGAACGGCACCGCGGGGATCATCGACCTCGGCAACCCGCAGGCGCGCGACTGGTACACCGGGAACCTGCGCAAGCTGATGGGCGACTACGGCGTGGACGGTTTCAAGTTCGACACGCGGTTCTTCGACGACAGCTGCGCCACGTCGAACGGCCTGACCCCGCAGGACTACCAGAAGCTCGGCGCGGACATGACCGACCAGTTCGACCAGCAGGGCGCCGGCATCCGCACGCACTGGGGCAACCAGCGCTACGGCTTCGTCATCCGCGCGGTCGACGCCGACACCACGTGGGACGGCCTGCGCACGTCCCTGCGCCGGGCCTCGGCGATCTCCACCGACGGCTACCCGTTCGTCGAGACCGACATGATCGGCGGTTCCGAGAGCATGCCGCCGCCGTCGCGCGAGATCCTCGTGCGCTGGGCGCAGGCGGCGTCGCTGATGCCGCTGATGTACGCCTCGACGTCGCCGGTGTCGACCATCGACACCACCACGGGCAAACCGGTGACCTACCCCGCCGACACCGCGCGGCTCTACGCCGACGCCGTGCGCACCCACTCCAAGCTGGCGGGGTACATCCAAGCCCAGGTGAAGAAGGCGGTCGCGGACGGCTCGCCGATCATGCGGCCGGTGTTCTTCGACTTCCCCGCCGACCACCGCTTCGACACGATCGACGACGAGTGGCTGCTCGGCCCGGCTCTGCTGGCCGCGCCGGTGATCACGTCCGGCACGTCACGCGACGTCGTCCTGCCGGCGGGCCTCTGGTTCGACCCGCACACGCACCGCGTCGAGGTCGGCGGCCGCACCTTGCACGGCTACCCGGCACCGCTGGACACGACGCCGATGTTCGTCCGCCTCGGCGCGCCGGGGTCCGCCGGGCTGATCACCGCTCTGACCCACTGAGCCGGGCAGCGCTCACGCGGGGTCACCCGGGTGAGCGCTGCAGCGGCTCTCGAGCAGGCCGGTCAGGAGCCGATCCGCAACCGCGGCCCGCCTCGGACGGCACGCTGGGTCAGGTCGCATTCCGAGGGCGGCCCGAGGACAGACCGATGCGGGGCGAACCGCGCATCCGCGCGAAGTCGATCGTCCGGCCCCTACAGACAGGGCGGCTGGTACCCGTCGACGCGCAGGCCGCGGAAGTCGAGCCGGTTCGGGGTCTTGCCCACGAACACCAGGCCGCGCGCCTCGGTCAGGGCCGAGGCGAAGGAGTACGTCGGTGTGCCCAGCTCGGGCAGCGACGTCCAGGCGCGAGGTGCGAAGCCGAACCAGCGCATCACGAGCTTGCCGTGCGTCGAGGGCACGAGCGTCAGCCACTTGTCGCCGCCGCTCCAGTGCGAAGCCGGGCGCAGCTGGACGTAGAGGTCGTCGGTCGCGCTGTAGGTGAGCCGGAAGCCCGCCGACTTCGAGAGGTCGGCCTGCGCCTCGAACCGGTTGCCGAGCCAGAGGACGGCCACGTGCCATTCGGCGTTGAGGAACGTCACCTTGGCCGCGTACTGGTGGCCTTCGCGCACGAGCAGGCTGCCGGTCGCCGGCACGGTGGTGCCCTCGCCGCTCGCGAGCCACTGCTGGTAGCGGTCGATCGACGGAGTCGCGCACTCGCACGAGCGGGCCGGAGACGCACTCGCCGTTCCCGCGCCGACCAGCGACATCACCAGCACCAGGACAACAGCGGCGAACGGGACCCGGGGACGCATTCCGGGGAAGCTAGCAAAGACCGGCCACCGCCGCGATCACGTGTTTCGATGAGCGGGACCGTGTGGCGCGCGTCACGGAATGCCTGTCGATCTTCGGCGCTGAACAGGAGGAGAGAGCGTTCCGATCCGAGGGAGAGACATGTCCGCCACCACCACGCCGCAGGAGGCGTCCACCACGCCGGTCGTGCCCGTGCTCGACGACTTCGACTTCCCGCTGACCGACGGTGCGGCCTGCCGCATCGACGACCCGGACTGCGAAGCCTGCCAGTGAGCCCGAGCGCGGGCCGCCCGCTCCGACGGGCGGCCCGCGCACCCGGTCAGGCTGCCGGACGCTCGACGACGACCGTGGCCATCAGGGAGTGACCGACCCCCAGGCCCTGCTGGGACTGCTGTTCACACGCGAACAACGCCTGCGCGAGCCGCTTCGCCTGCTCCGGTGAGCCCGGCTCCCCGGCCGACGCGAGGACGCCGTTCCAGCGTTCGGCGAAGGCGGCGAAGAACGCCTCGACCCGCGGCGGCGCCTCGGCCACGGGTGGCTCGAACCGCAGCTGTGCCGCGCTGACGCCGGTGTTCCCGCGCGCGAGGTCGTTGAGCAGCGTGCGGTACGGCGGGATCCCCTGGTTGAACGCGCGGGTGGCGGTGTGCCGGCCGACGAGCACCGACCGGTCGGTGAAGGTCACCGCGCTCAGCCGGGCGCCGGCGGCGGTCGCGGCCTCGACGAGGGTGTCGTCGAGCGAACGGCGGTCGTAGAAGCTCATCCGGTCCTCGACCGTCTCGCTCGCCCCCTCGAAGAAGCTCATGTTGTACGCCCAGCGCGTCTCCGGCCAGCGTGGGGTCCACTCGACCGAATAACGTCCGAGGACATCGACGACGAGGACCGCGCGGTCGCGGGTCCCGACGATCCGCCGCATGAGGCCGGTGAGCACCTCGGCCGTGTCGTCGTGCGGCAGGTGGGAGTACGGCACGCCGCAGGACAGGTAGAGGTCGAAGTCGCCCGGCGGGAGCTCGGCACGCATGTCCGCGACCTCGAACCGCGCGGGCCGGCCCGCGTGCAGCGAGCGCGCGGTGTCGACCATGCCGGGGTCGAGGTCGACCCCGAGGTAGTCGAGCCGTCCGTCGTCGAGCACCGGGGCGAGACCGCCGTGCCGCTCGGTGAGCAAAGCGAGCCCGTCCCCCGTCCCGGCGCCGATGTCGAGCACGCGCAAGGGCCGGTCCGGGACCCGGTCGACGGCGTCGCGCAGAACCCGGTGGGAGACCACCTCTTCGAGCATGGTCTTGACCGGATCCCGGCGCTTGGGCGAGGTGTAGTGGGCTTTGGCGTCGCGGTAGGGCGTGGCGGCCGTCGTGTTCACGCCGCCTCCCGGACGCGGGCACCGTCGATCAGTACGTATGACGCGTTGCTGGTCGTGGTCTGCATAGCCGGATTCTGGCAAGGTTCGACGGCACCGGTGGGTGACTTTCTCCGATCATGCCGACTAGTCGCGGCCGGGATCGGGTTTCTGTCGGTGGCCACCGGTAACGTCTCCGCCGTGAACGCTCGGGAACGCATCCAGGAACTCGCCGATCGGATCGTCGTGCTGCGCGACGCCTACTACCGCGGCTCGCCCACGGTGGCGGACGCGGAGTACGACGCGATCGAGGACGAGCTGCGTGGCCTGGTCGAGGCGAACCCGGAGCTGGCGCCGGACCCGAACCCGCTGGAGCAGGTGGGCGCGCCCGCGGTGCTGCACGCGCCGATCCGGCACTCGCGCCCGATGCTGTCGCTGGAGAAGGCCACCAAGCCCGAGCAGGTCGCGGCCTTCTTCGAGCGCTTCCCGGGCCAGCCGGTGGTCGTCATGCCGAAGCTGGACGGCCTGTCGCTGGCCCTGGTCTACGAGAACGGGCGGCTGGCCCGGGCGGTCACCCGCGGCGACGGGACGACGGGTGACGACGTCACGAAGCTCGTGCGGGCACTGACCGACGGGATCCCGGGCCGGGTCGAAGCGCCGGGCCGCGTCGAGGTCCGCGGCGAGGCCGTGATGCTGCGGTCCACCTTCGCCGCGTACAACACTGCCCACCCGGACAAGCCGCTGATCAACCCGCGCAACGCCGCCGCGGGCACACTGCGGGCCAAGGACCCGGCCACCGTCGCGGGGCGGCGCCTGCAGTTCTTCGCCTTCGACCTCTACACCGAACCGGACAGCGCGGAAACCGACCTCGGCAGCGCGTTGCAGACGCTCGGGTTCACCGCCGCCGACATGCGGCGCTGCACCGACGCCGAGGCCGCGCAGGCCGTGATCACCACGATCGAGCAGCAGCGCAACGAACTGGACTACGACCTCGACGGCGCGGTGCTGCGGCTGGCCGACCGGGACGCGTACGCCGCCGCCGGCACCCGGTCGAGCTCACCCCGCGGCGCGCTGGCGTTCAAGTTCGCCGCCGAGGAAAAGACCACCGTGCTGTCCGATGTGGTCTGGGACGTCGGCAAGACGGGCAAGATCGCCCCGGTCGCCTGGCTGGAACCGGTGTTCGTGGGCGGGACGACGGTCACCCGCGCGACGCTGGCCAACCAGGAGGTGATCCGCGCCCGCGGCATCAAGATCGGCGACACCGTGCTGGTGCGCCGCGCCGGGGACGTCATCCCGTTCGTCGCCGGGGTGCTGGACGCCTCGAAGCGCACGGGCGCGGAGCAGGAGATCGTGCCGCCCACGGTGTGCCCGTCGTGCGGGCATCCGCTGACCGAGCAGGGCAACAGCCGGGAACTGTTCTGCACCAACGTTTCCTGCCCGGCCCAGACCGTGCGGCGGCTGATTCACTGGGCGTCGCGGGCGGCAGCGGACATCGACGCCATCGGCGGGGTCTGGATCGAACGGCTCGCCGAAACGGGCGACCTGGAGCACCCGTCGGACTTCTACGGGCTGACCAAGGAACGGCTGCTGGAGTTCGACCGCATCGGCGAGGTCTCGGCCGCGCGCATGATCGAGTCGATCGACGCGAGCCGCCAGGTCGGCCTGCGCCGCGCGCTGATCGGCCTCGCGATCCCGATGGCCTCGGAAGGCACCGCCGCCCGGCTGTGCCGAGCGGGCTTCGGATCGCTGGAGGACGTCGCGGAGGCGGGCGTCGACGGGCTCGTCGCCGTGGAGGACATCGGCCCGAAGGTCGCCAGTTCCCTGATCGAGCACCTCACCCGGCTGCGCCCGGAACTCGAGCGGCTGCGCGAAGCCGGCGTTTCGCTGGACGTGCGCGAGGAGGACCTCCCGCCGGTGGTCGCGGCGGGCGCGCCCCTGGCGGGCAAGACGGTGGTGATCACGGGTTCGATCAGCGACCCGCGCTCCGGCGAGAAGGTCCCCCGCCCGACGTTCCAGCGCCTGTGCGAGAAGGCCGGCGCGGCAATCGCGTCGTCGGTCTCGGCGGCCACGGACATGCTCATCACGGGCGCCGACGTCGGCGCCGCCAAGCTCACGAAGGCGGAGAAGTTCGAGGTCGAGGTAGTCGACCAGAGCGAAATCTGGCCCCAGCTGATCGCGGCGGGCATCGTCTAGCGCCGGATTCACCCGCGCGGCAACGGCCACCTCGGCACCCGGAGCAGTCAACCCACCGGCGCGTCGGCTCTGGCGTGAGGGGCACCTTCAGGGACACAAGGACCATGAGGGTGCCCCTCACGGCTTTGGTCCGGGAGCCGGCCGGCCGCCTTGCCGCTCCCGTCCGCGAGGCTGTACCCGGCCTCCTGGCTATCGCGGTCTGCCGCGGTCAGTTTTCCTGCAGGGCCTTGAGTTCCTCGTCGATCAGCAGCCCCGGGTCGAACTTCATGCCGGCGAAGTGGCCCGCCAGCTCGAGCGACAGCACGCCGTGCAGGCGGGTCCAGAAGGACAGCGCGCGATGCAGCGTCGCCGCGCCTGCCGGGTGGTCGAAGGCCCAGTCGCGGTGGTCTTCCAGGTGCGCGTCGAACGGGGTCGCCTTGTTCTCCGGTAGCGCGCCGGCCGCGTCGAGCAGCACCGTCATCACCTCGAACGAGATCGCCGTGATGTCGTCCGGTGCGTGGTAGCCCGGGACCGGGGTGCCGTAGATGAGGAAGTACCGCTGCGGATCACTGCGACCCCAGTCCCGGATGACGTGGGCCAGTTCCGCCAGGCCCGCGCCCGACGAGCGGGCCGCGCGGACCGTGTCGGCGAGGCTTCGGTACGCGTCGCGGATCAGGGCCGTGATCAGCTCGTCGCGGCCGGCGAAGTAGCGGTACAGCGCCGGGCCGCTCATGCCCACCTGCTTCGCGATCGCGTTGAGCGACAGCGCGGGCACCCCCGCCTCGGCGATCTGCTCCCACGCGTGCTGCTTGATCTCCGCGCGCACCTGCGCCCGGTAGCGCTCGCGGGGGCTCTGACCAGCTGGATCCGTCATGAGTTAGAGGCTATCACCTTTCCTATTGACACTCACGAGAGTGAAGTTATAGCTTCTAACTAACACAACGGCCACTAACACAGGAGCACCTGATGAGCCTCCGTTCCGCCTTGATCGCGATCCCGCTGGCCGCCGCCGGAGTCTTCGGCGTCACCGCCGCCACCCCGGCCGAAGCCGCGACGAGCCTGACCTGCCACGGCGTCGGCATCGACCCCGCCGCCCAGCTCCACTACCGGACCGAGACCCTGATCAAGGCCCCGCTGAGCACCGTCTGGAGGCTGCACACCGCCGTCGAGGGCTGGCCGTCCTGGCAGAGTGCCGTCGCCACGATGAAACGGCTCGACCCCGGTCCGCTGCGGCCCGGCTCGCGGTTCCGGTGGACCACTCCGGTGCCGCCGACGCCGACGACCCCCGCGACCACCCTGGTCATCACCTCGACCGTCCAGCAGGTCGCGCCGGGCCGGTGCATCCGCTGGACCGGGCCGGCGATCGGCGACGGCCTGCGCATCGACCGCGGCGTCCACGTCTGGACCTTCACCCCGCTGCGGAGCGGCGTCCTCGTCAGCACGGAGGAGAGCTGGACCGGCGGGCAGATCGAGGCCGACCCGGCCACCGCGATCAAGTACCTCGCCCCGGGCCTCGACGCCTGGCTGGCCGCACTCAAGACCACCGCCGAAAACTGCTGATACCCCGCAACCACAAGGAGAAACCGATGACCACCACCGCCACCGCCCGCAAGACCTCGCTGGCCGTCCTCGTCGCGGCCTGGGCCGTTCCGGTCTTCGTCGCGGGCCAGTTCGCCCTGCTCGCCGGAATCCCCGTCATCGTCGTGCTGGTCGGCACGCTGCGCGAGCCTCGCCTGCACGCCGTCCGCTGGTGGACCGCCGCCGTCACCGCGGTCTACGCCGGGTCGGTCGCGTTCTGGCTGCTCGGCCCGGGCGACGCCCCGAGCCTCTCGAAGTTCCTCAGCCCGGTCGCCACCGGCGTCTTCACCGCGGTCGGCGTCGCGGCCGCCGTCGCCCACCACATCGCCCGCCGACGCTCGGCCGAGTAACGGGAAGGGCCGGGCTCAGGCCGTGAACCGCGGGAGCGCCTCGAGCCCGGCTTCGACGAGTCCCGCCGCGCGGCCGACGTCGGCCGCGACCGCTTCTTCGACCGCCTCCGGCGTGCGGGTGACGTCCAGGTGCTTGGCCATCGAGCGGAACTGGATCTGCCAGAGCGCGACGAGCGCGGTCGCCAGCACCCGCGGTTCCGGGTCGTCCGGCGTGGTCCCGGACCGCTCGGCCAGCGCTTCGGCCGCGACGACGACGAGCTGTTCGGTCATCTCCAGCCGGTGTGCGCGCAGCGCCGGCGTGGTCGCGATCAGCAGGCCGAACCGCCGGGACTTCGTGATCGCCTCGGCCGGGTCGTCCTGCTCGGCGAGCCAGGACAGGACGGCGGCGCGCTCCTCCGCGAGGATCCGCAGCACCGCCTCGACCGGGGACACCCCGGGCTCGGCCAGGTCCGCCCGCAGCGCGGCCAGCGCCGTGTCCGGGTGGTCGAGGATCAACGACTCCTTGGTCGGGAAGTAGTTGAAGACGGTCTTCTCCGACACCCCGCACGCCTCGGCGATCTCCGCCACCCGCACGGCGTCGAAGCCCCGCTCGACGAACATCTCCGTCGCGGTGTCCGACAGCTGCTGGCGCATCAGCCGTTTCTTGCGCTCGCGCAGCCCTTCGACCTCGCCGGGCTCGCCGTCGCGCCGGGCACGCAGGGCCCCCCAGTTCACCGTTCGCGGACTCATGCTGCCAGCTTAGTGCACCGGCCTGATATTTTCTGCTACAGTAATTTTTCAGCGACAGAAGCTGGTTGCTTCCTCCCGCGAAGTCCCCCGGAGAAACGAGTCTTGTGATGGACCCTGTCCGCAACCCGATCAGCCGCGGCGCGCTCGTGCTGCTCCGGGCGGGCGCCGTCGTCGCGGCCGCCCTCGCCTGCCTGCAGCCGGTGCTGGCCGGCGCCTTCCTGCAGGGGCACTACTCGATGCTGGCCGCGCACCGGATGTCCGGCATGCTCTTCGCGCTGGCCCTGCTGCCGACGCTGCTGGCGGCCCTGGTCCTGTGGCGCGGAGGCCGCGGCCCGGGCCGGCCCGCACTGTTCGCCGCACTCGCGCTCGTGCTCTGCGCCGCGCAGATCGTGCTGGGCTTCACCCGCGACCTCGTCGTCCACGTGCCGCTCGGTGCCGTGCTGCTCTACCTCGTCGTCCGGATCGTCCTGCTCTCCTGGGCGAAGCAGCCGGTGGCGCGCTACGCCGGGGTCCCGGCGTGAGCCCCGCGATGAGCCGCCGCCGGTTCCTCGGGGTCGGCACCGTGGCCCTGGCCGGCGCCGGTGCGCTCGCCGTCGCCGGGACGCCGTTCCTGCGCGAGCTGTTCGCCGACGGCCAGCCCGGTCTCCTGCTGACCAGCCGCGCGCCGGTGCCGGCGGCGTTCCACGCCGAGCTCCCGATCCCGCCGGTGCTCGCGCCCGTCCGCACCGACGCGACGACCGACTTCTACGAGATCGTCCAGCGGCCGGCGAAGCTGGGCATCCTGCCCGGGCTGACCACCGACGCGTGGACCTACCACGGCAGTTTTCCCGGCCCCACCCTGAAAACGCCTGCGGGACGCAAGGCCGTGGTGACGCACACCAACCAGCTGCCGCACCCGATCGTGGTGCACCTGCACGGCGGCCACACCCCCGCCGAGAGCGACGGCTACCCCACCGATCTCATCCATCCGGTCGGCGGCGAGCAGCGGGGTTCCTTGACGGGCATGGCGGCGATGTCCGGGATGGCGGGCATGGCGAAGCTCGACTCCGGCGGCGGGCAGACCAGCCGGTCCTACACCTATCCGCTGGACCAGCGCGCCGCGACGCTCTGGTACCACGACCACCGGATGGGCTTCACCGCCGCCAACGTCTGGCAGGGCCTGGCCGGGTTCCACCTCGTGACGGACGACGAGGAGGCGGCTTTGCCGCTGCCGCAAGGAAAACGGGACATCCCGCTGATGATCTGCGACCGGTCGTTCGGCGCGGACGGCTCGTTCACCTACCCCGCGCTCGCCGGCGGCCAGCAGCTGCCCGGCGTTTCGGCGGCCTACATGGACGGTGTGCTCGGCGACGTCATCCTCGTCAACGGCGCGCCGTGGCCGGTGCTGCGCGCCGACCGCGCCCGCTACCGCTTCCGGATCCTCAACGGCTCCAACGCCCGGCGGTATTCACTGTCGCTTGACCCGCAGCCGCCGGGAGGCGGCGCGCTCGTCCGGATCGGCAGCGACGGCGGCCTGCTGGCGAGCCCGCTGACGCACGACAGCATCGAGGTCTCCCCCGCCGAGCGCTTCGACGTCGTCATCGATTTCGCCCGCTACGCGCCGGGAACGCGCGTCCGGCTCGTCAACAAGCTCGGCACGGGCAGGACCGCCGAGGTGATGTGCTTCGACGTCGGCACCGACGGCCGCGTGGCCGACGACAGCCACGTCCCCGCGAAGCTGTCGGAGATCGCGCCCCTGGACCGGTCGAGTGCCACGACGACGCGGGACTTCCTGTTCCAGAAGTCGTCCGGCGCCTGGACGATCAACGGCGTGCCGTACACCCCCGGCCACGACCTGGCCCGTGCCCGTCTGGGCACGACGGAGGTGTGGCGGTTCACCAGCGACGTCCACCACCCGGTGCACCTGCACCTGAACCACTTCCAGGTGCTGAGCCGCAACGGCCGGCCGCCGGGCCCGTGCGACGCGGGCTGGAAGGACACCGTCGACCTCCGCCCGTCGGAAGCGGTGGAGGTGGCGGTGAAGTTCACCGATTACGCGGGCCGCTACATGCTGCACTGCCACAACCTGGAGCACGAGGACATGGCCATGATGGCGGACTTCTCGACGGAGTAGCACGCACGACAGCGCACACGACGACGGCCCACCCGGGGTCTCCGGGTGGGCCGTTCCGTCATTCCGGCGAGCCGGAATGTCCGTTGTGGACGCCTCAGCCGCCGAGGATGGCGAGGATCTGGTTCAGCAGGTTGACCAGCGCCTGCAGGTTGCTCAAGGGGCCCGGGTCGAGCAGGCCCGCGATCGCGCACAGGAGGTTGCCCAGCAGGTTGCCGGGACCGGCGTCGGCCGTGATGTTCAGGTGGACCTGGTTCAGGTGCACCACGAGGCCGAGCAGGTTGAGATCGAGCGGCCCGAGCACCAGGTCGAGGATCTGGCACGACGCGGCGGCGACGCCGACCGGGACGGTGACGGCCTGCGAGACGGTGCCGACCTGCTGGCCGGCGGAGTCGACCATGGTCAGGTCGGCGACACCGTTGGCGAACGTGCCGGCGCCGTCAGTGGTGAAGTCGCTCGGGGTGAAAGTCCCGGTGGCCGTACCGGTTCCGCCCGACGCGTCGGTGAACGTGCCGGCGATCGGCGCGGTCAACGCGGGAACGGCGGGAGCGGCCGGCGCCGCGGAAGCCGTGCCGGCACCGGCGAAGAAAGCTACGAGACCGGTGACGAGCAGGGCGACGACCGCGGAGCGGCCGAGCTTTCCGATTCTCACTGTGTGCTCCTTTCCGAAGGTTTGTTCGACCTCCGAGGAATGCACCGAAAGGGCCGGGGGAAAACGGCCGATCGGGAAGAATCCACAGTGAGCAATCTCAACTGATCGACACCACCGCGGACCGTAACCAATCCGGCGGCCGGTCGTCTACACCGGTTTTTTCCCTTGCCCGGCGGGTTTACTGAGGCAGAGCGCCTGCCCACCGTCCCCAAAGGACACTGTAACACGAGCCGGGCGCCGCACCACGGAAAATCGCGCTCGACCGAACGGGCTTTTCCATTCGACTGAATGCCGCACCCGTCCTTATGGGACATTCCGGGGCGCCGTGTATCACTGTAACGTCCGAAGTGGACATGTCACCGGGGACCGGGGGCCAGCGGCACGTCGACGAGGCGGTACGGCCGCAGCGCCACCGGGCCCAGCAGGCCGGACGCGAGCACCTCGCCGCGCGCGTTGGCGCCGGTGTTGGTGACGCGCACCCGCACCCGGTTCCGGCCTGGTCGCAGGGCCGCGGTCACGTCCACCCGGTACGGCGCCCACAGCCGGGAACCGACCCGGCGGCCGTTGACCTCGACCTCGGCCACCTCGTGAACCTCGCCGAGGTCGAGGGTCCACCGGCGACCGGGCGCCGCGGGCACGTCGAAATCCGTTTCGTACCAGGCAGATCCCGAGAAGGCCGGGTCCAGGTCGGTCCACGAGCCGAGCGGACGCGTGCTCACCGGCGCGTCCGGACGATCGAAGTGGAACGCCCAGTCCGCACCGGACAAAATGGCCGTGAGCGGATCGGAAACCGTGGCAGCGCCGGAAAGAGTCCGGCCACCCGCATTCACAGTAACGCTGACCGGGCCCGGCGCGGTCACGCGCACGGTCGCGGCCCGGTCGCCGACGCGCTCCACCGGCGCCGACGCCGCCACGGCGTGCGCGGGTTCCCGCCCGGCGCCGAACACCACCAGCAGAGTCGCCTTCGGCTCGAGCCGCAGCACCACCGCCGTGGTGCCGGACGACGCCCGCCGCCACACCCCCGCCGGGGTGGCGGTGCCGGTGTCGGGGTCCCACACCTCGGGCACGCCGGTCGCCGGGAACGTCGCGGTCAGGTCGACCGCCGCGGCCCGTTCGTTGAGCACGACGAACCCGGGACGACCGTCGGGTTCGAGACGCAGCACGCGGACGTCGTCGTGGCGCGGGTTCAGCGCCGCCGCCGCGCCACCGGCGGTCACCGCCGCGGCCGCGGCGGCGACCGGGTCGGCCGCCCGGACCGCCGAGCGCGCGGTGAACAACTCGTTCAGCGCGGCTCGCAGGCCCGCGTCGTCTCCCCCGGCCTCGCGGGCCG